>NZ_CP117782.1:2599725-2924691 GCF_028657905.1 Burkholderia sp. FERM BP-3421 | reverse complement strand
GCGGAATTCGGTCGCACAGGGCACGGCGCCCAGGAACAGCGCGCCGGCGAGCGCCATCGGAATCAGCAGGATGAAGTCGCCAATCGTGAAGTAAGTCGACATGCTCGTCTCCTTGTTATCTCACCCCGACCACGTGCCGCAGGACGGTTACTTCGAGTATAGGAAACGCCGCGCGTTTTTTCGCTATCCGTACCCTTAAAAGCCGACTCAGATCAAGCCGGCGGCCGATTCTTTCGTATTGCTTTCCATCGGTGCGGCATGCGCGGGCCGCGCATGCCGCACCGCGTCATGCCGGGGCTGCCGCCCGGGAGCCGCTGCGGAACACCAGGGCGAGCCCCGCGAGGATCGCCGCCATGCCGGCGAGCACCAGCGGTTCGAGCGGATGGCCGAGCCACAGCGCGTCCATCAGCGTGGTCACGACCGGCACCAGATAGAACAGGCTCGTCACGTTGACGAGATCGCCGCGCTGCATCAACCGGTAGAACAGATGTTGCGCGCACACCGAGATCACGATGCCGAGCCAGACGAGCGGCACCACGGACGCCCAGCTCACCTCGAACGCGAGCGGCTTGAACGGCGCGAACGCCAGGCACAGGCCGAGGCCGATCGCGTTCTGCACCGGCAGCACGTCGATCGGCGCGGCCTTCATGCGCTTTTGCAGCAGCGCGCCGAAGGTCATCGCGAGCAGCGCGCCGAGCGCGCAGGCGATGCCCGACGGCGGTACCGCCCCGCCACCGCGATAGACGACGAGTGCGAGGCCGCCCAGCGCCAGCGCGAGACCCGCGAGGCGCGCGCCGGACCAGCGGCGTTCGAGCAGCGCGAGCGTGAGGATCGGCTGCACGCCGAGCAGGGTCGCGAGCACGCCCGGCGCGAGGCCGCGTTCGAGCGCGAGCAGGTACAGGATCGAGTAGCCGCCCATCAGCAGGAACCCGGTCGCGATCGCGAGGCGCCGCGCGCCGGGTTCGGGGAGCCAGCGGCCGCGCGCGAGCGCGAGCGGCAGCAGGACGAGGGACGCGAGCGCGAAGCGCGCGATCAGGAACGCGAAGGCGCTCGCATGGCGCAGGCCGAGTTCGGCGAAGATCGCACCGCTGCTCCACAGCAGCACGAAGAGCGTGGTGGCGCCATATGCGGCCAGCGCGTGTTTGACGGAATGCATGAGGGTTCACCTGTCGAGTGAAACGGGCAGGACCAGGCGTGCGGACGCCGCGCGCAAGGCGCGCCGGTGCGACGACTGGAACGAGGGACGACCGCGCGGCGTTCAGCCGTGCAGTGCGACGGGCGGCGGCGGTGCGCCGACGCGCGGCGGATCGACAGGTGGGGGCGGGGCGGACGCGCGCGCGCAGGCGTGCAGCGAGCCCTGACAGGGCGGCTGCGAAACGGCGAAGGCGGGCGCGAGAGGCTGCATCGAGACGAAGGGTGAATCGTGCGTGACGTGAGTGACGAATCGCAACGATAGCCGATGTCGCGGCTTCCTGGCAATCGAACGCGGGTGAGGTTTACGCGAGGCCGCGCCGCTCGCGTTGCCGCAGCCGGACCGCGAGCGCCAGCCCGAGCAGCAGCAGCGCGCCGGTCAGCGCGACGACGCCGCGCCAGCCGGCCGCGCTCCAGCACTGTCCGCCGAACCAGCCCACGAAGCTCGAACCGAGGTAGTAGGCGAGCAGATACAGCGCGGCGGCCTGCCCCTTGCCGGTGTTCGCGAGGCGGCCGACCCAGCCGCTCGCGACCGCATGGCCGGCGAAGAAGCCGAAGGTCGCGCAGGCGAGGCCGGCCGCGATCGCGGGCACGGGACGCAGCAGCGTGAGCGCGAGGCCCGCGAGCATCAGCCCGAGGCTCGCGATCAGCACGCGGCCGCGGCCGAGCCGGTCGGCCGCGCGACCGGACCAGGGCGAGGCGACGACGCCCGCCAGATAGACCACGAACAGCGCGCCGACGCTCGCCTGGCTCATCCGGTACGGCGGCGCGAGCAGGCGGTAGCCGAGGTAGTTGTAGAGCGTGACGAAGCTGCCCATCAGCACGAAGCCGGTGGCGAACAGCGCGGGCAGCCCGGGGCGGCGCGTGAGATGGCCGACGAGCGCGGCGCGATGCTGCGCGAAGCCGACGCCGCGGCGCGGCGTGAAATGGCGCGACGGCGGCAGCAGCGCGCGGAACGCGAGCATCGCGGCGAGGCCGAGCACCCCGGTCGCGCCCACGGCGATCCGCCACGAGCCGAGATCGGCCAGCACGCCGGCGACGACCCGCCCGGACATGCCGCCGATCGCGGTGCCGCCGACATAGAGGCCCATCGCGAGGCCGAGGCCGTCGGGGTGCACCTCTTCGGCGAGATAGGCCATCGCGACGGCCGGCACGCCGCCGAGCGCGAGCCCGGTGAGCGCGCGCAGCGCGAGCAGCTGTGACCAATGCGGCGCGCATGCGGCGCCGAGCGTGAGCAGGGCCGACAGCGTCAGCGACGCGGTCATCAACTGGCGGCGGCCGAGCGCTTCGGACACGAAGCCGGCGACGAAGATCGCGCCGGCCAGCGCGGCCGTCGACAGCGACAGCGCGAGGCTGCTCTGCGCGGGGCTCACGCCGAACTGCGCGGAGAACGCGGGCAGCAGCGGCTGCACGTAGTAGAGCAGCGAGAAGGTCGCGTAGCCCGCGCACAGCAGCGCGGCGCTGGCCCGCCGGTAATCGCGCGTGCCGCGTTCGAGATAGCGGGCGGATCCGGGGGCGGCGGTCAAGCGGGTTCTCCGGGCGGCGGGAGGGCGGGGTGTGCGGACGGCGCGGTTGCGGTGGCGCGACGAACGGATGTAGACGTCCGTCTCACCTGTCAGGTTATGATGATGCGAAGCCGTCGCGCAAGCCTGATGCGACGGCCGTGGCTGAATGGCGACATCCGCGTGGACACCGGCCCATTCAGCGCTATTTTCTCTTTTCGCGATTTCAGCCGCGATTGACAATGGATGCGCAGCACCGCCCTTCGTGCGGCGGCGCGCGTTTCGTGTATTTGCCTGGCCGGGCGACCACCGGCCGGCCCTGAAAGCGGGGGAACATCATGCATGTCGGTTCGATTGTCTGTACCACTCATATCGCAGTGCCCAAGGGCGCGCGCGGCATCGTCCAGCGCATCCTCGGCGACATGGCGATGGTGACCTGGTACGCGGGCGTGCCCGGCGATTCCAAGGAACTCAACACCGAGCCCTTCTTCCTCGAGGACCTGATCGATACAGGCGAATCGGTGCTGCCCGCGGGCGCGGCGCTGCACTGAAGCGCTCGTCTTTCGGTCCCGTGCACGGCACAATGCGGGACATGAACGATGCCCTTCCTGATTCATCCGCCGCCGGCCCGAGCGCCGGCGTGCCTTTTGCCGGCCTCACGCCGGAATGCGTGCTCGATGCGCTCGACAGCGTGCTGATGCCCACGGGCGCGCGCACCGACGGCCGCCTGCTCGCGCTCAACAGCTACGAAAACCGGGTCTACCAGGTTGGCATCGAGGACGGCCCACCCGTCGTCGCGAAGTTCTACCGGCCGCATCGCTGGTCGGACGATGCGATTCTCGAAGAGCATGCGTTCGTCGCCGAGCTGGCGGCGCGCGAGATTCCCGCCGTGCCCGCGCGCGTGCTCGACGGCGCGTCGCTGCATCATTTCGACGGTTTCCGTTTCGCGCTGTTCGAGCGGCGCGGCGGCCGCGCGCCCGATCTCGACCGGGCCGACACGCTCGAATGGCTCGGCCGCTTCATCGGCCGCATCCATGCGGTCGGCGCGACGCATGACTACGCGGCGCGGCCCGCGCTCGACATCGCGACCTTCGGCCACGCGCCGCGCGATTTCCTGCTGTCCGGCAGCCTCGTGCCGGACGACGTGCGTCCCGCGTACGAAGCGGTGCTTGCGCTCGCGCTGGAGGGCGTCGAGGCGGCCTTCGCGCGCGCGGGCGACGTGCGCAGGCTGCGCGCGCACGGCGACTGTCATCCGAGCAATGTGCTGTGGACCGACGCCGGCCCGCACTTCGTCGATTTCGACGACAGCCGGATGGCGCCCGCGATCCAGGATCTGTGGCTGCTGCTGCCGGGCGACCGCCCCGAGGCGGCGCGCGCGTTGACGGACCTGCTGGCGGGCTACGAGGATTTCTGCGAATTCGATCCGCGCGAGCTGCACCTCGTCGAGGCGCTGCGCACGCTGCGCCTCATCCACTACGCGGCCTGGCTGGCGCGGCGCTGGGACGATCCGGCATTCCCGGCCGCGTTCCCGTGGTTCAACACGCCGCGCTATTGGGAAGCGCGCGTGCTCGAGTTGCGCGAGCAGGTCGGCGCGATGCAGGAAGGGCCGCTGTGGCCGGTCTGAGCGCGGCGCGCCCGCGTCCCGGCCGGCCCGCTTCCTGAGCCTGGTTCAGAACCGCAGCATCATCTTGATGACCGAGGCGAAGCGCTTGCCGTAAGGCGGCGCGAGCAGATTGCGGGTATTGAAGCGGGGTTGCGTGAGCACGGGCTTCATCTTCGAGAACGTCACGAAGCCGTCATGGCCGTGATACGCGCCCATCCCGCTCGCGCCGACGCCGCCGAACGGCAGCGAGAGGCACGCGATATGCATCAGCGTGTCGTTGACCGTCACGCCGCCCGAGATCGTGTCGCGCATCACGCGCTCGACCGTCGCCCGCGTTTCGTCGAACAAATACAGCGCGAGCGGCCGCGGCCGCGCATTGATGTACGCGATCGCATCGTCGAGCCGGTCGTACGGAACGACCGGCAGCAGCGGCCCGAAGATTTCCTCCTGCATCAGCGTTGCCGCGTCGGGCGCCTGCGTGACGATGGTCGGCACGAAGCGCCGCCGCGCCGGGTCGGACGCCACGTCGGCGAGCGGATGCAGTTGCGCGCCCGCCGCCTCGGCTTCGTCCGCGAGCCGCTGCAGGCGCGCGAAATGGCGATCCGAGACGATCGAGGTGTAATCGGCGTTGCGCGCGAAGTCAGGGTACAGGCGCGCGACCCGCGCCCGCGCCCGCGCGATGAACGCCTGCTCCTGGCCGCGCGGCACCAGCACGTAGTCGGGCGCGATGCAGGTTTGCCCGGCATTCAGGGTCTTGCCGGCGATCACCGCGTCGACCGCCGCGTCGAAGCGCGCGTGCGGGCCGACGATCACGGGCGACTTGCCGCCCAGTTCGAGCGTGACGGGCGTCAGATGCTCGGCGGCCGCGCGCATCACGTGACGGCCGACCTGGGTCGAGCCGGTGAACAGCAGGTGATCGACGGGCAGCGCGCTGAACGCCGCGCCCACCTCGGCGTCGCCGTTCACGACCGCGACGTGGTCGCGCGAGAAGGTCTTGGCGATCAGCTGCTCGAACAGCGCGGCGGTGCGCGGCGTCAGCTCCGACATCTTGATGATCGCGCGGTTGCCCGCCGCGAGCGCGCAGGCGAGCGGCGAGGCCGCGAGCAGCAGCGGGTAGTTCCACGGCGCGATGATGCCGACCACGCCGAGCGGCTGCGGCATCACCTTCGCGCGCGCCGGCTGCATCCACTTGCTCATCGGGCGGCGGCTCGGCTTCATCCAGCGCTTGCCGTGCCGCAGCGCGTCGTCGATTTCCTCCTTCGCGAGCCACACTTCCGACAGCAGCACCTCTTCCTTCGCGCGATGGCCGAAGTCGGCGCTGATCGCCTCGGCGAACGCGTCGCGATGGTCGAGCAGCATCGCGCGCAGCGCGCGCAGGTGGCTCGCGCGCGTGTCCCAGGACGGATACGGCGCGCGCAGGTACGCGGCGCGCTGGTCGCGCAGCAGCGCATCGAGATGGGCGAGATCGGGCAGGTCGTTTTTCACTGGGTCTCCTTGGCAGCGGGTGTGGCCGGCCGTCAGGCCGGGAACGCCCGCTCGACGAGCGCGGCGTGGTCGAAGCGGGCGGGCAGCGTGCCGTACACGCGCCCGGTGTCGTGGTTCGACGCGGCGAGGCGCGTCGCGAGGAACGCGTCGGCAACCGGCGCGGGTGCGTCGCGCAGCAGCAGCGAGGCCTGCGCGAGCAGCGCGATGCGCTGGGCGATCCCGCGCGCGCACGCTTCGCGCGCCTCGGGCGCGAGCGCGAGCAGATCGTCGAGCCCGGCGAGCGCGGCGGCGAAGCGCGGGTCGCGCCGCGCGTCGTCGCGCCAATCGTCGAGCAGCGCGGCGGCGGCGTCGGGATCGCGCTCGAGTGAGCGCAGCACGTCGAGGCACATCACGTTGCCGGATCCTTCCCAGATCGAATTGACGGGCGCCTCGCGATAGAAGCGCGCCATCGGGCCGGTCTCGACGTAGCCGTTGCCGCCCCAGACTTCCATCGCCTCGCCGGTGAAGGCGAGCGCGCGCTTGCAGACCCAGAATTTCGCAGCCGGCAGCACGATCTGCCGCCAGCCGCGCGCAAGGGCCGGCGGCGCGGCGCCGTCGGCCGCCTCGAACGCGTGCGCGAGCTGCATGAACAGCACGGTCGCGGCTTCCGACTCGAGCGCGAGATCGGCGAGCACATTGCGCATCAGCGGTTGTTCGACGAGCAGGCGGCCGAATGCGCTCCGGTGGCGCGTATGATGAATCGCCTCGATGAGCGCGATGCGCATCAGCGAAGCGCTGCCGACCACGCAATCGAGCCGCGTATAGTTCGCCATTTCGATGATGGTCGGCACGCCGCGCCCCTCCTCGCCGATCATCAGACCATAGGCGTCGAGGAACTCGACCTCGCTGCTCGCATTGGAGCGATTGCCGAGCTTGTCCTTCAGGCGCTGGATCTGCACGGCGTTCTTCGCGCCGTCGGGCGTGTAGCGCGGCACGTAGAAGCACGACACACCCGGATGCGCGTCGGTGCGCGCGAGCACGAGATGCGCGTCGCATTGCGGCGCGGAGAAGAACCATTTGTGGCCGACCAGGCGATACGCGCCGCCGCGGCCGCCCGTGCCGAGCGGCGTCGCACGGGTCGTGTTCGTGCGCACGTCGGAGCCGCCCTGCTTTTCCGTCATCCCCATCCCGACCATGATCGCGCGCTTCTGCTCGAGCGGCGCGTCGCGCGGATCGTATTCGCACGCGTACAGGCGCGTGCGCAGCGTTTCAAAAAGGGCCGGTTCGCGGCGCAACACGGGAATGCTCGCGAAGGTCATCGTGAGCGGGCACAGCGAGCCCGATTCGAGTTGCGAGTGCAGGAAATAGCCGGCGCAGCGGGCCGGCATCGCGCCGGCGCGCGGCGTTGCGAACGGCAGCGCGTGCAGGCCCGCGCCGCGCACCATGCCGAGCAGCGCATGCCAGCTCGGATGGAATTCGAGCGCGTCGATCCGTTCGCCGCGCGGGCTGTGCGTCACGAGTTCGGGGGTATGGCGGTTCGCGGCCTCGGCGAGCGCGAGCGCCTCGGGGGTCGTCAACGCGGCGCCCAACTCGGCGAGCTTCGTTCGATACCACGCTGCCGCGTGGCGTTCCAGCGCGGCGGCGAGCGCGACGTCCGTTTCAAACGCGTTGTAATCGACAAGCGGCGGCGCCTGATTCGTGACCTGATGCGTGACTGTCAGAACGTGTTCGTGCATGCCTGTCTCTCCCGTTTCGCGACGGGCGGCTTCTGGCGGCCGCGTTGGTGCGCGCAAGGCGAAGACATTCATCTTAGAGTGAGATCGGGGATGCGTTTAGAGGAATCGCTCTTGAATTGATGCGCCGCCGCGCCGGGCGGGCTTCCTACAATGCGCGAACATTACAAGGTCGCACCAGGCCGTCGGACGGCGCGCGCGCCGCTTACTGTTCATGCATGAAGGAGACATGACATGCAGTACGACTACATCATCGTTGGCGGGGGCTCGGGCGGGGCGAGCCTCGCGGGTCGTCTCGCGGACGCGTGCCCCGACGCGACGATCGCGCTCGTCGAGGCGGGCCGGCACACCGAGCGCAACGTGCTCGTCAACATGCCGGTCGGCATCGCCGCGCTCGTGCCGTTCAAGTTCGGCACCAACTACGGCTACGAGACGGTGCCGCAGCCGGGGCTCGGCGGACGGCGCGGCTATCAGCCGCGCGGGCGCGGGATGGGCGGATCGAGTGCGATCAACGCGATGATCTATACGCGCGGCCATCCTCAGGACTACGATGAGTGGGCGCAGCTCGGCTGCGACGGCTGGGGCTGGCGCGACGTGCTGCCGTATTTCCGCCGGGCGGAAGGCAACCAGCGCGGCGCCGACGCATGGCACGGCGCCGACGGCCCGCTGACGGTGTCGGACCTGCGCTTTCGCAATCCGTTCTCCGAACGATTCATCGCGGCCGCGCACGCGGCCGGCTATCCGCTCAACGACGATTTCAACGGCGCGCAGCAGGAAGGCGTCGGCTTCTATCAGGTCACGCATCGCGACGGCGCGCGCTGCAGCGTCGCGCGGGCCTATGTCTATGGGCGCGAGCGTTCCAACCTGCACGTGATCGTCGACGCGACCGTGCTGCGCGTCGTGTTCGAGGGCAAGCGCGCGGCGGGCGTCGAACTCGCGCGGAACGGCCGCGTCGAGACGCTCGATGCGCGCGCCGAGGTGATCCTCGCGGCGGGCGCGTTCAATACGCCGCAGCTGCTGATGTGCTCGGGCGTCGGGCCGGCGGCGCAGCTGCGCCGGCACGGCGTGGCGGTTGTGCACGACGCGCCCGACGTCGGCGAGAACCTGATCGACCATATCGATTTCATCATCAACAAGCGCGTGAACTCGTCCGCGCTCGTCGGCATCTGCGTGCGCGGCCTCGCGAAAATGACGCCGCAATTGTTTCGCTATCTGTCGAAGCGCGACGGCATGATGTCGAGCAACGTCGCGGAGGCGGGCGGCTTCATCAAGAGCGAGCCCGGGCTCGACCGGCCCGACCTGCAGCTGCATTTCTGCACCGCGATCGTCGATGACCACAATCGGCGCATGCACTGGGGCTTCGGCTATTCGCTGCACGTGTGCGCGCTGCGGCCGAAGAGCCGCGGCACCGTCGCGCTCGCGAGCGGCGACGCGCGCGTCGCGCCGCTGATCGATCCGCGCTTCTTCAGCGACGAACGCGATCTCGCGCTGCTGCTGCGCGGCGCGAAGGCGATGCGCGCGATCCTGTCGGCCGAGCCGCTCGCGTCGCAGGGCGGCCGCGAGCTGTACACGCACCCGGATGATTCCGACGACGCGCTGCGCGCGGCGATCGTCGCGCACGCGGACACGATCTACCACCCGGTCGGCACCTGCCGGATGGGCAGCGACGCGCGCGCGGTGGTCGACACGCAATTGCGCGTGCGCGGAGTCGAGGGATTGCGGGTGGTGGATGCGTCGGTGATGCCGACCCTGATCGGCGGCAACACGAATGCGCCGACCGTGATGATCGGCGAGCGCGCGGCGGACTTCATCGTCGCCGCGCGGCAGGGGCGCGAAGCGGTGCGCTCGCCCGCGCTGCACGGCCGCTGATGGCGGCGCGCGGGCGCGGCGCGGCGACGTCGCTTACGCGAAGGTGTCGACCATCCCGACGACGCGTCGCGTCGCCGTGCCGGCGAGCGTTGCGTCGGCGTCGCCGAGCCCATCGTCGGCCGCCGACGCGCCGAAGCCGCGCTGCGCGCCCTGTCCGCGCGCCGATTGCTGTTGCGGGTTCTGCTGCTGCGCGGCGCCGAAGCTACCGTCGCTGACGCTCGCGCTGCCGAGCCCGAGCCCGCCCGATTCCATCGCCTCGCGCAGCTTGGGCAGCGCCGCCTCGACGGCTTCGCGCACCTGCGCATGCTGCGACACGAACAGCGCGTGCGCATGATTGTCGGCCACCCGCAGCACGACCTGCAGCGGCCCGAGATCCGGCGGATTGAGCGTGAGTTCCGCGCTTTGCTGGTGCGCGTTCGACAGGAACACGACCTTCTGGCCCAGCGCGTCGGCCCAGTCGGGCCCGCCCACGGGCGGCGCGACGTGGGTCGTGCCGGCCACGGCCGCGCCCGCCTGTTGCGTGGTCGGCACGCTTTGCTGGAGCGCGGCGCTCGCGGCGGCGAGCGACGCCTGGCCGGAATCGACGGCCGGCTGCGACGTGGTGAGCGCTCCGGCGGCCGGCTTCGCCTCGCCCGTCGGGGCGGTCGCGGCGGCCGTATCGGCGGCGGTCGCCGTCGCGTTCGAGGCGGCGAGCGTCTTGTCGGCCATCAGCCCCTTGGCGGTGAGCGGCGCGCGCAGCGGCGCGCTGTCCGCGCCCGCACTGCTGCCGCCGCCGGTGCCGGGGGTGACGGTCGGCGCCGCGGCGCCCTGGCCGCCGTTCGTGAGCTTGTCGAGCGCGCTTTGCAGCGCGTCGCGGATCGTCGCGGGCGCGCTGCCGGCCGCGTCGGTCGTATCCGTCTGGGCGCCGTTGGCCTTGGCGTCGAGCTTGGCGGCCAGCGTGCTGGCCGCATCCGCGATCGAGGCGGCGGCGTCCGCGGCTTCGTCGACCGGCTGCGACGCCGCGTCCGGGCGCGCTTGCAGTTGCGCCTGGACCGCGGCGGCGGCGAGCGCGGCGGCCTGGGCGGGATCGGGCGCGGTTTGCGCGGTGCTGTCGCCCGTCTTGCCGTCGTCCTTGCCGGAGGACGGCTTCGTGCCGCCCGTCGTCGTGCCCGCGCCGGCCGTCGGCGTGGTGGTCGGCGCGCTCGGATCGTTGGCGCTCGCGCTGCCGTTCGACTGCGTCGCCGCGCCGCCCGCCTGCGCGCCGTTGGCATTGGCCTGGCGCTGCGACTGCACGCTCTGCCGCAGGGTCTGCGCGAACGGCGCGGTCGAGACGGGCGTGTCCGGGCTGCCCGTCGCGGGGGCCGGGCTCGCGCCGCGTGCGCCGCCGACGGCGGCGCCGGCGGTGTCGAGAAGCGTGCCGAGGAGAGGAAGAGAGGGCATGGCGGGTCTCAGGTTCGGGTTCGGTTCGCGCGGCGCTTATTTTGCCGCGTCGGCGTTTGCCGCGTCTTTGCGCATCCGCAGCACTTTGGCCGCGTGTTCGTCGGCGTCGCGCTGCTCGCGTTTCGCGACGCGTTGGGCTTCCTGTTGCGCGCCGCGGGCCTGCAGGATCTCGAACGAGCCCACGGTGCGTTTCTTGGCCTGCCACTCGGGGCGGGCCGCGTCGATGCGCGCCTCGGCCGCGGCCAGCACGCGCCGCTGCTGGCCGATCGCGTCGTCGAGCGTGTTGATGAAGGCCTGGAAGTTGAGCCAGCTGCCGGCCGGCATGCCGGTCTGCGCGGAGATCGCGAAGTTCGCGTGGTATTCGTCGCGGTAGCGCAGCAGCGCGTCGAGCTGCGTTTGCGCATCGGTGCGGTCGCGCTGCGCGTGGCCGAGTTGCTTGGTCGCGTGGTCGAGCGCGTCGAGCGCGCGATCGAGCAGCAACTGGAGCGGAAAGCTTTGAGCCATGGTCAGCCTCCTTCGGTGTCGAACAGCGCGTCGAGCGCGGCGAGGCTCGGCGCGAACGGCGCGCATTCGCGGAAGCCCTGTTGCAGGAAGGCCTCGATGCGCGGATAGAGCGCGATCGCGCGGTCGAGCTGCGCGTCGCGGCCGGCGGCGTAGGCGCCCACCGCGATCAGGTCGCGATTGCGCTGGTAGCGCGACAGCATCTGCTTGAACTGGCGCACGCGGTCGAGATGCGCGTCGTCGATCAGCGCGGTCATCGCGCGGCTGATCGATTGCTCGATGTCGATGGCCGGATAGTGGCCCGCCTCGGCGAGCGAGCGCGACAGCACGATGTGGCCGTCGAGGATCGCGCGCGCGGAGTCGGCGATCGGATCCTGCTGGTCGTCGCCCTCGGTGAGCACGGTATAGAACGCCGTGATCGAGCCGCCGCCTTCCGGGCCGTTGCCGGTGCGCTCGACGAGCGCGGGCAGCTTCGCGAACACCGACGGCGGATAGCCCTTGGTCGCGGGCGGCTCGCCGATCGCGAGCGCGATCTCGCGCTGCGCCATCGCATAGCGCGTCAGCGAATCCATCAGCAGCAGCACGTGCTTGCCCTGGTCGCGGAAATATTCGGCGAGCGTGGTCGCGTAGGCGGCGCCCTGCATGCGCAGCAGCGGCGACACGTCGGCCGGCGCGGCCACCACGACCGAGCGCGCGAGCCCGTCCTCGCCGAGGATCTGCTCGATGAACTCCTTCACTTCGCGGCCGCGTTCGCCGATCAGCCCGATCACGATCACCTCGGCGCTGGTGTAGCGCGCCATGGTGCCGAGCAGCACCGACTTGCCGACGCCGGAGCCCGCGAACAGGCCCATGCGCTGGCCGCGGCCGACGGTCAGCAAGGTGTTGATCGCGCGCACGCCGACATCGAGCACGTGATGGATCGGTTCGCGGTCGAGCGGGTTGATCGAGGGCGCGGTGAGCGGCGCATCGACCTGCGCGGCGAGCGGCCCGAGGCTGTCGAGCGGGCGGCCCGACGCGTCGACGACGCGGCCGAGCAGGTTCCAGCCGACCGGCAGCCGCTTCGCGCCGGACATCGGGTCGGCGATGGGCGCGCTTTCGAGCGGCCACACGCGCGCGCCCGGCAGCACGCCGGCGACGTCGGTGGTCGGCATCAGGAACAGGCGTTCGCCCGCGAAGCCGACGACTTCGGCCTCGGCGAGCGGCAGTGTGCTGCCCGGGGGCAATTCGATCGTGCACTCGGCGCCGACCGACAGGCGCAGCCCGATCGCTTCCAGCACCAGGCCGGCAGCGCGCGTCAGGCGCCCGCACGGGCGCAGCGGCAGCGCGCGGGCGTTACGCGCGCGCAGCGCGTCGAGATGCTGGCGCCAGTGGGCGAGATGCGGATTCGCGAGCGCGGCCGGCGCGGCGGCGCGCGCGCCGTGCGACGCCAGCGCCAGCTCGTGTTCGAGCGGCGTGAGGTCGTCGCGGGCGATCGCGTTCACCACGCGCTCACCTTGCCGAGCGCGGCGGCGACCCGCTCCCAGCGGGTCGTCAGCGTCGCGTCGACTTCGCCCGTCGCGGCGTGCGCGCTGCAGCCGCCGCGTTCGATCGCGGGCTCGGTGCGCACGCTCCAGCCGAGCGCGTCGAGTTCGTCCTTCAGGTAGGCCTCGATGACCGGCAGGTCGGCCGGATTCACGAGCAGGTAGGGGGCGCCCGCGAGCGCGGGTTCGGCCGCGAGGATCTCGCGGGCCGCCGCGATCAGCGCGGCGGGGTCGTGCTGCACGTGATGGCGCACGACCTGTTGCGCGATGTCGAGCGCGAGCGTCGCGAGGTCGTCGGCGAGGAGGTGTTCGACGCCGGCGAGCGCGTCCCTGAACGAGGCGGCGAGCGCCGCGAGCTGGGCGGCCTGCGTGTGCGCATCGATCTGGCCGGCCTCGAAGCCCTGCGCGCGGCCCTGTTCATAACCGGCCTGGTAGCCGAGCGCCTGGCCTTCGACGTGGCCCGCCGCATGGCCTTCCGCATGCGCGGCGTCGCGCACGCGCTGCAGGTCCGCCGCGAGCGCCGCCGCGGCCGCCGCGGCCGCCACGCCGCCGTCGTCGGGCGGCGGCGGGGGCGGCGGATCGAACGAGGCCATCTCCCACCGCTGGTACGCGGTGAGCGGCTTCGCGCGAGCGCTCGACGGATCAGACATAGGCGTCTTCCGCCTTGCCGCCGAGCACGATCTGGCCGCTCTCGGCGAGGTTGCGCACGACCTGCAGGATCTTGCGCTGCTGCGTTTCCACCTCGGACACGCGCACCGGGCCGCGCGCGTCGAGATCCTCGGCGAGCAGTTCGGCCGCGCGCTGCGACATGTTGGACAGGAACTTCTGGCGCAGCGCGGGCGGCGCGCCCTTCAGCGCGATGATCAGCGCCTCGGATTCCACTTCCTTGAGCAGCAGCTGGATCGCGCGATCTTCGAGGTCGAGCAGGTTCTCGAACACGAACATCTGGTCGACGATCTTCTGCGCGAGGTCCGCGTCGTACTGCTTGACGTTCTCCAGCACCGCTTCCTCATGCACGCTCGTCATGAAGTTGAGGATCTCGGCCGCCGTGCGGATGCCGCCCATCGGGCTGCGCTTCAGGTTGTCGCTGCCGGACAGCAGACCCGTCAGCACGTCGTCCAGCTCGCGCAGCGCGGCCGGCTGGATGCCGTCGAGCGTCGCGATCCGCAGCAGCACGTCGTTGCGCAGCCGCTCGGTGAAGCACGATGCGATCTCGGAGGCCTGGTCGCGATCGAGGTGGACGAGGATCGTCGCGATGATCTGCGGGTGCTCGTTCTTGATCAGCTCGGCGACCGCGCTCGAGTCCATCCACTTGAGGCCTTCGATGCCGCTCGTGTCGCTGCCCTGGAGGATCCGGTCGATCAGCACGCCGGCCTTGTCCTCGCCGAGCGCCTTGGTTAGCACCGTGCGGATGTAGTCGCTCGAATCGAGCGACAGCGCGGTGTGCTGCTCGGCTTCCTTGGCGAATTCGTGCAGCACCTCCTCGACCTGCTCGCGCGTGACGTTCTTCAGCGCGGCCATCGCGGCGCCGATCTTCTGGACCTCGCGCGGCGCGAGGAACTTGAATACCTGCGCGGCCTCTTCCTCGCCGATCGACATCAGCAGGAGCGCGCTCTTGGTCAAACCTTCAGCGTTCATCGGACACCCAGTTCTTCACGACGGTTGCGACGATCTTCGGATCCTGGCGCGCGATGGTGCGCGCGTAGTCGAGATTGCGTTCGTAGCGGCCCTTCTCGTTCTCGAACGCCAGCAGGGCGGGATCGGGTTCATCGTTGGCGGCCGGCTTGTCCAGCGCGGGCAGGCCGTCGAGCGCGATCGGTTCGTTCGGCGCGGGCAGCGCCGCCGCGGCGACCGACTCGGCGGACGGAAACGCGCGGCGCATCGCCGGGCGCACGAACATGAAGTAGAGTGCGGCGGCCGCGCCGGCGATGCCGAGCCACTTCGCGACATCCTTGGCCAGCTCGATCATGTCCGGCTGACGCCACCACGGCAGGTCGGCGTACGGATCGGCGGCCGTCGTGAACGCGCTGTTGACCACGTTGACCGAGTCGCCGCGCTTCTCGTCGTAGCCCATCGCGTCCTTCACGAGCTGCTCGATCTGCGCGAGCTTCGGCGCGGGCAGCGGCTGCATCGTCACGTGGCCCTTCGCGTCGGCGCTCGGCTGGTAGTTGACCACCACCGCGACCGACAGCCGCTTGATGCCGCCCATCGCCTGCTCGACGTGGCGCACGGTCTTGTCGAGCTCGTAGTTGGTCGTTGAGTCCTTGCGGTCGCTGACCGGCGTCGACTGCGCGCCGTTCTGGCCGTTGCCCGCGACGATCGGCGCGGACGCCGGCTGCGGCGGCGTGTTCGACAGCGCGCCCGGCACGCCCGAGGCGCCGCTCTGCGCGAGTTCCGTCGCGGTGCTGGTCTGCTGGCTGCGGATCGCGGATTGCTGCGGCGTGGCGTTCGGGCCGTAGCTCTCCGAGGTCTGCTCGACCTTGGCGAAATCGATGTCGGCGCTGACCTGCGCGCGCGCGTTGCCGGCGCCGAAGATCGGCGCGAGGATCGCGTCGATGCGCTTCTGGGTGTTGCGCTCGACCTGCTGCACATACTTGAGCTGGCTCGCGTCGAGGCCGCTCGCGGCGGCGGGCTGGGTCAGCAGGTTGCCGTCCTGGTCGACGATCGTGACGTTCTTGACCGGCATGTCGGGCACGCCCGACGCGACCATCCGCGTGATCGCCGCCACCTGACCCTCGTCGAGCACGCGGCCCGGGTACAGGTCGACGAACACCGACGCCGACGGCGCCTCGCGGTCGCGCACGAACACCGACGGCTTCGGGATCGCGAGGTGGACGCGCGCGCCGCGCACCGCGTTGATCGATTCGATCGTGCGCTGCAGCTCGCCTTCGAGCGCGCGCTGGTAGTTCACCTGCTCGGCGAACTGGCTGATGCCGAATTTCTGGTTGTCCATCAGCTCGAAGCCGACCGAGCCGCCCTTGGGCAGCCCCATCGACGCGAGCCGCAGGCGCGTCTCGTGCACCTGGTTCGACGGCACGAGGATCGCGCCGCCGGCATCGGCGAACTTGTACGGCACGTTGGCCTGTTGCAGCGCGGCGATGATCGCGCCGCCGTCGCGGTCGGACAGGTTGCTGTACAGCACGCGGTAATCGGGCGCGCGGCTCCACAGCACGAGGCCGACGATCGCGGCGATCGCGAGCGCGGTGATGATGATGAACGGCAGGCGCGGGTTGGTGCGCATCCGCGACAGGCCGGAGAAGCGCTCGGCGAAGCCGCCCAGGCCGAAGTCCGCGCCTGCCCCTGCGCCGCCCGGCAGCGCGCCGGCCGCGGCCGCGGCATTGGGCGGCGTGGCGGCGAGGCTCGCGCGGGCATCGGGGTTGATCAGCGAGTTGGCCTGCGAATCCATGCTTCGGTGTTCTCCAAGCGGGCTTAGGGCCCGTTCGGACGAGCGGGCGCACATTGACACGATGCGATTATCCGTACGCGCGTGCGGGCTGATCGGAGGAATAGAGCGGGGTTTCACCCGTACTTTCGCGGCTTTGATGCGAGCCCGGCTGCTATGCTTTTTCGCAATCCGGCATGGCCCCCGCGACGGGCGCGCCACCGGACGACGGCCGGCCCTCGACCCGGCCGGCTTTTTCGCGGAGAACCACATGACTGCCCCCGTCAACGGAATCGCTTCGGCTTTGCAACAGATGCAGGCGATGGCCGCGCAGGCGTCGGGCGGAACCGCCAGCCCCAGCGCCGCCCTGGCGGGATCGGGCGCGGCCACGGCGGGCACTTTCGCGAGCGCGATGAAGGCCTCGCTCGACAAGATCAGCGGTGACCAGCAGCGCTCGCTCGAACAGGCCAAGGCATTCGAGATCGGCGCCTCGAACGTGTCGCTCAACGACGTGATGGTCGACATGCAGAAGGCCGGCATCGGCTTCCAGTTCGGCCTGCAGGTGCGCAATAAGTTGGTGAGCGCCTACAACGACATCATGCAAATGTCGGTTTGAGTCGGTTTCGGGGTGTTTTCCGGGCGTTTTCCCTAAAGCTTTTACATTCCTTTCCGATAACTCCGGTAGACCTTCTCGCACCGTGCGCTGCGCGGCGGCGGGCCTGACCTACGCCACTTATCTCAAAATTAGGAGGCCGCCATGTTTTCCCCAGGACACGCTGGAGCCAGCGCCTATGCTCGGGTCGGCGTCGAAACAGGGGTGATGGGCGCGAACCCTCATCGTCTGATCGCCATGCTGTACCAGGGGGCGCGGCAAGCCATCGCGCTGGCGCGGATGCATCTGCAACAGGGCAATGTCGCGGCGCGCGGCGATGCGATCGGCAAGGCGATCCGGATCGTCGAGAACGGTTTGCAGCAATCGCTGAACCTCGACGTCGGCGGCGAGATCGCGGGCCGGCTCGACGCGCTTTACACCTATATCAGCCGCCGGCTGCTCGAAGCCAACGTGCAATCGAGCGAACCGATGCTGGTCGAGGTCGACGGGCTGCTCGCCACGCTCGAGGAAGCCTGGACGGGGATCGCGCCCGAATTCGCGAAGATGAGCGCACAAGCCGGGACGGAATTGCCGAGATGAGCCCGAAAGCCGAATACATCGCACGCTACGAAGCGATCGCGGCCGTGTCCGGCCGCATGCTGATCGCCGCCCGCGGCGAGGAGTGGCAGGCGCTGGGCGGGTTGCAGGAGGAATATCTGCGGCTCGTCGACAGCCTGAAGGAGGCCGCCGGGCCGGGGATTGCGCTCGATGAGTCCGAGCGCGGCCGCAAGTACGAACTGATTCGCCAGATTCTCGCCGACGACGCGGCGATCCGCGATCTCGCGAGCCCCGACGTCGCGCGCCTGTCGGCGCTGTTCGAAACCGGGCGTTCGACCAAGGTGTTGAAGGACCTGTACCAGGCGCGTCGCTGACCGTCCGATGCACACGCGCCGGCGCCGCGCGGCGCCCGTCGCGCTGGACGGCCGCTGCGCGGAATCGTCCCGCTTTCTCTCCGGCCCGCGCCAGGATTCACGATGACCGGTATCGACACAGTTGCCGCCGCCATCCTGGCGAGCCGCATCGACAGCCTGCTGAATACCCCCGTGACGGCCCCGTCGGCCGGCGCCGCGACGCCGCAGGTCGGCACCTCGGCGACCGCGTCGGGCACGGCCGCGCCCGCGCCGCTGCCGGCCGGCGCGGCCGGGCCGCCGCTCGCGTCGGCGCAGGCGGTGCTGTCCGAGGTGGCGCTGACGCTCGATGCGATTTCCCGTTTCGGCGGCGAAGCGAGCGCGCCGGTGCTGGGCAACGCGCCCCTGTTGCCGAGCGGGCCGAGTCCGCAGGCCGCGATCGCGCAGCAGCCGGCGGCAGCCGGCGGCGCGCCGGCCGACGCCGCGGCGCGCGCGCAGGCCTCGGGCGGCGCGCCGGCTTCGCCCGCGGCGGCGCTGAGCAGCGCGCTCGTGCAGGCGGTGGCCGACAGCGGCCTGTTCTACGAATCCCATCTTGCCCAATGGCTGGCCGGCCAGCGCAGCTTCGCGATGCTCGCGCGCGAGCCGCAGGCGCAATTCGCGGATGACGGCGTGTTTGCGTCGGCGCGGCCGGGCGGGGCGCAGCCCGCGCCCGACGATCCGCTCGCCGAGGCGCTCGCCGCGCGCCTGCCCTTGCCGCAGGCGGGCCGGCCGGCGGGCGACGCCGGCGCGCAGACGCAGGGCGCCTCCGCCGCGCCGCAGAACCCGGCCCAATCCGGAGCGGGCGCGCCGCCCGCCCGCGCGGCCGGCGCCTATGGAACGCCGGAGCCGGACGCCAAGACCTTGAGCAGCAGCGCGACCCAGGGCGCGACGCGCGGCGAGGCGAGTGCCGATCCGCCCGCCTCGCTCGCGTCGTCGCTGCATCCGGCGACGCTGCCGATCGTGCGCCAACAGCTCGACTTGCTGGCGACCGACCAGTTTCGCTGGATCGGCGAGGTGTGGCCGGGCGCGCGGCTCGACTGGCTGATCGAGCCGGACGACACGCGCGGGCGCGACCCGGGGGCGGCCGATCCCGGCGACGGGATCGCCTGGCGCACCCGGCTCACGCTGGCCTTGCCGTCGCTCGGCATGGTCGACGCGGACCTCACGCTGAATGGCGAGCAGATCACCGCGCGCCTGCGCGCGAACGAGACCGGCGCGGCGCGGCTTTCATCGCATGGGGAACAGCTGCGCCAGCGGCTCGCGGCGGCGGGTCTGCAACTGAGCGGGCTGTCGATCCGCGCGATCGAGGATGCCCCGGAGAGCTTCGACACCGCCGCCGCGCACGCCGCCGCGTCGGCCTATGCGCGCAGCGCGGTCGTGACCGAGGTGCTGCCGGCCGAACCGAAGCCGAAGCAGCCCGCCCGGGCGCCGGTGCGCGATCCGCTCGACGACTGGGAGCTGCTGCCATGAGCCGCACCCATCGCAAGAGCGCGGCCGCGCTGGCCTACGACGCGAAGGGCGGGGATGCGGCGCCGCGCGTGATCGCGAAGGGCTACGGGCTGGTCGCCGAGATGATCGTCGCGCGCGCGAAGGAGGCGGGCCTCTACGTGCATACGGCGCCGGAGATGGTGTCGCTGCTGATGCAGGTCGATCTGGATTCGAGGATTCCGCCGCAGTTGTATCAGGCGGTGGCCGAACTGCTCGCATGGTTGTACGCGCTCGAAAGCGACGTCGGGGACGGCGCGGGGGGCGAGTCCGAGCCCGAGCCGGCATTTCCGACGCTGAAGCCGGCGCGTTGAGTGGAGAAGGCGGGTTTTGGTGAAAAATGACAAGCAACTATTGTCTATGTCTCGCGGCATCCCAAGCGGTTCCCGAGCGGACTGCCCGACGCTTCCGACCTGAGTGGAGGTGAGCGTTGCCGAGCAGCGGGCTCAAGGGGCCCGGTAGGGACGTCGATGTGCCGGCGTCTGTCCTGAATCGTATCTGACAAGCGAACATTGTCGATTTCCACTCGACGAATGCGAGCGCTTGCCGATCTGCCCTCGGGCGGCGATTGATCGAGTCGAAATGCGACTCTGCCATGCGCGCGCAAGCGTCGCGGCGCGGAAGCAAATGCACGAGACGTGTTTTGCTCGGATGAAATATGACAAGTAACCATTGTCAATTTGCATTCATTGCATGTGTGCGGCCTGCTGCCGAATGCCTCAGCAGACGGGGCAATCGCGCGTGATGGCGCGACAACCGCCCCGACGCGGCACCGTGCACGTTCGGCGCGAATGCGAGCGCTTGCCGACCTATCCTCGGACGGCGCTTGATCGAATCGAGATGCATCCCGGCCATGCGCGTGCAAGCATTGCGGCGCGGAAGCGAATGCCCGAGGCGTGTTCTGCTCGGATGAGGCGTGACAAGCAGCTATTGTCAATTTTCATTTGCCACATCCGCATGGCCTGCCGCCGAATGCCTCTGCAAATGGGGCAATCGCGCGCGATAGGGAGGCGAACGCCTCGACGTCGAAATCCGAACGCACCGTGCTCGTCCGGCCAATTTCCTGGCGTAAATGACAAGCCTGACTTGTCGTCAGCCGCGCGACCGCATCGACATCGCGGTCCGCTCATCGCCCGCCCTCCGGCTCACCCGTCCCGCAAGACCGGCCAATAGCCGCGCAGCGACGCGCGCGTCGCCGCCACCGCGTCGCGTTCGGGCTGGCTCAGCGCATGCTGGACGAACGCATGCGGATCGACGAACGGCGCGTCCCAATCGACGAGCCCCTCCAGCACGCCCAGCGTCGCGATCGGCAGGTAGGGCAGGCTGTAGCCGCCTTCCTGGACCAACGCGATCCGGCCGCCGCACAGCGTTTGCGCGGCCTGCCGCAGCGCGCGCGCCATCCGGCGGAAGCCGTCGCGCTGCACGCGCATGCGGCCGAGCGGATCGAGCGCGTTCGCATCCTGTCCGGCCGACACGAGGATCAACGCCGGCCGGAACGCGTCGAGCAGCGGCAGCACCAGCGCGTCGAACGCGTGCGCGTAGCCCGCGTCGCCGGTGCCGGACGGCAGTGCGACGTTCACGTTGTGGCCGAGCGCGGGCGCGACGCCGGTTTCGTCCGGCCGCCCGCCGTCGAGCGGGAAGTTGCCGGTCTCGTGCAGCGAGATGAACAGCACCGACGGATCCGCGTAGAACACCTGCTGGGTGCCGTTGCCGTGATGCACGTCCCAGTCGACGATCGCGACGCGCTCGATGCCGTGCGCGGCCTGCGCGTGGCGGGCCGCCACCGCGATGTTGTTGTAGTAGCAATAGCCCATCGCGACCTCGGCGCCCGCATGGTGGCCCGATGGCCGCACGAGCGCGTAGGCCTGCCGCAGCGGGCCCGCCAGTACCGCGTCGACGGCCGCGCAGGCGGCGCCCGCCGCGAGCCGCGCGATGCGCTCGGTGTCGCTGCCGCCCGCCGCGTCGTCGCCGAGCGGCACGATCGCCGGGCCGGCGAGCGCACAGGTTTCCGCGAGCCAGCGCAGGTAGCCGGGCTCATGCACGCGCAGCAGCTGGGCGTCGGTCGCCGGCGCGAAGGCGAGGCGCGTGAGGCGCGCATTCATGCCGACCGCATCGAGCAACTGCATCGTGTAGGCGAGCCGCAGCGGGCTGTCGAACTGCTCGCCGAGAGTCAGCGTGCCGTGCGGCACCGTGTAGACGAGATCGCCCTGCCGGTGCTGCAGGAACGCGGGATCGAACAGCAGGCCGGTCGGTATCACGGGGTCGCCTCCCTGGGCTGGCGCCGCCGGGGCGCGCCCGGCGGAATGCGATGACGAAGGCGGCCCCGGTCTCGACGGCCGGCCGCTGCCGATAGCGTACGCATCGGCGCGGCATCCGGATAGGGCGGACGCGCGGCGCGCGCCCCGGCGAGGCGCCCGGACCGCTCCCGGACCCGGCGCGGATTGAGCCGGGATGAAATTTATGTAATGATATCCATTCTCATTTTGAACCGAATGGGCGGCGCACGACGGAGTCGTGCGCCGCCCGTTGCCTTTGTGCGGATGGAGCCAGCAGCGTGAACGCGCCCGAATCGATCGAATCCCCCCGGCTGGCCGGCGTCACCGTGCTGCGTCCCGCGCCCCGCGCGATGGAGGCCGGCGAGCTGGCGGCCCGCCGTCAGCGCTCGCGCCGCGCGACCTTCATCAAGTGGCTGCGCAAGGTGCACGGCTGGGTGGGGCTGTGGGGCGCCGTGATGGGGCTGCTGTTCGGCGTGACGGGCGTGCTGCTCAACCACCGCGCGCCGCCGCTCAAGATCTCGTCGGGCGAGCCGCAGGTCCAGCAATTGCAGCTGGCGCTGCCCACGCCCGCGCCGGCGACTCCGGCGGCGCTCGCCGCGTGGCTCAAGCGCGAGCTGAAGTTCGACGGCGAGCCCGGCCGGCTCCGCAAGGAACCGGCGCAGCCGGTCGCCTGGGGCCAGCGCAAGCTGATCCAGCCCGAGCGCTGGCAGGTCGGCATCTTCGGCCCGGGCAGCAACGTGCAGGCCGAATACTGGGTGGGCAACGGCTACGTGTCGGTGAAACGCAGCGAGAATGCGTTCCTCGCGACCCTCAACAACCTGCATCGCGGCGTCGGCATGAACCTGTTCTGGGTGCTGCTGATGGACACCATCGCCGGCTCGATGATCCTGCTGTCGCTGACGGGCGTGCTGCTGTGGACCGAGCTGAACAAGCGCCGCACGGTCGGCGTCGTGCTCGTCGTCGGCTCGGTGGCGGCCGCGCTCGCGGCGGGCCTCAGCTGACGCCGCAGGTTCCGCCGTCCGTCGCGGCCAGCTCGCGCGCGGCTTTCGCCCCTTCCACCTGAAGAATCGTCGGCAGCGACACGCCGTTCTTCGCGGCCGTCACCTCGGCGAGGATCGACACCGCGATCTCGGGCGGCGTGCGGCTGCCGATGTAGATGCCGGCGGGGCCGTGCAGCCGCGCCAGTTCCGTCGCGCTCAGGTCGAATTCGCGCAGCCGCTCGCGGCGCGCCGCGTTGTTGCGCCGCGAACCGAGCGCGCCGACATAGAACGCGGGCGTCTTCAACGCCTCCATCAGCGCGAGATCGTCGAGCTTCGGGTCGTGGGTCAGCGCGATCACGGCCGAGCGCGCGTCGAGCTTCATGTCGAGCACCGTGTCGTCCGGCATGGTGCGCACGATCCGCGTGCCCGGCACGTCCCACGCATCGGTGTATTCCTCGCGCGGATCGCACACCGTCACCTGATAGTCGAGCCCCGCCGCGATCTGGCACAGATAGCGCGACAGCTGGCCCGCGCCGATCACGAGCATCCGGTAGCGGGGGCCGTGCACCGTCGTCAGGCGCGCGCCGTCGAAATGCAGCGTGTCGGCGGCCTGCGCGGGCGCGAGGGTAACCGCGCCGGTCGCGAGTTCGAGGGTGCGGGTCACGAGGCGGCCCGCTTCGACCGCGTCGCACAGCGCCGCGATCTCGCCGGCGGCGCCGAGCGGCTCCAGCACCAGCTCGATCGTGCCGCCGCAGGGCAGCCCGAAACGGTGCGCCTCCTCGGCCGTGACGCCGTATTTGACCGCCTCCGGGCGCGCGTGCGGCGCGATGCCGGCCGCGTGCACGCGGGCGATCAGATCGTCCTCGATGCAGCCGCCCGATACCGAGCCGACCACGAGCCCGTCGTCGCGCACCGCGAGCATCGCGCCCTCGGGGCGCGGCGACGAGCCCCAGGTCTGCACCACCGTGACGAGCAGCGCGCGCCGGCCCTCGGCGAGCCAGCGCGCGCTCGTCTTCAATACTTCGAGATCGACGCTTTCCATCTTCCGTTCCTTGTTGCGGGGCAGCCTGCGGGCCGTCCGATGGCGCGATTATGAACCGCCCGCCGCGACGCTGCAGGCGCAGGCCGCGCCGGCCAAAAAAACGGCGCCGCCGCCGAAGCGGGGCGCCGTGGCCCGGGGCGCGAGGCGCCCTCGGCGGCCGGTCAGTGCGGGTTGCCGTGCGCGAGCTTCGAGCGGCTGCGCGAGTACGCGAAGTACACGACGAGGCCGATCGCGAGCCACACGAGGAACGCGACCCAGGTGACCCATTGCAGGTTCAGCATCAGGAACAGGCAGGCCGCGACCGCGAGCAGCGGCACGACCGGCACGCCCGGGCAGCGGAACGCGCGCGGCAGGTCCGGATGGGTCCGGCGCAGCACCAGCACCGCGATCGACACCATCGAGAACGCCGCGAGCGTGCCGATGTTGATCAGTTCCGCCAGCACGTTGAGCGGGATCAGCGCGGCGATCAGGCCGAAGAACAGGCCGACCAGCCAGGTGGTGAGGAACGGCGTCGCGAAGCGCGGATGCACGCTCGACAGCGCGCCGGGCAGCAGGCCGTCGCGCGACATCGCGAAGATGATGCGGGTCTGGCCGTAGCTCATCACGAGGATCACGGTCAGCATGCCCAGCACCGCGCCGAGGTCGATGAAGCCCGCGACCCAGCGCTCGCCCGCCGCCTGCAGCGCGTACGAGATCGGGTGCGAGATGCTCGCGTACTGCGCGGACGGCACGATGCCCGTCGCGACGCCGGCCACCGTCACGTACAGCACGGCGCACACGGCGAGCGAGGCGATGATGCCGATCGGCAGGTCGCGTTTCGGATTCTTGACTTCCTCGGCCGCCGACGACACCGCGTCGAAGCCGATGAACGCGAAGAACATCACCGCGGCCGCGCCGAACACGCCGTTCCAGCCGTGCGGCATGAACGGGGTCCAGTTGGCGGGCTTGACGTGGAACACGCCGACCGCGATCACGAGCAGCACCACCGAGACCTTCACGAACACCATGATGTTGTTGACGCGGGTCGACTCGCGGATGCCGACCGACAGCAGTGTCGTGATCACCAGCATCACGAGGAACGCGGGCAGGTTGAAGTAGGTGGTGACGCCGGGGATCGCGCCGGGCGCGGCGCTGAGCGCGGCCGGCAGCGAGACGCCGAAGCCCTGCAGCAGCGACTGCAGGTAGCCCGACCAACCGACCGACACGGCCGAGGCCGCGAGCCCGTATTCGAGCATCAGGTCCCAGCCGATGATCCAGGCGGCCAGCTCACCGAGGGTCGCGTACGAATACGTGTAGATCGAGCCGGCGACCGGGATGGTCGACGCGAATTCCGCGTAGGACAGCGCAGCGAGGCCGCACGCGATGGCGGCGATCACGAAGGCCAGCATCAGCGCGGGGCCGGCCTGCACGGCGCCCGTGCCGGTCAGGACGAAGATGCCGGTGCCGATGATCGCGCCGATCCCGAGGAACGTGAGGTCGAGCGCGCCGAGGGCTTTCTTGAGCCCCGCGGCATGCGCACTGGCGATCATGTGATCGACGTTTTTCTTGCGGAAGAGAGACATTGCGGATGGATGACCTGAGGCGCGCCAGGCGCGCGTCGGATAGTGGAAAATCCGTAATTTTAACGGATAAGGGCTGCGCCGCCGAGTTCCGCGATGCCGGCGCGCGATGGAGCCGGCATTGAATCATCCAATGAAAACAGATGCTTGCGCGCGCAACAACGGCGCGCGGCGTTTCACGCGCCGATCTGCGGATTCATGTCGACGAGCCGATTGCTCATGACATAGAACGTCAGCTCGGCATTGTTCGACAATTTCATCTTTTCCAGCAGCCGCGTGCGGTACACGCTCACGGTCTTGACCGACAGCGACAGCGTGTGCGCGATATCGGTCAGGCGCTTGCCGGACGCGAGCATGCACAGGGTCTGGTACTCGCGGTCCGAGAGCTTCTCGTGCGGCAGCGGTTCGTTCTCGAACGACACGTATTCGGCGAGCGCCTCGGCCATCGCCGGGCTCACGTACTTGCGTCCGGCGGCGACCTGCTGGATCGCGGAGATCATCTGCGCGGCGTTGACGGTCTTCGACAGATAACCTGCCGCGCCCGCCTTGAGCGCGCGCACGGCGTACTGATCCTCGCGGTACATCGAGAACATCAGCACCGGCGTGCGCGGCAGCTTGCGCTTGATGCGCTTGAGCACCTCGATGCCGTTCATGTCGGTGAGCGAGATGTCGAGCAGGATCACGTCGTAGGCGGCCTTGTCGATCGCGGCGACCGCTTCGCAGCCGGTTTCCGCCTCCGCCACTTCGCGTGCGATGCCGCGGTCGATCAGCAGTTGCCGGATGCCTTGGCGGACGATGGCGTGATCATCGACGAGCAGGATGTGCAGGGTCATGACGGCGCCTCACGAATGCTGGATGCTGCGGGGAGCGCACTCGGCCGGGCTCAGCGCGGCCCAGTCGAAGCGCGCGCGCAGGGTCGTGCCGCGGCCGGCGCGCGACGCGCCGACCTCGAGCGCGCCGCCGAATGCCTCGCAGCGCACGCGCATGCCGCGCAGGCCATGCCCGACGCGGCCGCGGGGCGCGCCCAGGCCGACGCCGTCGTCGCTGACGGCGAGCACGAGATGGTGCTCCTCGGCCTCGATCCGCACGTCGGCGGCGCGGGCGCGCGCATGCTTCGCGGTGTTGGCGAGCGCTTCCTGCGCGACGCGGAACACGGCGAGCGCGCCGCTCGCGCTCAGGTGCGCGATGCGCGCGTCGGCGATGCAGATGAAGCTGGTGCGCAGGCCGGTGCGCTCCGAGTAAGCGCCGATCCAGGCCGACAGCGTGCCGACGAGGCCGGTATCAAGCCCGGGCGCGTCCTGGTCGGTGATCAGGCGGCGATTGGTGTCGGATGCGGCGTCGAGCGCCTGCTGGGCCAGCGCGAGCGCGCGCCGGCATCCCTCCGGCGCATCGGCCGGCAGCCAGGTGTCAACGTTTGCGAGCGCAAATCGAGCAGCGGTCAGGTCGGCGCCGAGGCTGTCATGCAGCTCGCCCGCGAAGTGGCGGCGGGCGGATTCGCCCGCGGCGACCAGTTCGGCGGCAAGCTGCCCGACGCGCGTTTCGAGCGCGGCGATCGTGGCGTGCGTGACAGCGGGATGAAAGGTGGTGGGGGGGCGAACGTCGCCGGCAATCGATTGCGGAGACGGGGACGGGGAGTTCGCGCCGGCCGACGCGCTATACGGCGTATCCATGACTCTCCCTTGTCAGAAAGCTGAGCAGATATCCGTTGCCAGCAGCATCGATCGCGGTTGCGAAGGCGAAACTACTGTAAGGGATTTGCCAGATAGCGGAGTAACAAAATTTACACTTAGTAACATTTGATCCGGCCCTGATAGCACACTTTCCGATTACCTCTATGCGCCGCGCATGATATCCCAGAATTATAGGAAAAGTCATACCAGCCGTTGGTTTAACCGCACACATCCCGTCTCGGGATGTACCCGATGTAGGAAAAACACCGACAGACCGTGGGTAGAGGGTGGCATCGGAGTTGTAACTATTTTGAGATGCCAAGATGACGCCTTGTTACGACTTTGCCAAGGCCCCAAATAAAAAAACCGGAGCGCGCGGCTCCGGTTCTTGATGCAGATTAACTAACGGGGTTCAATCAACGAAGGCCCGCTCGATCACGTAGTGGCCCGGCGCGCTGTTCTTCCCTTCGACGAGCCCGGCCTGCTTCAGCAGCTCCGTGGTGTCGCGCAGCATCGCGGTGCTGCCGCACAGCATCACGCGGTCGTGTTCCGGCGAGAACGCGGGCAGGTCCAGGTCGGTGAACAGCTTGCCCGTCGCGATCAGGTCGGTGATGCGGCCCTCGTTCTCGAATTCCTCGCGGGTGACGGTCGGGTAATAGACGAGCTTTTCCTTGATGATGTCGCCCAGGTACTCGTGGCCCGGCAGGTCGTGCTTGATGTAATCCATATAGGCCAGCTCGCCCTTCAGGCGGCAGGTGTGCGTGAGCACGATCTTGTCGAAGCGGTCGTAGATCTCCGGATCGCGGATGATCGACATGAACGGCGCGAGGCCCGTGCCCGTCGACAACAGCCACAGGACCTTGCCCGGCAGCAGGTTGTCGGCGATCAGCGTGCCCGTCGGCTTCTTGCCGATCAGCACGGGGTCGCCGACCTTCAGGTGCTGCAGGCGGGAGGTCAGCGGGCCGTCCTGCACCTTGATGCTGAAGAACTCGAGGTGCTCCTCGTAGTTCGGGCTGACGATGCTGTACGCGCGGGCCAGCGGCTTGCCGTCGACTTCCAGGCCGACCATCGTGAATTCGCCGTTGTTGAAACGGAGGCTCTGCTCGCGGGTGCAGGTAAAGCTGAACAGCGTGTCGGTCCAGTGGTGGACGGATTGGACGATAGCGGTGTCGTATTTGCTCATGGCTTCGGAATCGGGCGAAAAACGAGGGCACCGGCCCGATCCGCGGACCGGCCGATGGCGGGCGGGAACGCACGCCTACTCGATAACAGACGAATGGGAAACTCGTTATTTTACCTTGCTTGGCGCGCCCGCGTGGCGGACCCGGGCGCGACCGGGGGAAGCCGGCCGGGCGAGCGCGTCGGCGCGGGCCTCAGCGGTCGGCCGCGAGCTTCGCGCCGAGGCCCACGAGCGCCGCGCCGCACAGCGCGTCGAGCGGCCGGCGCACGCGCCGGTAACCGGCCTGCGCGCGCGCGCTCGCGAACAGCAGCGCGACGCTGAGATACCAGCCGGCCGACAGCGCGCCGATCGTCACCAGCACGGCGCCGTCGAACCACGTCGGCACGCGGGCGGGCAGCATCGCGGCGAACACGCTGGTCCAGAACGCGCAGGACTTGGGATTGGTGAGACAGGTGAAGAGCCCGGTGCGGTACGCGCGCAGATAGTCCGCCGGCCGCGCCGGCCCGGCAGGGACGCCGGCCGTTTCGTCCGGCGCGGCCGGGCCGGGCCGTGCGCTCGCGCGCAGCAGCTTGGCGCCGAAGTAGACCAGGTAGAGCGCGCCCGCGATCCGGATGCCCTCGTAGAGCCACGCGACCTGATGCAGCAGCGCGGACAGCCCGAGCAGCGCGAGGCTCGCCCAGATCACCGACGCGGTGCCGACGCCGCATGCCGAGGCGGCCCCGAGGCCGCGCCGGCCGGCGAGCGACAGTTGCGACACCATGAAGAAATTCGGCCCCGGCGTGATGGCGGCGACCAGGTAGACGACGGCGATTTGCAGCAGGATCGGCAGGTAGCTCATGGCGCGGCGCGGAACGGACGGAACGGGGGCAAGCCGCTACTGTAACGCGCCGCCGCCGCGCCCGCGCGCATCAGTCGAGCCGCAGCCGCGCGATGTACGGCAGGTGGTCGGACAGCCACGCGGCTTCCTGCCCGGGCGCGCTCCATTCGAGCGGCGTGAGGCCGCGCACGAACATCTTGTCGAGCGCGAGCGCGGGCGAGAACGCGGGGAACGTGCGGCCGGATTCGCCGAGCAGCGTCGCGACCTCCGTCATCCCGATCTCGCCGAACAGCGGCACGGAATCGTTGCGCCAGTCGTTGAAGTCGCCCGCCAGCATGAGCGGGCCGGTGCGCGCGTGGCGGTCGATCCAGTGCGCGATCCAGTTCATCTGGCGCAGGCGCGCGGCGCGCGTGAGCGCGAGGTGCGCGCACAGCAGCGTGACGGGCTGCGCGCCCGCGAGCGTCGCGCGCGCGACGAGCAGCCCGCGCCGTTCGAAGCGGTGCGCGGAGATGTCCCAGCGGCCGCCGAGGTCGAGCGGATGCGGCGACAGGATCGCATTGCCGTGCCGCCATGACGGCTTGAACACATTGGGGCCGAGCGCGATCTGCCAGTCGAGCGCGCGGGCGATCTCGGTCGCCTGGCAATGCCAGACGTCGTCGAGCGCATCGTCCATCGGCGCGCCGAAGCCGGGGGCGAGCACCGGGCGCGGCAGGCGGCGCGCCATCGCTTCCTGCAGGAAGTACACGTCGGCGTGGGTCGACTGCATCCAGTTGCGCATCGCGTTCCACGCGGTGAAGCCGAGCGGCGAGCGGCCCTTGTGCAGGTTCCAGCTGACCGCGGTGATCTCGTTGGCGGGCGCGGCCTGCGGCGCGGCGAACGGACGAAGGTCGGGCGTGGCCATGACGGCTCAGTCCTGCGCGGTGCGCGCGCGCACGCGGTAGACGAGGCGCGGATCGCGCTCGGCCACGACCCAGTCGGTCCAGTCGTCGGCGCGCACGTTCAGGCCCGGGTGGCTCGCGACGATCTGGCGCGTGGCCGCGACGCAGCCGCCGCTGTCGTGCGACGACGTGTCGGCGAGGGTGTCCTGCGTGTCGATCGCGAGCGCGATCGAGGCGCCCTCGACGTAGAGCGGCGCGACCGTCACGGTGCGCGACGGCTCGGGCTGCGCGCCGGCGGCCGAGGCGGCCGCCGATGCCGCGCAGCCGGCGGGCGTCGTGCGGTGCGTGTCGGTGCGGGTCTGGCCGACCGTGGTGCGATGCTCGAACGTATCGATCGTCTGGCCGTCGCGCACCACCTGGATCTGCCAGTCCACGACGGGCGGCGCACCGCTCTGCGCGAGCACGGCGAGCGAGACGGCGGCGAGCGCGCCGGCAACGCAGGTTCTGAGCATGACGAGGTGGCGCGAACGCCGGATAAAGAAGCAGGGAGTCATCTTACGCTTGTACGAAAGCAACGAACGCCGGGATGCGGCGCACGGGGGCGGAGCAGGCCGGACGAGGAGAACAGGTGGGGCGTCGCGCCGGCATCTTCAAGCGAAGAAGCGGGTGAACTCGGTCACCTCGGCGCGTTCGGTGACGAGCTGGTTCGCGCGCGCGCCGGGGTCGGCGTAGCCGAGCGACATGCCGCACACGAGCTGTTCGTGCGCCGGAACCGCCAGGTGCGCGGCGATGACGCCGTGGAACGGCGTGAACGCCGCCTGCGGGCAGGTGTCGAGGCCGCGTGCGCGGGCCGCGATCATGATGCTCTGCAGGAACATCCCGTAGTCGAGCCAGCCGCCTTGCGTCATCAGGCGGTCGATCGTGAAGAACAGCGCGACGGGCGCGTCGAAGAAACAGAAGTTGCGCGCGAGCTGCGCATGCATGCGCGCGTGGTCGCCGCGCGCGATGCCGAGGAGCCCGTACAGGTCCCAGCCGATCTTGCGGCGGCGCTCCAGGTACGGCGAGCGCCATTCGCGCGGGTAATAGGGGTATTCCGCAGCATATTTCGCGTCGCGCGCGGGATCGTCGTGCGCGGCGGTCAGCGCGGCCGCCAGGGTGTCGCGGGTCGCGCCCGTCGCCGCGTAGACGCGCCACGGCTGGAGGTTGCTGCCCGACGGCGCGCGGCTCGCGGCCGCGAGGATCGCCTCGAGCGTCGCGCGCGGCACCGGCGTGGGCAGGAAGGCGCGGACCGAGCGGCGCGAGGCGAGGGCGGCGTCGACGGCGCGCAGCGCGTCGTCGGAGGGGGAAGGGTCGGACATCGGCGATTCCTGAAGCGGCGGCGCGGCCCGCGCGCCGGACCCGACGGCCCGCCCGCGGCCCGCACGGCGAAGCTTCGATGATACGCGCGGCGCGCGCCGCGTGCAGCGGCGCGCCGGTGTCAGCAGCAGACGCGGTCGGCTGCTGGCTTGCGCGCGCGGGCGGGCCCGCTACACTGAAATCGAAGGGGTCCGATGGATGGACGACGGCGGGAAGAGGTGGGCGATGACGACGGCGATGGTGAGGCAGGAACTGGCGGTCGCGTCGTTCAGCACGGTCTACGATCTCGAGCGGGTGGAGACGGCGCTGAACGACCTGAACGAAGGCGCGAGCGATGCGCTGCGCGCGACCTACGAGAAGATGCTGAAGACGGGCAACCTGCGCTTCTGCGTGAAGCCGAACCGGATGCCGGCCTTCGACGAGCTGGTCGACGCGCTGCCGAACTTCGCCGCGCCGCTCGACGACGTGCGCAAGCAGGTCGCGCTGTGCCTCGAAACCGAGGATCGGCTCGAACTGATGCCGATCCTGCTGCTCGGCGCGCCGGGCATCGGCAAGACCCATTTCGCGAAGGCGCTCGCGCAGCTGCTCGGCACCGCGTACCACTACGTGCCGATGAGTTCGCTGACGGCCGGCTGGATCCTGTCGGGCGCGTCGTCGCAATGGAAGAACGCGAAGCCGGGCAAGGTGTTCGACGCGCTCGTCAACGGCAGCTACGCGAACCCGGTGATCACGGTCGACGAACTCGACAAGGCTGGCAGCGACGCTCAGTACGATCCGCTCGGCGCGCTGTACGCGCTGCTCGAGCACGATACCGCGCGCGCGTTCATCGACGAGTTCGCGGAGGTGCCGATCGATGCGGGCAACGTGATCTGGATCGCGACCGCGAACGACGCGCAGGCGATTCCCGAGCCGATTCTCAACCGCATGAACGTCTACGAGATCGAGCCGCCCGACGCGGCGGGCGCGCGGCGCATCGCGCGCGCGATCTACGGCGAGATCCGCGAGGCGCACGCCTGGGGCCGGCGCTTCCCGGAGGCGCCCGACGCCGCCGTGCTCGACGTGCTCGCGGCGCTGCCGCCGCGCGCGATGCGGCGCGCGCTGCTGCACGCGTTCGGCGCGGCGCGCCTCGACGGCCGCGACGCGGTGGCGCCGCACGACATCCGCGCGGAGGGCGGCGGGCGGCGGCGTCCGATCGGTTTCTGAGCCGGGATCGGCAGTGCTGCGCCGCACGACGTACAATCGGGGCTCTGCTTTCGTGCGCGAGCGACGCGAATGACAATGGAGCGGATTGACTGTGTGGTGATCGGGGCCGGCGTGGTCGGCCTGGCGATTGCACGGGAACTGGCGGCCCGCGGCCGCGAGACGCTGATCCTCGAGTCCGCCGACGCGATCGGCACCGGCACGAGCTCGCGCAACAGCGAGGTGATCCATGCGGGGCTCTACTATCCGCGCGGTTCGCTGAAGGCGGCGCTGTGCGTGCACGGCCGCGATCTCCTGTATCACTTCTGCGAAACCCACCATGTACCTCACCGGCGCTGCGGCAAGCTGATCGTCGCCGCGAATCCCGCGCAGCTCAAGCAGATGAAGTCGATCGCCGCGCGCGCCGAAGAAAACGGCGTGCTCGACCTGCTGCCGCTGTCGCGCGACGAGGTGCAGGCGCTCGAACCCGAACTCGAATGCATCGGCGCGCTGTTCTCGCCGAGCACGGGCATCGTCGACAGCCACCAGCTGATGCTCGCGCTGCTCGGCGACGCCGAGCGCGGCGGCGCGGCGTGCGCGCTGCAGTCGCCCGTCGAGACCATCGACGCGACGCGCGGCGGCGACTTCGTGGTGCGCACGGGCGGCGCGGAGCCGGCCGAGTTCGGCGCGGGCTGCGTGATCAACTGCGCGGGGCTGGGCGCCCAGGCGCTCGCGCGGCGCATCACGGGGCTCGATCCGCGCTGGGTGCCGCCGCTCTATCTGGCGCGCGGCAATTACTTCAGCCTCGCGGGGCGCGCGCCGTTCTCCCACCTCGTCTATCCGATGCCCGACCGGGCCGGGCTCGGCGTGCACCTCACGCTCGATCTCGGCGGCCAGGCGCGTTTCGGCCCCGACGTCGAGTGGATCGACACGCTGCGCTACGACGTCGATCCGCATCGCGCGCAGGCGTTCTACGCGGCGATCCGCGGCTACTGGCCGGGCCTGCCCGACGGCGCGCTGCAGCCGGCCTACGCGGGGATCCGGCCGAAGATCGCCGGGCCGGGCGAGCCGGCCGCCGATTTCATGATCCAGGGGCCGGCGCAGCACGGCGTGCGCGGGCTCGTGAACCTGTACGGCATCGAGTCGCCGGGGCTGACCGCCGCGCTCGCGATCGCGCAGCGGGTCGGCGAGTTCGCGGCGCGCGCGTAGCCGGGGCGCGCCCGGGCGGCGTGCGCCGCGGCTTATCTCCGGAATTGGGGGCGCACGCAGGGGACTTGAGGGGTATGCTTGTGCGCTGCTGCCGCCAGAGCAGCACAACACCCACAATATGTCGGAGCAAGTTCCCATGAAAACGTCTCGCCGGAGTTTCCTGATTTCGAGCGTGGGCGCCGTGTCGGCGCTCGCCTTGTCGCGCCAGGCGCTGGCCGATGCGCCGCTGCTGGCCGAAACCGATCCGACCGCGGCCGCGCTCGGCTACAGGGCCGATGCGACCAAGGTCGACAAGGCCAAGTATCCGAGGTACGCGGCCGGCCAGGATTGCGCGGCCTGCATGCTGTACCAGGGCAAGAAGGGGGCGGCCTCGGGCCCGTGCGGCGCCTTCGCGGGCAAGCAGGTGTCGGCGAAGGGCTGGTGCAGCGCCTTCACGAAAATGGCGTGACGCCCGCGGCGCATCGCGCCGTGCACGACCTGAAGAGCGCCCGTCATGAAACGATGACGGGCGTTTTTTTATTGCTTGAAAACGATTCCGGTGCTTTCTACACTCGCTGCACGACAGACGAGCGGTGCGCCGCGACAATGCGCACGCCATGGAATCGACGGGTGGGGGAGGCATGGCATCGGTGGCGGATTCGACGAGGATGGCGGGCCGGACGCTGAACCGGCGCGCGGTGGTGGCGGCGGTGATCGGCAATGCGCTCGAATGGTACGACTTCACCGTGTTCAGTTTCATGGCGGTGGTGATCGCCGCGCTGTTCTTTCCGACTCACGACGAATACGCGTCCCTGCTGCTGACCACGGCCACCTTCGGCGTGGCCTTCGTGATGCGCCCGATCGGCGGCGTCGTGCTCGGGCTCTACGCCGACCGGGCGGGGCGCAAGGCGGCGCTGTCGCTCGTGATCCTGCTGATGACGGTGGGCATGTTCCTGCTCGCGGTCGCCCCGACCTACGCGGCGATCGGCATCGGCGCGCCGCTCCTGATCGTGTTCGGGCGGCTGTTGCAGGGCTTCTCGGCGGGCGGCGAATTCGGCAGCGCGACCGCGCTGCTGATCGAGGCGGCGCCGTTCTCGAAGCGCGGCTTCTACGGCAGCTGGCAGATGGCGAGCCAGGCGTCGGCGTTCCTGATCGGCGCGCTGGTCGGCGCGGCCGTCACGCGCGGGCTCTCGACCGAGGCGCTGCATGCGTGGGGCTGGCGCGTGCCGTTCCTGCTCGGGCTCGTGATCGGACCGGTCGGCTTCTACATCCGCCGGCATCTCGCCGATTCGGAGGCGTTCCTGCACGGGCGCCAGAGCGCGCGGCGCGCCACGCTGCGCGAGGTGTTCGCCTCGCACGGGCGCGAAGTCGTCTGCGGGCTGGGCTCGGTGGTCGCGCTGACGGTGACGATCTACATCCTGATCGGTTATCTGCCGACCTTCGCGGTCAAGCAGCTCAAGCTGCCCTATGCGCAATCGTTCTACGCGGTGATCGTCGGCAACCTGCTGCTCACCGTGCTGTCGCCCGTCGCGGGCGCCTGGTCCGACCGGATCGGCCGCAAGGGGCTGTCGCTGTGGTCGCTCGGCCTCACGCTCGTGCTCATCTATCCGCTGTTCGTGTGGCTCGACGCGGCGCCGAGCATCACGCGCCTCGTGATCGTGCAGGCGGTGCTGTCGGTCACGCTGGCCGGCTACTACGGGCCGTTCGGCGCGATGATCGCCGAACTGTTCCCCGCTCATATCCGGTCGACCGGCCTGTCGCTGGCCTACAACGTCGCGGTGATGCTGTTCGGCGGCTTCGGACAGTTCGTCGTGACCTGGCTGATCCAGGCGACCGGCACGCCGCTCGCGCCGACCTACTACGTGATGGCCGGGCTCGCCTTGTCGATCGTCGCGGTGGCGTTCGTGCCCGCGCGCTCGGCGGACCTCGATTCGGGGCGGCGGCCGGCTTGAGCGTCGGCATTGATGACGCGGCGGGGGTGGGCGAACGCAGGCGCGCGATGCATGACCTGCGCCCGGTCTAAAATCATCGTCGATGAAAAAGTGATAAACAAAAAGCAAAAAGGCGCTTAAACAAAGAAAATCCGGTCATAGCGCAAAATGCTGCGGACAAAATAAACGGGACTCGCGCGCAAAATGACATGACGATGGCGCGAGTTGTCGCCGGATGCTTGTCAGGCAAGCGGGCCGGGGCAGGCCGGCCGGCCGCGCGATAAAAGCCTTTTACCGCTCCCGCCGCAATTCGCTCCGCATCGCGAATTTTCTCCAGCTTGTTTCCCGATCGAAAGCTCAAGTAATATCCGCCTACGCTGGCCCCAGGCCAGCCCCGAACTGGAGACTTGGAGGAAACATGGAACATAACCGTCTGTTGCGCGCACTGCGTGTTACCGCCATCGCGGGCGTCGCAGCGGCATCGCTCGGCATCGCGGGCTCCGCATTCGCGCAGATCCCGAACAAAACGCTCGTCTACTGCTCAGAAGGCAGCCCGTCGGGTTTCGATTCCGCGCAGTACACCACCGGCGTCGATTTCACCGCCGCCACCTTCACGGTCTACAACCGCCTCGTCGAGTTCGAGCGCGGCGGCACCAAGGTCGAGCCCGGCCTCGCCGAGAAGTGGGACGTCTCGCCCGACGGCAAGGTCTACACGTTCTCGCTGCGCCACGGCGTCAAGTTCCATACCACCGACTACTTCAAGCCCAGCCGCGAATTCAACGCGGACGACGTCGTGTTCACGTTCCAGCGCATGCTCGATCCGAACCAGCCGTTCCGCAAGGCCTACCCGGCGTCGTTCCCGTACTTCACCGACATGGGCCTCGACAAGCTGATCACCAAGGTCGAGAAGGTCGACCCGTACACGGTCCGCTTCGTCCTCGCGGAGCCGAACGCGCCGTTCATCCAGAACATGGCGATGGAATTCGCGTCGATCCTGTCGGCCGAGTACGCGGACCAGCTGCTCAAGGCGGGCAAGGCCGCCGACATCAACCAGAAGCCGATCGGCACCGGCCCGTTCGTGTTCCGCAGCTACACGAAGGACGCGACGATCCGCTTCGACGGCAATCCCGACTACTGGAAGAAGGGCGAGGTGAAGCTCGCGAAGCTGATCTTCTCGATCACCCCCGACCCGGGCGTGCGCGTGCAGAAGATCAAGCGCAACGAGTGCCAGGTGATGATCTATCCGCGCCCCGCCGACATCGCGACCCTCAAGGCCGAGCCGAGCGTCGACATGCCGTCGCAGGCCGGTTTCAATCTCGGCTACGTCGCCTACAACGTCCAGCACAAGCCGCTCGAGAAGCTCGAGGTGCGGCAGGCGCTCGACATGGCGATCAACAAGAAGGCGATCCTCGAATCCGTCTACCAGAGCGCGGGCCAGGCCGCCGATGCGCCGATGCCGCCGACCCAATGGTCGTACGACAAGAACCTGAAGGCCGCGCCGACCGACCTCGCGAAGGCCAAGGCGCTGCTCGCGAAGGCCGGCCTCGCGGGCGGCTTCGACATCACGCTGTGGGCGATGCCCGTGCAGCGCCCGTACAACCCGAACGCGCGCCTGATGGCCGAGATGATCCAGGCCGACTGGGCGAAGATCGGCGTGCGCGCGAAGATCGTCTCGTATGAGTGGGGCGAGTACATGAAGCGCTCCCACGCGGGCGAGCACGACACGATGCTGATCGGCTGGACGGGCGACAACGGCGATCCCGACAACTGGCTCGGCACGCTGCTCGGCTGCGAGGCCGTCAAGGGCAACAACTTCTCGAAGTGGTGCTACAAGCCGTTCGACGACCTGGTCCAGAAGGGCCGCGTGACCTCGGGCCAGGACGCCCGCACGAAGATCTACATGCAGGCGCAGCAGATCTTCGCGCAGCAGCTGCCGTTCTCGCCGATCGCGAACTCGACCGTCTACCTGCCGGTGCGCAAGAACGTCGTCGACATGCGCATCGAGCCGCTCGGCTACCTGCGCTTCGACGGCGTCGGCGTCAAGTAAGGCGCGGCGGGTAAGCTGTTCCCATCGGCTGGACGATAACCATCCGGCGACGGGGGGCCTGACGCTCCCCGTCGCCGGTCGCACATTTCCCCCCAAGAAAACTCGAGACGCCTCATGTTCCGATTTGTCTTGCGCCGCATCGGGATGGTGATTCCGACCTTCATCGGCATCACCATCCTTGCGTTCGCGCTGATTCACCTGATACCGGGCGATCCGATCGAAGTGATGATGGGCGAGCGCGGCGTCGACCCCGCGATGCACGCCGAGGCGATGCATCGCCTCGGGCTCGACGAGCCGCTGCCGACCCAGTACCTGCACTACGTCGGCCGTGCGCTGCACGGCGACCTCGGCACCTCGATCATCACCAACACCAGCGTGATGAGCGAGTTCCTCGCCCGTTTCCCCGCCACCGTCGAGCTGTCGCTGTGCGCGCTGCTGTTCGCGCTCGCCGTCGGCCTGCCGGCCGGCGTGATCGCCGCGCTGCGGCGCGGCACGCTGGTCGACCACGGCGTGATGGGCACGGCCCTCACCGGTTATTCGATGCCGATCTTCTGGTGGGGCCTCATCCTCATCATGGTGTTCTCGTCGTACCTCGGCTGGACCCCGGTGTCCGGCCGCATCGCGGTCGAATACGAGATCCCGCACGCCACCGGCTTCATGCTGATCGACACGCTGCTGTCCGGCGACGAAGGCGCGTTCGCGTCGGCGGTCAGCCATCTGATCCTGCCCGCGATCGTGCTCGGCACGATCCCGCTCGCGGTGATCGCGCGCATGACGCGCTCCTCGATGCTCGAGGTGCTGCGCGAGGACTACATCCGCACCGCGCGCGCGAAGGGCCTGTCGCCCGGCCGCGTGATCGTCGTGCATGCGCTGCGCAACGCGCTGATCCCGGTCGTCACCGTGATCGGCCTGCAGGTCGGCACGCTGCTGGCCGGCGCGGTGCTGACCGAAACCCTGTTCTCGTGGCCCGGCGTCGGCAAGTGGCTGATCGATGCGATCGGCCGCCGCGACTATCCGGTCGTGCAGGGCGGCATCCTGTTGATCGCGACGCTCGTGATCGTCGTGAACCTGGTCGTCGACCTGCTGTACGGCGTGTTGAACCCGCGCATCCGTCATACGAGGTAATGCCATGAGCAATCTGCAAAACGCCATGCCGGGCCGGGTCGCGCCGGCGAGCGGCCGGGCGCTCGCGCTGCGCGAGTTCTGGGCCAATTTCTCCCGCAACCGTGGCGCGGTCGGCGCGGGCCTCGTCGTGTTCGTGCTGATCTTCGTCGCGCTGTGCGCGCCGCTGATCGCGCCGCACAGCCCGATCGAGCAGTACCGCGACTACGTGAAGATCCCGCCCGCGTGGCTCGCGGGCGGCAACTGGCAGTTCGTGCTCGGCACCGACGAGGCGGGCCGCGACATCCTCTCGCGCCTGATGTATGGCGCGCGCATGTCGTTCTGGATCGGCTTCGTGTCGGTCGTGCTCGCGCTGATCCCGGGCATCGTGCTCGGGCTCGTCGCCGCGTTCTTCCAGAAGTGGGCCGACACGCCGGTGATGCGCGTGATGGACGTGCTGCTCGCGCTGCCGTCGCTGCTGCTCGCGGTCGCGGTGGTCGCGATCATCGGGCCGGGGCTCACCAATACGATGTTCGCGATCGCGATCGTCGCGCTGCCGGGCTATGTGCGCCTGACGCGCGCCTCCGCGCTCGGCGAGCTGCAAAAGGAATACGTGACCGCGTCGCGCGTCGCGGGCGCCGGCACGCTGCGCCTGATGTTCTCGCAGGTGCTGCCGAACTGCACGGCGCCGCTGATCGTGCAGGCCACGCTCGGCTTCTCGTCGGCGATCCTCGACGCGGCCGCGCTCGGCTTCCTCGGCCTCGGCGTACAACCGCCGACCGCCGAGTGGGGCGCGATGCTCGCCTCCGCGCGCGACTACATCGACAACGCCTGGTGGATCGTCACGATGCCCGGCCTGTCGATCCTGATTTCGGTGCTCGCGATCAACCTGCTCGGCGACGGGCTGCGCGACGCGCTCGACCCCAAACTCAAACGGATGGCCTGAGATGAAACGACTCCCAAGCTTGTTGTGCGCGCGGCCCCGAGGGGGCGCGGCCATCCTGGACGGGACGGCGCGGCGGAGGGCGGCATGAGCGATCTTCTGAGCATCCGCAATCTCGCGGTGAACTTCAACGGCCTGCCCGCGGTCGACCGGATCAACCTGTCGATCGCGCCGGGCGAGGTGGTCGGCGTGGTCGGCGAATCCGGCTCGGGCAAGAGCGTGACGATGATGGCGCTGATGGGCCTGATCGACGCGCCCGGCGTCGTCACCGCCGACGAGGTCACGTTCAACGGCGTCGACCTGCTCAAGGCAGGCCCGAAGGCGCGGCGCCGGATCATCGGCAAGGACATCGCGATGGTGTTCCAGGATGCGCTGACGAGCCTGAACCCGAGCTACACGGTCGGCTACCAGATCAAGGAGGTGCTGAAGCTGCACGAGGGGCTGCGCGGCGATGCGCTCAAGCGGCGCGCGCTCGAGCTGCTCGACCAGGTCGGGATCCCCGATGCGAAGAACCGCATCGACACCTTCCCGCACCAGATGTCGGGCGGCATGAACCAGCGCGTGATGATCGCGATGGCGGTGGCGTGCAATCCGAAGCTGCTGATCGCCGACGAACCGACCACCGCGCTCGACGTGACCATCCAGGCCCAGATCATGGACCTGCTGGTGCGGCTGCAGAAAGAGCGCGGCATGGCGCTCGTGCTGATCTCGCACGATCTCGCGGTGGTGTCCGAGGTCGCGCAGCGGGTTGCCGTGATGTATGCGGGCGAGGTGATCGAGACCAACCGGGTGCCCGACATCTTCGCGTCGCCGCATCACCCGTATACTGAGGCGCTGCTGGCCGCGATTCCCGAGCACAACGCGGGCGCGCGCCGGCTGGCCGCGCTGCCGGGGATGGTGCCGGGCCGCGACGACCGGCCGGGCGGCTGCCTGTTCGCGCCGCGCTGCAAGTACGTGGCCGACGGCTGCACGAAGGCGCGTCCCGCGCTCGACGTGCTCGTCGCCGGCAACGACGCGATGCGCGCGCGCTGCATCAAGCCCTTGAACCTGCATGCGATCGGCACACCGGGAGGCGCACGATGAACGCAGTACCAGCAACGTCCCGCGACGACGTCGTGCTCGTCGCCGATCAGCTCGCGAAGCATTATTCGGTGCGTCGCGGCATGTTCGGGCAGGGCACCGTGAAGGCGCTCAACGGCGTGTCGTTCCAGCTGAAGCGCGGCAAGACGCTTGCCGTCGTCGGCGAATCGGGTTGCGGCAAATCGACGCTCGCGCGCCAGCTGACCTTGATCGAGCCGCCCACCTCGGGCCGCCTGTCGATCGACGGCCGCGACGTCGCCGGCGCGGACCGCGCGACGATCGCCGGGCTGCGCCGCCGCGTGCAGATGGTGTTCCAGAATCCGTTCGCGTCGCTGAATCCGCGCAAGACCGTCGAGCAGACGCTCGGCGAGCCGCTCGCGATCAACACGCCGCTGTCGGCCGCCGAGCGCGCGCAGCGCATCGCCGAGATCATGCGCACGGTCGGGCTGCGTCCCGAGCATGCGAAGCGCTATCCGCACATGTTCTCGGGCGGGCAGCGCCAGCGCGTCGCGATCGCGCGCGCGATGATCCTCGATCCGCAGATCGTCGTCGCCGACGAGCCGGTGTCCGCGCTCGACGTGTCGATCCAGGCGCAGATCCTCAATCTGTTCATGGACCTGCAGGAACAGTTCGGCACCAGCTACGTGTTCATCTCGCACAACCTCGCGGTGGTCGAGCACATCGCCGACGAAGTGATGGTGATGTATTTCGGCAGCGTCGCGGAAGTGGGCGACAAGCAGACGCTCTACGCGCGGCCGCGCCATCCGTACACGCGCTCGCTGATGTCGGCGACGCCCGCGATCTTCGAGTCGGATCGCAGGATCCAGATCAAGCTCGAGGGCGAGCTGCCGTCGCCGCTCAATCCGCCGTCGGGCTGCGCGTTCCACCAGCGCTGCCCGTATGCGGCCGCGCGCTGCCGGGCCGAGGTGCCGGCGTTGCGCGAGGTCGACGGCCGGCTCGTGGCGTGCCATCGCGCCGAGGAAGTAGGGGAGGTGAATGCCTGAAGCAGGAGCGGCGCGCCGGTTCGCGCGCCGTATGCGTTGCGCCGGCGCCCGCGTGATGCGGGCCCGCCGGCAGGCCCGGCGCTGGCGCATCCGCGCGCTCGCCGGGCTGCTGCTCGCCGGTGCGTGCGCGGCGGCCGGCGTGCTGACGCCGGTGCGGCCCGCCCATGCGAGCGGCGCGGCCGCCGCGAACGCGCCGCTGCATCCCGCGCAGATCCCGCCGCCCGGCCTGTCGCTGCCGGGCTTCCACGCGCCGCCCGCCACGACCAATGGCACGGTGTCGAGCGGCGCGGTGCGCACCCAGCCCGCACGCATGCCGTTCTACGTCGCGACCAAGGGCAAGCTCACGCTCTACGTGCTCGGCACGCTGCATATCGGCGACCCCGCCGACTATCCGCCGACCCTGCCGTTCCGCCGGACGATCCTGGCCGCGCTCGCCGCATCGCCGACCCTCGCGCTCGAACTGTCGCCGGACGACCTGCTCGAATCGCAGGACGACGTATCGAAGTACGGCGTGTGCCGCTACGAATGCCTGCCGAAGCTGCTGCCCGAGCCGTTGTGGCAGAAGCTCGCGAATCGCCTGCACGGGAATCCGGCGGCGCTCGCGGGGATCCGCCGGATGCGCCCGTGGCTCGCGGCGCTGGTGGTCGAAACCTATGATTCGCTGTCGGCCGGCTTGCAGACGGAATACGGCACCGAGGCGCAATTGCAGAACGTGTTCCTGGGCAAGAAGGGCGGCAAGGTGGTCGGCCTCGAAACGCTGGCCGAGCAGATGCGCGCGTTCACCGGGCTCACGCTCGCGGAGCAGCGCGAAATGCTCGCGCAGGACATGGTGCAGACGCCCGCGCAGAACGCGGCCGACGTGAAGGCGCTGCATCGACTGTGGCGAATTGGCGACGCCGATGCGCTCGCCGCATGGGCGACCGCGAAGACCGAGCGGCTCGCGCGCGTGAGGGCGGTGGCGGAGCGCATCGACGGCAAGATCCTGTACGAGCGCAACCGGCGCTTCGTGGTCCGCATGACGCAGATCGCCGCGCCGAACCGGCCGGTGTTCGTTGCGATCGGCGCGCTGCATCTCGGCGGCCTGAAAGGCGTGCTCGAACTGTTGCGTCAGCAAGGTTGGCGGATCGACGCCGGCTGACGCATCGGGACATTCCCCCGGTTGTCGATGAATCGCGTTTCAGTAATTGACACCCCCGCGGGCAAAATCTATTCTCCACTCCACAACGTTTTCAAATCGACAAAAGCACTACGGGGAAGCACCAGAAAAACAGCGCGGGGTTGGCGTTGCCGGCACGTATCGACGTGCCGGCGGCGTTCGGTCTGCATGCAGGCGGGGCCACATCAAAATGAATCGCATGCGGGCACGTGCAGCTTGATCTGAACGTTCCGCCGTCTGGCCGGGGGGAGGTCGTACCGGATGGCGGCGGACGCGTTTTGATCCGCGATGCGCAGCGGGCCACGAATAAGGGTGACGTCTTTCGATGTCACATTTAAGGATGGCTGATTGATTCGCCACATCGTGTTCGAAAAAAAGCGCCGGTTCGGCGCTTTTTCTTTTTCCGCGCGCGTTCACCGGAACATCAGGATATTCAGCAGAACGATGTTGGCGGCGAGGATCGCGAGCGCGGTCGGCACCTGCACCTTGATCACGGCGTTCTTGTCCGGCAGTTCGAGCAGCGCGGCGGGCACCATGTTGAAGTTCGCTGCCATCGGCGTCATCAGCGTGCCGCAGTAGCCGGAGAACATGCCGATCGCGACCATCACCGCCGGGTCGCCGTGGAACACGTTGACGAGGATCGGCACGCCCACGCCGCCCGTCATCACCGGGAACGCGGCGAAGCCGTTGCCCATCACCATCGTGAACAGCGCCATCCCGATGCAGTACACGGCCACCGCGACGAGGCGGAAGTCGACGCTGATATAGGCGGTGGTCAGGTGCGCGACCGCCTTGCCGACGCCCGCGTCCGCGAACACGAGCCCGAGCATGCCGAGCAGCTGCGGCAGCACCGCGGCCCAGGACAGCGCGTCGACGAGGCGGCGCGTTTCGCGCAGCGACTGGCCGACCGTGTCGCGGGTCAGCGCGCAGGCGAGCGCGAGCGCGGCCACGCAGCCGATGCCGAAGCCGACCAGCGTGGCGTTCTTCGGATCGATCAGCGGCGCGCCCGCGACGTGCAGGTGCGGGGCCGCGAGCGTCACCACGACCGTCACGGCGGGAATGGTGAGCGCCGGCACGAACAGCCGGTTGCCGAGCCGCGCGGCGCTGGCGCGGCGCGCGTCGTCGGACAGCAACCGCGGCCGCGCGGCTGTCACGCCGCCGAAGCCGGCGATCAGCGCCATCACGATCACGAGCAGGCCGACCAGCTCGACGGGCAGGTGGTCGCCGACCAGGAACACCAGCGCATAGACGATCCAGAAGCCGCCCGCGGTGAAGCGGCGCGGATGGTCGCGATCGCTGACGATCATCGCGCCGACCGCGAGCAGCACGAGTCCGAGCAGCCAGAACAGATAGGTGAGGGTGAGCGTCATGCGCGGTCTCCCGACGGTGCGGCGGCGGCTCCGCCCAGCTCGCGCTCGAGCCGGCGGTCGAGCAGCCACAGCCGGAAGCCGTGGATCAGGAAGGCGCAGAGCGCGGTCGGGATGCCCCACAGCGCGACGTGCATCGGCTCGACGGCGATGCCCGCCTCCTTCAGGAAGGTCACCATCAGCACGATCGCGCCGAACGCGACGAAGATGTCCTCGCCGAAGAACAGGCCGACGTTGTCGGTGGCGGCCGCATACGCGCGCAGCCGGTGCCGGATCGATTCGGGCAGCGGGCCGTAGCGGTGCTCGGCCGCGCCCTCGGCCATCGGCGCGATCAGCGGCCGCACCATCTGCGGATGCCCGCCCAGGCCCGTGAGCCCGACCGCGGCCGTCAGCTCGCGCACCAGCAGGTAGACGATCAGCAGGCGGCCCGCGGTGGCCGCGCGGATCGTCGAGATCCACGCCTGCGCGCGCTCGCGCAGGCCGTGCCGTTCGAGCAGGCCGATCACCGCGAGCGGCAGCAGGATGATGAGCGGGATGTTGCGGGTCTTCAGGAAGCCGGCGCCGATCGCGGCGAGGATGCGATCTGGTGGAAAGTGGGCGCTCACGGCAGTCGCGATCGCGGCGGCGGTGACGATCAGCATCGGATTGAAACGCAGCACGAAGCCGAGGATGATCACGGCGACGCCGATCAGCGGCCATAGATTCACGGTGCTCTGCATGGACGATCTCCAAACTAGGGAAAAGGCGCCGGCCGCCGATGGCGGGCCGGCGCGCCGCGGCGCGCGACAGGGCCGCGCCGGCGCGCTTCAGCGGCTCTAACGGCCGCTTGAGGCTGCACGTCGCCGCGCGCGCCGCCGGAAGCGGCGCGCGACGGATAAAGCGAAAACCGGTTGGCGGCGGCTGCGCGTCAGGCGCGCGCGTCCGCGTGCAGCGCGTTGGGCGCGGCGATGTCGATGCCGGCGTGTTCGAGCGCCGCGCGGATGCGGCGCGCGAACGCGAGCGCATGCGGGCCGTCGCCGTGCAGGCAGACGGTCTGCGCGCTGAGCGGCACCCACTCGCCCGTGACCGCGCGCACCCGCTGGCCGCGCACCATCTCGAGCGTGCGCTCGAGCATCTCGTCTTCGTTTTCGATCAGCGCGCCGGGCTGGCTGCGCGGCACGAGCGAGCCGTCGGCGCGGTAGCCGCGGTCGGCGAATACTTCCTCGACCGCGCTGAGGCCCGCCTGCCGCGCCGCCGCGATGAAGCCGCTGTTGGCGAGGCCGAACACCGCCACCGACGGGTCGAAGTCATGGATCGCGGACACCACGGCGTCGGCGATCTGCGGGTCGCGCGCGGCCTGGTTGTAGAGCGCGCCGTGCGGTTTCACGTGCGCGATCCGGCCGCCCTCGGCCTGCGCGATCGCGGACAGCGCGCCGAGCTGGTACAGCACGCCCGCATAGATCTCGCCCGCCGGCAGGTCCATTTCCTTGCGGCCGAAGTTCTCGGGGTCGTGGAAGCTCGGGTGCGCGCCGATCGCGACGTTCTTCTCGACGGCCCAGCGCACGCAGTCGCGCATCGCCTGCGCGCCGCCCGCGTGCCAGCCGCACGCGATGTTGGCGGAACTCACGAGTTCGAGCAGCGCCTCGTCGGAGCCGCAGCCTTCGCCGAGATCGGCGTTCAGATCGATTTCCATGTTGTCCTCGTCAGGAGCCTGTTGTTGTCGGGATGGGCGGGCCGCCGTCACGCGGCCCGGGACTGCGCGCGTGCGCGCGCTTCTTCGTGCATGTCGATGGCCACGTCGATCTGCCGCAGGTACGCGCGCTCGGCCGCGAGCGCATCGCGCGCGGCGTCGGGCGTGGCGAGCACGAAGCGGATCGGCAGGTTCAGGCGCGCCTGCGCGAGTTTCCACAGATCGGCGCGGATCACCGAGCCGATCTTCGGATAGCCGCCCGTCGTCTGCGCATCATGCATCAGCACGATCGGCTGGCCGTTCGGCGGCACCTGGATCGTGCCGGGCAGCACCGCGTGCGACAGCAGGTCGTCGGACTTCGCGCGCGTCAGGGCGGTGCCCGAGAGCCGGTAGCCCATCCGGTTGCTGTTCGGGGTCACGAGCCATTCGTCGTCCCACAGCGCCTGCTGCGCGGCCGGCGTGAAGCTCGGATACTGCGGGCCGGGCAGCACCCGCACCGGCATCGCCCAGGCCGCGTGCGTGCTCTTGTGGCGGCGCGGCGCGTCGTCGAAGCGGGTGAAGGCGCACCAGGCGGGCGCCTTCACGCCGAATTCGCGCGCGTCGGGCGCGAGGCAGCCCGGCGTGTCGGCCGCGGGCGCGCCCACCGGCAAACGGTCGCCGTCGCGCAGCGCGCGGCCGCCGAGGCCGCCGTAGCGCGAGGCGAGGTCGGTGCTGCGCGAGCCGATCATCGGCAGCACGTCGATCCCGCCCGCGATGCACAGGTAGCCGCGCATCCCGCGTTTCGCGGCGGGCAGCACCAGGGTCTGGCCGGCCGCGACGGGCAGGCTCCACCACGAATAGACGGGCTGGCCGTCGAGCGTCGCGCCGAATTCGGTGCCGGTGATCGCGACCCGGGCCGCGCGCGGGAAGCGGAACGACGCGGGGCCGAGCGTGATCTCGACGGCCGCCGCGTCCGGCCGGTTGCCGACCAGCCGGTTGCCGACCTCGAGCGCGAGCGAGTCGAGCGCGCCGCCCTGCGCGACGCCCAGGTGGCGGAAGCCCTGCCGGCCGAGATCCTGCACCGTGGACAAGGGGCCGGCGCGCAGCACCTCGATGCTGCCTGCGGATGCGTGACGGTTCATCGGCGGGGGCCCTCCGCGATCGTGAAGCGGACCCGGTCGCCCGGCCGCAGCAAGGTGGGCGGCGTCTGCGCCGGGTCGAACAGCGGCAGCCGGGTGCGGCCGATCAATTGCCAGCCGCCCGGCGCGGCGGCCGGGTAGATGCCGGTCTGCGCGCCGCCGATGCCGACCGAGCCGGCCGGCACTTCGAGCCGCGGCGCGGCGCGGCGCGGCGTGTGGAGCGCCGGTTCGAGCCCGCCCAGGTAGCTGAAGCCCGGCTGGAAGCCGAGGAAGAACACCACGTAGCGGCCGGCCGCGTGACGCCGCACGACTTCGTCGGCCGACAGCCCGGTATGCGCGGCGACCGCGTCGAGATCGGGGCCGGATGCGCCGCCGTATTCCACCGGGATCTCGACCTCGCGGCCGTCGTCCGCGAGGTCGCCGGGCGCGTCCCAGGCCGCCTGCAGCAGCGGCAGCAGCGCGTCGGCGGAGGTGGCGAGCGGGTCGAACACAATGGTCAGGTTGTTCATGCCCGGCACGACGTCGACGACGTGCGGCCAGCCGCGCGCGGTGTCGGCGACGGCCCAGATGCGGCGCTGGCAGTCCAGGGTCGCGGGCGGAGGCGTTTCGCAGACCAGCGCGGAATCGCCGAGCGGATAGAGGCGGGGTGTGGTCATCGGTCCAGGATGCGGCAGGGCATCGATCAAGAATACATTGTCAATAAAATGTCGATAACTTCTCAATAAGCGTTTTTGCGGAGCAGGCGGCGCGGGGGTTCTGGCGTACACTGCGGCTCACCTTCGACCCGAGCCGGATTGTTTCCGCCATGCAGCGCGCACCGACCAAGATCGTGTCTTCCGAACATCTCGTCTCCGAGTCCAGCGCGGAATTATCCGAGCTGGAATATGGCCTCATCATGGCGAGCAACGCATTCAACCGCTGGATGGTGAGGTGCATGGCGGCCGCGGGCGCGAAGGACATGACGGCGGTCGAGGTGTCGCTGCTGCATCACGTGAGCCACCGCGAGCGCAAGAAGAAGCTCGCGGACATCTGCTTCGTCCTCAATATCGAGGATACGCATGTCGCGACCTACGCCCTCAAGAAACTTGTGGCCCGAGGGTATGTAAAAAGCGAAAAGACCGGCAAGGAGGTGTTCTTCTCGGCCACCCCGGCCGGTCGCGACCTGTGCCTCAAGTATCGCGAGGTGCGCGAGCATTGCCTGATCGAGACGCTCAAGGAAAGCGGCCTGACCAACGAGCAGATCGGCGAATCCGCGCAGCTTTTGCGCAACGCCTCGGGCCTCTACGACACGGCCGCGCGCGCGGCGGCGTCGCTGTAGCCGCGCGTCAGCCGGCGCGCCGCAGCGTGCGCGCGTCGGTGACGATCCAGTCGAGCGGCCGGTCGTGCGCATCGCGCGGCAGCGCGGCCACGCCGCAGGCGTCGTAGGCCACGCCGAGCGTGACGGGCGGGGCGGCGCCGGGCCAGGCCGCGAGCGTGCGGTCGTAGTAGCCGCCGCCGTAGCCGAGCCGGTAGCCCGCCTCGTCGAAGCCCACGCAGGGAATCAGCAGCAGCTCCGGCACGAGCGGCGCGCCCGCGGCCGGCTCGGGGATCCGGTGATGGCCCTCGCGCATCGGCGCGCCGGGCGCCCAGGCATGGAACGCGAGCGGCGCGTGGGGCGTCTCGATCACCGGCAGCGCGGCGTGCCGGCGGGCGTCGGCGGCGAGCCAGTCGGACACCGTCGGGCGCGCGTCGAACTCGCCCGCGAGGGGCCAGTAGAAGCCGAGCGTGCGCGCCGGCTGGGCATCGAGCAGCGCGCGCAGCCGCCGGGCGAGCGCGGCGTCGGCAAGCGGCGCGGCGGCCGCGTCGCGGCGGGCGGCGGCAAGCGTTTTGCGCAGCGCCTGCTTCGCGTTCGCGGCGGGGGGGCGTGCTATGCTTTCGCTCACTTCGTGCTCCATTCAAAACGATGTCGACCAGCTTTTTTCGAGTATATCGCGCGGCCCTGATGAGCTTCGTCGCCGCGGTGTTGACCGCGGGGACGGTCTCCTGCGCCGCGCAGTCCGCCGACGACGCCACCTCGGGCGACGACCAGACCTTCGTGCAGCTGCGCGAAGCCGCGCGCAGGAACGATCCCGCGCGCGCCGCGCAGCTCGCCGCGCTGCTGCCGAACTATCCGGCGCAGTCCTACGTCGAGTATTTCCAGATCAAGCCGCAATTGTTCGATTCGAGCGGCCGCGCGCGGCCCGACGCGCCGGACGCGCCGGTGCTGTCGTTCCTTGCGCGCTACGACGGCCAGGCGATCGCCGACCGGCTGCGCAACGACTACCTGCTGGTGCTCGGCGCGCGCCACGACTGGCGCAACTTCGACGACCAGTACAAGCGCTTCGTGCTCGACGACGACACCCAGGTCAAGTGCTACGCGCTCGAATCGCGCGCGTCGCGCGGCGAGAACGTCGCGGACGCGGCGCGCGCGCTGCTCGTCGAGCCCAAGTATTACGGCGACGCGTGCGTCGACCTGGTCACCGCGCTGTCGGTCAACCAGCAGTTCTCGAGCGACGACGTGTGGGCGCAGGTGCGCGCCGCGTACGAGCAGAACTACACGACCCTCGGCGGCAAGCTGGTCGACGCGCTGGGCCCGCGCCCGGCCGGCTTCGACCAGGCCACCAGCGCGCCGCCGCTGTATCTGGCGCGCGGCGTCGGCAGCGATCCGGCTTCGCGGCAGCTCGCGCTGCTCGCGATCATGCGCATGGCGCGCAACGATCCGGACGCGGCGGCGGGCTCGCTGACCTCGGTCGCGGCGTCGCTCAACAACGCGGAGCAGGCGACCGCCTGGGGCGCGATCGGCTATCAGGCCGCGCTGAAGCGGCTGCCGCAGGCCGCGCTCTGGTACCAGAAATCGAAGGACGCGTCGTTGTCGACCGGCGCGTACGAGTGGCGCACCCGCAGCGCGCTGCTGGTCGGCGATTGGCCGATGGTGCGCTGGTCGATCGAGCAGATGCCCGATGCGCTGCGCGCCCAGCCGACCTGGATCTACTGGCATGCGCGCGCGCTCAAGCGCAGCGGCGACACGCTGAAGGCGAACCAGGAATTCGAACAGATCGCCGGTCAGTTCAACTTCTACGGCCAGCTGGCGGGCGAGGAACTGGGCCAGAAGACCGAGATCCCGCCGCGCACCACGGTGACCGACGCCGAGATCAGCGAGATGAGCAAGGTGCCGGGCTTCGCGCTCGCGCAGCGTTTCTATGCGCTGAACCTGCGCCTCGAAGGCAATCGCGAATGGAACTGGCCGCTGCGCGGCATGACCGATCGCCAACTGCTCGCCGCGGCCGAATACGGCAAGCGCGTCGACCTGCTCGACCGCACGGTCAACACCGCCGACCGCACCAAGGTCGAGCACGACTTCACGCTGCGCTATCCGTCGCCGTACCGCAGCATCGTCGAGCGCTACGCGCAGGGCAACGGGCTCGATGTCGAATGGGCGTACGGGCTGATCCGGCAGGAATCGCGCTTCATCACCAATGCGCGTTCGTCGGTGGGCGCGGGCGGCCTGATGCAGCTGATGCCGGCCACCGCGCAGCTGGTCGCGAAGAAGCTCGGGCTCGGCGCCGTGTCGCGCGCGCAGATGCACGACATCGACACCAACATCCAGCTCGGCACCTGGTATCTGTCGGATATCTACCAGAAGTTCGACAACTCCGCGGTGCTCGCGACGGCCGGCTACAACGCCGGGCCGGGCCGCCCGCGGCAGTGGCGGCAGGTGCTCGTGCAGCCGGTGGAAGGCGCGATCTTCGCGGAGACGATCCCGTTCAACGAGACCCGCGACTACGTGAAGAACGTGCTGTCCAACACCACGTATTACGCGGCGCTGTTCGAAGGCAAGCCGCAGTCGCTGAAGGCGCGGCTGGGCTTCATCGCGCCCTAGCCATCGTTTCGCCGGCCTGCCGCGCCTGAGGCGGCAGGCGGTTTTCGCAGGTCATGACCATGCACGCACATCCCGTCGCGGTGCTGGGCGGCACCGGGTTCGTCGGCAGCCGGCTCGTCAGCGCGCTGGTCGCGGCGGGCGCGCATGTGCGGCTCGGCGTGCGGCGGCGCGAGCACGCGCGCCACCTGGCGATGCTGCCCATCGAGATCGTCGAGCTGGACGGCCTGGAGGTGCGCGCGCTCGCGCGCTTCGTCGCCGGCGCGCGCGCCGCCGTCAATCTGGTCGGCGTGTTGCATGGCGGGTCCGGCGCGCCCTACGGCGAGCGCTTCGCGCGCCTGCACGTCGCGCTGCCGGGCGCGTTCGCGGCCGCCTGCGCGCAGGTCGGCGTGCCCCGCCTGCTGCACGTGAGCGCGCTCGGCGCCGATCCGCGCGGACCGAGCATGTACCTGCGCTCGAAGGGCGACGGCGAGGTCGCGCTGCATGCCGAGGCGGCGGCGGGCGGGATCGCGGCGACCGTGTTTCGTCCGTCCGTCGTGTTCGGGCCCGGCGATGCGTTCCTGACCACCTTCACGCGCCTGCAGCGCAGCCTGCCGATCCTGCCGCTCGCGATGCCCGACGCCTTGTTCCAGCCGGTCTACGTTGGCGATGTCGCGCAGGCGCTCGTCACCGCGCTCGGACTCGAGGCGGCGCGCGGCCGGACCTATGAGCTGGGCGGTCCCGCCGTCTATACGCTCGAACAGCTGGTGCGCTACTGCGGCCTGCTCGCGGGCCGCTGGGCGCGCATCGTGCGGCTGCCCGACACGCTCGCGCGCTGGCAGGCGTTCGCATTCGAGCATCTGCCGGGCGAGCCCGTGATCACGCGCGACAATCTCGCATCGATGCGCGTGCCGAACGTGCTGAGCGGCCCGCTCGCGCCCGAGCTGGCGCTGCGCCCCGCGAGCCTCGAGAGCGTCGCGCCCGCCTATCTGGACGAGCGCGCGGCGCGTTCCCGCTTCGACGCGTGGCGCGCGCGGCGTTGAGCCGGGCGCGGCGCCCCGCGTCGCACCCATTGGTTTCGTTATCCATTTTTCACGCACCTGGAAGCCTCATGAAACTCATCATCGGAGACAAGAACTATTCGTCGTGGTCGATGCGGCCCTGGGTCCTGCTCGCGCACTTCGACATCCCGTTCGAGGAAGTGCTGATCGAGCTGCGGCGCGACGACACCGCCGCGCGGATCCGCGCCTATTCGCCGTCGGGCAAGGTGCCGTGCCTCGTCGACGACGCGCTCGGCGCGATCTGGGATTCGCTCGCGATCGCGGAGACCCTGGCCGAGCGCTTCCCGCAGCATGCGCTGTGGCCGCGCGACGCCGCCGTGCGCGCGCGGGCGCGCAGCGTCGCGGCCGAGATGCACGCGGGCTTCGGCGCGCTGCGCGACGAGCTGCCGCTCAACGTGCGCGAGACGGTGCCGGGACGCACGCCGACGCGCGCCGCGCAGGCCGACATCGCGCGCATCGACGCGCTGTGGCGCGAATGCATCGCGGCGTCGGGCGGCCCGTTCCTGTTCGGCGCGTTCTCGATCGCGGACGCGATGTACGCGCCCGTCGTGCTGCGCTTCAACACCTACGCGACGCCGCTGTCGCCCGAGGCGGCCGCATATGCGGCGCGCGTCACGGCGCTGCCGGCGGTGGCGGCGTGGATCGACGCGTCGCGGCGCGAGACCCACCAGATCGATCTGTACGGCGGCCCGGCATGAACCTCTATGCAGTCGGCGGCGCGATCCGCGACGAACTGCTCGGCGTGCCGGTGCAGGACCGCGACTACGTGGTCGTGGGCGCGACGCCCGAGCAGATGGCGGCGCAGGGCTTCAAGCCGGTGGGCAAGGATTTCCCGGTGTTCCTGCATCCGACGACCCACGAGGAATACGCGCTCGCGCGCACCGAGCGCAAGACGGCGGCCGGCTATCACGGCTTCCAGTTCCACTTCGCGCCGGACGTGACGCTCGACGAGGATCTCGCGCGCCGCGACCTGACGATCAACGCGATGGCGCGCGAGCTGAGCCCGGACGGTCAGCTGATCGGGCCGGTCATCGATCCGTACGGCGGGCAGGCGGATCTGCGCGCGCGGCTGTTCCGCCACGTGGGGCCCGCGTTCGTCGAGGACCCGGTGCGGATCCTGCGGGTGGCCCGCTTCGCCGCGCGCTTCGCCGCGTTCACGGTCGCGCCCGACACGCTCGCGCTGATGCGCGCGATGGTCGCGGCGGGCGAGGTCGACGCGCTCGTGCCGGAACGGGTCTGGCAGGAGGTCGCGCGCGGCCTGATGGAGGCGCGGCCGTCGCGGATGTTCGCGGTGCTGCGCGAATGCGGCGCGCTCGCGCGCATTCTGCCCGAGGTCGATGCGCTGTTCGGCGTGCCCCAGCGCGCCGACTACCATCCGGAAGTCGATACGGGCGTGCACGTGATGATGGTGATCGACCATGCGGCCAAGCACGGCTATTCGCTGCCGGTGCGCTTTGCGGCGCTGACCCACGATCTCGGCAAGGCGACCACGCCCGCCGACGTGCTGCCGCGCCATCTCGGCCACGAAGGGCGCAGCGTCGACCTGCTGCAACCGCTGTGCGAGCGTCTGCGGGTGCCGAACGAGTGCCGCGATCTGGCGGTGCTCGTCGCGCGCGAGCACGGCAATCTGCATCGCGTGATGGAGATGGGCGCGGCGGCGCTGGTGCGGCTGCTCGAGCGCGCCGACGCGTTGCGCAAGCCCGCGCGTTTCGCCGAGGCGCTGCAGGCGAGCGAATCCGATGCGCGCGGCCGGCTCGGCTTCGAGACGCGGCCGTATCCGCAGGCCGAGCGGCTGCGCCTCGCGCTCGTCGCGGCGCGCGCGGTGGATGCGGGCGCGGTCGCGCGCGAGCACGCGGGCGAGGCGGCGCGGATCAAGGAGGCCGTGCACGCCGCGCGGGTGCGCGCGGTGGCGCAGGCGTTGGGGATGGAGGCGGCGTAGCGCGCGTCGGACCGGGGCCGGCGTGTTCGAGCGGTGGCGCGTCGGTGTCCGAGGCGCGCGGGCCGGGCGCATGAGGTGTGCTGCCCGACGGGGCGGCGCGCCGGCCGCCGCCGCCCCGGGACGAGGGTGACGACCGTCCCGGCCGCCACCCTCGTCCCGCGCCGCTTCAATCCATCAGCGTGTCGCGCACGACCGGCGCGATCCGCTCCGCGAGCCACGCATGCGTGCGCGTGCCCGGGTGCAGCGTGTCCCAGAACACGAAGCGCGCCGGATCGCGACAGTCGCCGCGCGGTGTCTGCGAGGCCATGTAGGTCAGCGACGACGGCTTCGGAATGTCGAGGCAGGCGTGCCGCGCATCGTCGAAGTCGTACCGCGTCGGGTTGCTCAGCAGATCGTCGAACAGCGCGTACGCATCGAACACCTCGAGCTTCAGCGTCGCGCCATAGCGTGTCCGCAGCGCGGCGGCCGTCTCGGCCAGCCGCCGGTTGTAGTCCAGCACCTGCGCGGCGACGCGCGTGGCGTCGTCGCGGGTCGCGAACACCGGCGCGCGCGAGACGTCGGGCAGCGTCAGCAGCAGGATGCGCCGCGCCCCCGCCGCCGTCAGCCGTTCGAGGCTCGTGCGCACTGCGTCGGCGGCCTGCTCGGGCGTGCGTCCGTAGTTCACGAAATCGTTGCCGCCCGCGAACACCGCGAACAGCGTGTTCTCGACCCGGTAGCCCGGCGCGCGCGTCATGTACTCGCGCCACGAATCCACCTGCTGCACCAGCCCCGGCACGACCAGGTAGCGATCGGTCGCCGCGCCGCCGATCGCCCAGTTGTACATCGGCAGCCCGAGCGCGCGCGCCAGATACTCGACCCACACCGGCCCGTTGCTGAAGCGGCCCGCGTGCCAGGTCGAGCCGTTCGGCAGCGTCCACTGGCTCGCGTTGAACATGTTCTGCGTATCGGACAGGCTGTCGCCGAACACGATCAGCTTGTTCGCGCGCGGCGGCTGCTGCGCGGCGTCGAGCGTCCAGATCGTATGGTTGAACGACAGCGCGTTGTTGGCCGCGACCGCCTGGGTCAGCGGCTGACGGATCCCGCGCGCATCGAGCGTGCGGCGGCATACGTCGGCGAGCGTCTCCTGCGCGACGGCACTGAAGAACATGTTCTTCCATTGGGTGATGCCGTCGGCCCACCAGTAGCCGGGCACCCGGTACCAGTCGCCGCTGCCCGGGTCGCGCGCCCACTCGTAGGTGGCCTTCGGCGCGAGCGCGCTGTCGCTGATCCGATACCAGCAGCGCAGGTAGGTGTAGGTGTCCTTGCCCTGGCCGGCCGCGCGCAGCGCGTCGGAGGCCGGGGCGGGCGGCGCCGCGAGCGGGCCGGACGGCGACAGCGTCATGTCGCCCGTCGGCATCGGCGGTTCGGCGGGGGGCGCGGCGGCGGCGTGCGCCGCGAGCGGCAGGGCGACGGCGAGCGCCGTCAGTGCGAACCGGCGGCGGATCGCGTGGATGCGACAGTCATGGGTCATGGTTGCCCTCGAATCGTTGTTATTGGCGCCGTGCGGCCGCACGGCTATGGCTGTATCGGAGGACGCGGGAAACGCCGGGCTCGGGCCCGGTCTGATCGAATCGGGGGAAGCCCGGGTTCGGGCTTCAGGGGAAATTCAGGGCGTGGCGGCGCTGACCCGGCCGTCGGGGCCGTAGAAGCCGGCCCGCTCGGGGACCGCGCGCAGCACCGCGAGCGTGCGTTCGTTGTAATCCATCCGGATGCGCACCAGCATCCCGTTGTTCGCATTGGCGCGTTGCGCGCGCTCGGCCGATTGCTGGAGCAATTGCCAGCTGCCCGCGAGCCGGGCGTCCTGCCCGGACGCCTGATCCATGCCCGCCTTGCCGCCCGGGAAGCCGAGCGCGCCGAGCTGGCTGTCGCGCCGGCGTTCGAGGCTTGCCAGCTGCTCGATCAGCGCGTTCTTGCGCTCGATGATTCCGGGCAGCGCCTCGAGCGGCGACGGGGTCGTCAGCGCTTTTTCCTCATAGGCGAGCAGCGAGGCGAATGCCTCGACCGTCGCATGCTCGTCGTTGACCGTGGCCAGCAGTTCTTCTCTCATCGCGTCTCGCTCAAAACGCCGGCGGGCGGACCGTCCGCTCGCCTGTTCCTTCCCGTCGCGGGCCCCGGGGCCCGTTCAGTTGCCCGTCTGCGGCTTGTTCTGCAGCAGCTCGCGGGCCGTCTGCAAGACGCCGTCGGCAATCTTGCCGGCGTCGATCGACAGCGTGCCGCTGCGCAGCGCATCGCGGATCGACTCGACTTGCGCGGTATCGATATCGGCGCTGCCGGAGGCCGCCAGCGCGCGCAGGTTCGAGGACAGGCCGGACAAATTCACGTTCGTGTCGCCGGGCGCCGCGCCTGCGGCGCCTTGCGCGCCGCCCGCGGCGGCTGCCGGACTGGACGGGGTGCGGGCCGCGCCGGCGGTGGCGTTCGACAGCGGGCGGGCGCTCGAAGAGGAGGTGGAATCGACTTTCACGATGGATTTCCTGAACGGTTTGAGCAAGATAACGGCAGGGCCGGCTCAAACTTTAGCACCCGTTCCTCGGTAAACGCCTGATTAAACGAAACTTTGCAATCCTAGAGCGGGATTTCCACGGTCCCGGCATCCTTGACGATCGCGGTGACGATCTGTCCGGCCGCCATCCGCACCCGCACCTGCTGGCCGGGCGCTGCGTTGTTGAGCACGCTGCCCTCCGACGAGATCGTGAAACCCTGGCCCGCCGCGACCACCCGCACCGTCTGTCCGATCGATACCGACGCCGCGCTCCTCAGCATGTCCTGACGCAGCGGCAGGCCCGCGCCGATGCGCGACAGCGCGGTGGCGCCGACCGCCTGCGACGGGGCGGTGATGATCGCGAGCGGCAGCGCCGTCAGGTCGCCGTCGCGGGCGACCAGGTCGGCGGCGCTCAGCGCCTCGCCGGGCGCGATCTGCCGCGCGGCGACGTAATAGGTGGCCTGCACGCTCAGCTTCGCCTGCAGATAGATCGTCCAGGGGCGTTCGCCCGCGCAGCGCACGCCGACCGTCGTGCGCCCCCACAGGCGCGCGCCCGTCGGCATGAACGGTTCGAGCGTCGTGCAGGCGGCCAGGCCGCGCGGAAACGCCGGCGCCACGGTGACGGTGGTCTTGCCGGGCAGGCCGGCCGACTGCTGCTGCAGGAACGCGAGCGCGGCGCGGCGGATCGATTCGCCGTCCTGCTGCCCGTCGGGGACGGCGGCCGAGGCGGCCGGCGCGGCTGCGGCGATCGGGCGGGCGGGACGCGCGGCGGCCTGGAGCGGCAGCGGCCGGGCGGCCGGCTGCGTGCGCAGCGCGGCCGGGGTTGGGGCCGGTGCGCCGCTCGCGCCTTGCGCGCCGGCGAAGCCGGACCGGGCGGGGGCGACGGACGCGGCCGGCATAGGCGCGGCCGGCATAGGTGTGGCCGGCATAGGCGCGGCCTGGAAAGGCGCGGCCGGCGCAGACGCGGTTGCCATGGGCGCGCCGGGCATCGGCCGCGCGGCGCGCGGCGTCGGCTCGGCCGGCGCGACGCGGATCCAGCCGGGCTGCACCGGGTCGTCCTGCTGCGGGTCGGTCTGCGGGGCCTGCGTAATCTGGCGCCGGTTCAGCGCGGCGGCCTCGAGTGCGGCGCTCACGTCGGCCGGGCGCGACGGCGCATGCGCATTGGCGTTGGCGTTGGCGAGCGCGGCCTCGGCCGATTCGCCGCGGCCCGGGATCACGATCATCCCGTCGTTCGGGCCCGCCGCAGCCTGCTGAGCGAGGGCGGGGGCGGCGTGGCCCGCGCAGGCCAGCACGAGGGCAAGGGCGGCGCGCGCATGCCGCCAGCGCGTGCGCGCCGCGCCGCCTGCGTCAATCGTCATCGCCGCCTCCTGTAAGCCGTTGGTACGAATTGCATTCTAGGGAGCGGGGCGCGCGCGCAAACGACGAACAGAGGGGGGCTTTCCCGGTTATTCGCCCGATTGCATCTTGCCTCGGCCGCCTACTATCCGTGTCATGGAAAAAAGCCTCTTTGGCCGCCGCGCGGCGAAAGAGCACTGCCCTGCTTGAGACGGAGAGCCCCGATGCTGGACCAACTCGATGCTGCTTTTGCCTTCGGCCGCGAGGCGCTCGACGTGCGCGCCTACCGCCAGGAGCTGCTGTCGTCGAACATCGCGAACGCCGACACCCCCGGGTACCAGGCCCGCGACGTCGACTTCGCGTCGACGCTGTCGCGCGCGCTGCGCAAGGATGCGGGCGGTGCCACGGCCGGCAACGCCGCGCAGCTGCAGCTCGCGCAGCCGGCCGGGGTGACGGCCGGGATGGCGATGGCGGCGACCGCGGCGGGCCACATGGCCGGCAACGCGAAGCTGATCCCGACGGGCGGCCCGAGCGACGACTACGGGCGCGCGCAGTATCGGAACCCGCGCCAGCCCTCGCTCGACGGCAACACCGTCGACCCCGACATGGAGCGCGTGCAGTTCGCGGACAACGCGCTGCACTACCAGACCGGCCTGACCGTGATGACGCAGCAGATCAAGTCGATGCTCGCGGCGATCTCGTCGGGCAGCTGAGCGATGCCGTCGCACCGCCCGGAACCTTTCAGTCAGCACGCCACGCGTTAAGGAGCACGCATGCCTTCGTTGATGAATATCTTCGACGTCGCCGGATCGGCGATGTCGGCTCAGTCCCAGCGTCTGAACGTGACCGCGTCGAACCTCGCCAACGCGGACAGCGTGACGGGCCCCGACGGCAAGCCCTACAAGGCGAAGCAGGTGGTGTTCGCGGCCGATCCCGTCGGCGGCGCGCGCACCCGCTCGGGACAGGGCGTGGGCGGCGTGAAGGTGACGCAGGTGATCGACGATCCGTCGCCGATGAAGCGCACCTACGATCCGTCGAATCCCGCCGCCGGCGAGGACGGCTATGTCGAGATGCCGAACGTCGACCCGGTGCAGGAGATGGTCAACATGATCTCGGCGTCGCGCTCGTACCAGGCCAACGTCGAGACGCTCAACACGGCGAAGCAGCTGATGCTGAAGACGCTGACGATCGGTTCCTGAACCGCAAAATTCTTGTGAAGGTGCATCGGACATGACTTCCTCTTCCACCACGATCGGCGGCAACGGCACGACGATCGGCGCGATCCCGCTCGATACGATGAGCTCGAACGGCGGCGGCTCGAAGTCGAGCCTCAGCACGAGCACCAGCACGGGCGTGAGCACGGGCGGCAGCCTGTCGACCACCTCGGCGGCCGACCTGCAGACCACCTTCCTGAAGCTGCTCGTCACGCAGCTGCAGAACCAGGATCCGACCAGCCCGGTCGACAGCTCGCAGATGACCTCGCAGCTCGCGCAGATCAACACCGTGAGCGGCATCGCGCAGCTGAATTCGTCGCTGACGTCGCTGTCGACGCAGCTGACGGCAGGCCAGCAGACCCAGGCCGCGCTGCTGATCGGCTCGAACGTGCTCGCGCCGGGCAACACCGTGCCGGTCAAGGGCGGCGCCGCTTCGCCGTTCGGCGTGCAGCTCCCGACCGCCGTGTCGAACCTGACCATCACCGTGACGAACTCGGCGGGCACGGTGGTCAACACGATCAACGCGAAGCAGCAGGCGGCCGGCACCGTGCCGTTCAACTGGACGCCCACCGACGCCGCCGGCAATCCGCTGCCCGACGGCACCTACACGATCAGCGCGAGCTACACCGATGCGAGCGGCAAGCAGTACACGCCGACCACGCTGTCGGCCTCGCAGGTGCTGAGCGTGGTCAAGCAGGCGGACGGCACCCCGGGGCTCGTGCTGTCCAACGGCACGACCGTCGGCCTGACCCAGGTGGCGTCGATCTTCCCGAGCACGAAGACCGCGTCGACCAGCACGCCGTCCACGTCTTCATCCAACTGATCCAGCATTCACGGCACGGAGCACGAAATGGGCTATCAACAAGGTCTGAGCGGCTTGGCAGGCGCGTCGAGCGACCTCGACGTGATCGGCAACAACATCGCGAACGCGAACACGGTCGGCTTCAAGGCCAGCCAGGCGCAGTTCGCCGACATGTACGCGAATTCGATCGCGTCGGCGGTCAACAACCAGATCGGCATCGGCACGACGATGGCGTCGGTGCAGCAGCAGTTCACGCAGGGCAACATCACGTCGAGCAACTCGACGCTGAACGTCGCGATCAACGGCAACGGCTTCTTCCAGATGTCGAACAACGGCGTGATCACGTATTCGCGCGACGGCACGTTCTCGCGCGACAAGAACGGCAACATCGTCAATTCGCAGAACATGAACGTGATGGGCTACGCAGCCGGTGCGAACGGCGTGATCAACACGGCCGCGACCGTGCCGCTGCAGGCGCCGACCACCAACATCGCGCCCAAGGCGACCGCCAACATCAACGCGCAGTTCAACCTGAACTCGCAGGATGCGGTGCCGACCAACACGCCGTTCAATCCGACCGATCTCACGACGTTCAACTACAACACCTCGGTTCAGGTGTACGACACGCTCGGCGGCACGCAGACGGTCAACATGTACTTCGTGAAGAGCGCGGCGCCGGCCGGCACCTGGCAGGCCTACGCGGGCGTGTCGGGCCAGACGCCGACCAACCTCGGCACGATCAGCTTCAACACGTCGGGCCAGATCACCGGCACGACCACGGGCACGCCGCCCGCGCCGACCGCGAACGTCGGCCAGTTCAACTTCACGATCCCGAACACGACGGGCGGCGCGAACCCGCAGAACCTGACGCTGAACCTGACGGGCACGACCCAGTACGGCGGCCAGGACGGCGTCAACAACCTCGCGCAGGACGGTTTCGCGAGCGGCACGCTGACGACCTTCACGATCGGCGCGGACGGCAAGCTGACCGGCAACTACTCGAACGGCCAGACCGCGACGCTCGGCCAGATCGTGCTCGCGAACTTCAACAACCCGAACGGGCTCGTGAGCATCGGCGGCAACCAGTACATCGAGACGGCGGCATCGGGCGTGCCGCAGATCTCGGCGCCGGGCAGCACCAACCACGGCACGCTGCAGGGCAGCTCGCTCGAGAACTCGAATGTCGACCTGACGAGCGAGCTGGTGAACCTGATCACCGCGCAGCGCAACTACCAGGCCAACGCGCAGACGATCAAGACCCAGCAGACGGTCGACCAGACGCTGATCAACCTCTGAACGTAGCCACGCATACGGACCACATCGAGCCATGGACCGACTGATCTATACGGCGATGACGGGCGCGACGCAGTCGCTCGAACAGCAGGCCATCGTCGCGAACAATCTCGCGAACGTGTCGACGACCGGCTTTCGCGCGCAGCTCGCGACGTTCCGCGCGGTGCCGATGAATTTCGGCACGGGCGGCGCGGTCGACCCGCAGACCACCCGCACCTACGTGCTGTCGTCGACGCCGGGCGCGGACTACACCCCGGGGCCGATCACCCGCACCGGCAACCCGCTCGACGTCGCGGTGCAGGGCCCGGGCTGGATGTCCGTGCAACTGCCGGACGGCAGCGAGGGCTACACCCGCGCGGGCAACCTGCACATCGACGAGAACGGTCAGCTGATGACCGCGAGCAATCTGCCGGTGGTCGGCAACGGCGGCCCGATCTCGGTGCCGCCGAACGCGCAGGTCACGATCGGCAAGGACGGCACCGTGTCGGCGCTGATGCCGGGCGATCCGCCGACCGCGATCGCGATGGTCGACCAGATGAAGCTGGTCAATCCGGACGCGGGCACGATGACGCGCGGCGACGACGGCGTGTTCCGCACCGTCGACGGCAATCCGGCCGAGGTCGATCCGGCCGTCGTGGTCACGCCGAACTCGCTCGAGGGCAGCAACGTCAACCCGGTGAGCGCGATGGTGTCGATGCTCGACAACGTGCGCGCGTTCCAGCTGCAGACCAAGCTCATCGAAACCGCCGACCAGAACGAGCAGTCGGCGAACCAGCTGCTCAACTTCAGCTGAGCGCCCCGCTTCCAGGAGAAGATTCACCGTGAACCGTTCCCTCTACATCGCCGCCACCGGCATGAATGCGCAGCAGGCGCAGATGGATGTGACCTCGAACAACCTCGCGAACGTGAGCACGAACGGCTTCAAGTCGTCGCGCGCCGTGTTCGAGGATCTGCTGTACCAGACCATCCGCCAGCCCGGCGCGAACTCGACCCAGCAGACCGAACTGCCGTCGGGCCTGCAGCTCGGCACCGGCGTGCAGCAGGTCGCGACCGAGCGCCTGTATACGCAGGGCGTGCTGCAGCCGACCGGCAACTCGAAGGACGTCGCGATCAACGGCGCGGGCTTCTTCCAGGTGCTGATGCCGGACGGCACGACCTCGTACACGCGCGACGGCTCGTTCCAGACCAACGCGCAGGGCCAGCTCGTGACCTCGAGCGGCTACCAGGTGATCCCGGCCATCACGATCCCGGCGAACGCGACCTCGCTCACGATCGGCAAGGACGGCGTGGTGACGATCACGCAGCCGGGCTCGAGCAACGCGGTGCAGATCGGCGCGATGCAGGTCGCCACCTTCATCAATCCGGCCGGCCTGCAGGGCCTGGGCGAGAACCTGTTCGCGGAAACCAGCACGTCGGGCGCGCCGAACGTGTCGCAGCCGGGCCTGAACGGCGCGGGCTCGATCAACCAGAACTACGTCGAGGCGTCGAACGTGAACGTCGTGCAGGAGCTCGTCAACATGATCCAGACCCAGCGCGCGTACGAGATCAACAGCAAGGCGGTCACGACGTCCGACCAGATGCTGCAGACCGTCAATCAGATGAAGAGCTAACCCAATCGCATGCAGGTCACGTCGCAATGAAGCCGGTCCGCTTTCTCCCGTTCCCGTCCGCCCGCCTGCGCGCGGCGGCGGCCGTCGCGTTCGCCGCGGCGCTGTCCGGCTGCGGGCTCGTGCCGCACGAGCCGATCATCCAGCAGCCGATGACGGCCGCGCCGCCGCCGCCGCCGTCGATGCAGGCGCCGGGCTCGATCTACAACCCGGGCTACGCGGGACGGCCGTTGTTCGAGGATCAGCGGCCGCGCAACATCGGCGACATCCTGACGATCGTGATCGCGGAAAACATCAATGCGACCAAGTCGTCCGGCGCGAACACCAACCGCCAGGGCAACACCAACTTCGAGGTGCCGACGGCGGGCTTCCTCGGCGGCATCATCAACCGCGCGAACCTGACGGCCGACGGCGCGAACAAGTTCACCGCGACGGGCGGCGCGAGCGCGGCGAACACCTTCAACGGCACGATCACGGTGACGGTCACCAACGTGCTGCCGAACGGCAACCTGGTCGTGAGCGGCGAGAAGCAGATGCTGATCAACCAGGGCAACGAATTCGTGCGCTTCTCGGGCGTCGTCAATCCGAACACGATCTCGGGCGCGAACTCGGTGTACTCCACGCAGGTCGCGGACGCGAAGATCGAATACTCGGCGAAGGGCTACATCAACGAAGCCGAGAACATGGGTTGGCTGCAGCGCTTCTTCCTCAACGTCGCGCCGTGGTGATGCTCATGTCGATCCTGTCCCGTCTCCGTTTCCCGCGCTCGCCCGCCGCCTGGCGCGCGAGCGTCGCGGCCGCGGCGCTCGCGTGCGCGGCGCTCGGGCTGCCGGCCGTCGCGCACGCGGAACGCCTGAAGGATCTCGCGCAGATCCAGGGCGTGCGCGACAACCCGCTGATCGGCTACGGCCTCGTGGTCGGCCTCGACGGCACCGGCGACCAGACGATGCAGACGCCGTTCACGACGCAGACGCTCGCGAACATGCTCGCGAACCTCGGCATCTCGATCAACAACGGGTCGGCGAACGGCGGGGCGTCGGCGCTGACCAACATGCAGCTGAAGAACGTCGCGGCCGTGATGGTGACCGCCACGCTGCCGCCGTTCGCGCGGCCGGGCGAGGCGATCGACGTGACGGTGTCGTCGCTCGGCAACGCCAAGAGCCTGCGCGGCGGCACGCTGCTGCTGACGCCGCTCAAGGGCGCGGACGGCCAGGTCTATGCGCTGTCGCAGGGCAACATGGCGGTCGGCGGCGCGGGCGCGAGCGCGAACGGCAGCCGCGTGCAGGTCAACCAGCTCGCGGCCGGCCGGATCGTCGGCGGCGCGATCGTCGAGCGCTCGGTGCCGAACGCGATCGCGCAGATGAACGGCATGCTGCAGCTGCAGCTGAACGACATGGACTACGGCACCGCCGAGCGCATCGTCGCGGCGGTCAACTCGAATTTCGGCCCGGGCACCGCGATGGCGCTCGACGGCCGCACGATCCAGCTCACCGCACCGGCCGATTCGACGCAGCAGGTCGCCTTCATGGCGCGCCTGCAGAACCTCGACGTGAAGCCGGAGCGGGCCGCGGCGAAGGTGATCCTGAACGCGCGCACGGGCTCGATCGTGATGAACCAGATGGTGACGCTGCAAAGCTGCGCGGTCGCGCACGGCAACCTGTCGGTGGTGGTCAACACCCAGCCGGTGGTGTCGCAGCCGGGGCCGTTCTCGAACGGCCAGACGGTCGTCGCGCAACAGTCGCAGATCCAGCTGAAGCAGGACAACGGCGCGCTGAAGATGGTGACGGCGGGCGCCAACCTGGCCGATGTCGTGAAGGCGTTGAACTCGCTGGGCGCGACGCCGGCCGACCTGATGTCGATCCTGCAGGCCATGAAGGCCGCCGGGGCGCTCAGGGCCGATCTGGAGATTATCTGATCATGGCGAATCTTCCGAAGGGCGCGGATCTGTCGCAGCGTTTCGCGCTCGATGTACAGGGTTTCGACGGCCTGCGCGCGCAGGCGACTGCCTCGCCGCGCCAGAGCGCGAAGATGGTCGCGGGCCAGTTCGACGCGATGTTCACGCAGATGATGCTGAAGAGCATGCGCGACGCCACGCCGTCGGGCGGGCTGTTCGATTCGAGCACCTCGAAGATGTACACGTCGATGCTCGACCAGCAGCTGTCGCAGCAGATGTCGTCGAAAGGCATCGGCATCGCCGACGCGCTGATGAAGCAGCTGATGCGCAACATCGATCCGTCGGGCGGCGACGCGGAAGGCCAGGGCGGCGAGGGCGGCCTCGTCGCGATGAACGCGATGGCGAAGGCGTACTCGGACGCCGCCGCGAACAACGGCGGGCTCGCCGGCAAGCGCGGCTTCTCGTCGAACAGCGCGCTCACGCCGGCGGTGAAGGGCAACGGCAGCTCGCCGGACGCCGATGCGTTCGTCGACAAGATGGCCGCGCCCGCCCAGGCCGCGAGCGCGGCGACCGGGATTCCGGCGCGCTTCATCGTGGGCCAGGCGGCGCTCGAATCGGGCTGGGGCAAGCGCGAGATCCGCGGCTCGGACGGCTCGACGAGCCACAACGTGTTCGGCATCAAGGCGACCAAGGGCTGGACCGGCCGCACGGTGTCGGCGGTCACGACCGAGTACGTGAACGGCGCGCCGCGCAAGGTGGTCGCGCAGTTCCGCGCCTACGACTCCTACGAGCACGCGATGACCGACTACGCGTCGCTGCTCAAGAACAACCCGCGCTACGCGGGCGTGTTGAACGCGGGCGGCACCGCGGAAGGCTTCGCGCACGGCATGCAGCGCGCCGGCTACGCGACCGATCCGCACTACGCGAAGAAGCTGATTTCGATCATGCAGCAGCTCGGCTGAACGAAATCGAACGGTCGTTCGTGGCATTTGGGCCGCGCCGGGCTTGGGCTCCGCGCGGTTTTAACGTTTGCTTAAAAAATAAAAGCCGTTTTCGATCTAAACTTTGGCTTGCTGTTGCCGCTAAATGTGAGAGACCAGCGGCCGGGCCTGTTTTGTCCCGGTCAATCGGCGCCCCGGGGCACGCTGGGCGCAAACAAGAAGACGAACATCGGCAAGCCATGAATACCGAACAGTCGACGGATCATGATCAGGATGCTGCGCATTCCGGTCATGACTACGGCCGCCGCAATCCGCTGGAAATCGGCGTGCAATTGCGCAACCTCGTCAATCGCGGGGATTTCCTGACCGTCCAGTACCAGGGCGGTCAGCTCGTTACCCGACTCCTCGATGTCGATGTCGGCGCCCGAACCTTCGTGTTCGATTGGGGCGCGCTGGCCGAACAGAACGCGGGGATCCTCGCCGCGCCGCGCTGCATGTTCCTCGCCTCGCCCGAAGGCGTGCGGGTCGAATTCGCGACCGCGGCGCCGCGCGAAACCCGCTACGAGAACCTGCCGGCCTTCGAGGCCGCGTTCCCCGAGGTGCTGTACTGCGTGCAGCGCCGCGAGTATTTCCGGGTCGACGCGCCCGTGCTCGATCCCTACGTGTGCCGGGGCAGCCTGCCCGACGGCGAGAGCTTCCTGTTCGAGGTGCACAACCTGTCGCTCGGCGGTCTCGGCCTGCGCACCGCGGACGAGCGGGTGGCCGCCCTCGAGGTCGGCGTGACGCTGCCCGACGTCGAGTTGAACCTGAACGGCCACGGCAAGCTGTCGCTCGACCTTCAGCTCGTGTCGCACCGCGCGACCGACGCGCCGAACGGCACGCGCCGCTACCAACTGGGCTTCCGCTTCATGTCGCTGCCGGGCAGCGCGGAAAACACGCTCCAGCGCCTGATCACGCAGCTTGAAATGAAGCGCCGCCAGCTCGCGCGCGTCTGATCCTGCGCGCGCGCCGCCCCGCCCGGGGCGGCCGCGGTCCTTACTGCGGACGGAAGGCGTGCCGCGCGCCGCCGATGCAGTCCACGCGCGGCGTCACCTGCTTGTTGAGCCGGGCGGGCCGCAAGTCGCGCCCGTCGTCGGGGGCGACGATCGGGATCCGGGCCGTGTTCAGGCCGTCGATCAGGGTGTCGAAGTCGAGCGGCGACGGCTGGTAGCCGCGCAGCACGAAGCACGAAATCATGAAGCAGTGATCCCACGCCCAGCGGTCGTGCCAGGTGAAATCGCGTTCGCTCCAGACGGAAACATGCGCTTCCGACGCGATGCCGTTCACGCTGCCCTGCACGTAGAACTCGGGCGCGAGCACGATCAGGTAACGGGTGCGGTAGGTCAGGAAGTTCAGCAGATCGAGACCGACCGACTTGGGCATGTGCTCGATGCAGTCGCCGATGATGCACAGATCATGGCAATCGTCCGGCTTCGCGAGCAGGGCCGGCCAGGCCTCGCCGACGCGGATCTCGTCGTACAGCGCGCCCAGATCGAATGCCGTCACGTACGACGGGGCGGCCTCGATGCCCACGCGACGGCACGACGGCGCCGCGTCGCGGGCCATCCGCCCGTACTTGCCGGCGCCGCAGCCGATGTCGAGCAGGCTGTCCGGCGCGATGGCCGCGATCAGATGGCGGACGATGCCGTCGAAATTGTTGAACGAGCCGGGCACGGTTGACTCCTTGCGAATGAGGCCCGGCGCGGGTGGGCCGGTGACGGAACGGCTGCCGCGCGGGGGGCGGGACGCGCGGCGGAGCGCATCGACGCGGCGCGGCGGCGGGCCGGGGGCGCCGCCGATATGGAAGCATCCGCCGGGCTCGGAAACAAGCCCCATCCAGCCTTCCCGGCGGGATTCCGGACGAGACGCCCGCGGCCCCGCGCCGGGCCTGGACGGCGTCGAGGGCGTCCGGCCGGAAGCGCCCGCCGGGCAAGGGCCGGCGCGTCGCGCGGGCGGCGTTCGCGCACGGCCTCGCCGGCTGGCGTTTTCGTGCGTTTTTCGCTCAACTTTTTCCGTCCGCCGCCGTTATATCGGGAGTCACGCAACCCGGCGGCCGCGGCGCGGCCGGCTCACCAGCAGGATCGCGCATGTCCAACAATCTCATGTATATCGCCACCAGCGGACTGAATGCCGCGATGTGGGGTATTACGACGACGGGCCAGAACATCGCCAACTCGGCGACGCCCGGCTATTCGGTCGAACGCCCGGTCTACGCCGAGACGAGCGGCCAGTACACGAGCAGCGGCTACCTGCCCGCCGGCGTGACGACCACGACGGTGCAGCGCCAGTACAACCAGTACCTGGCGAACCAGCTGAACAGCGCGCAGACCCAGGGCGGGGCCCTGACGACGTACTACAACCTCGTCTCGCAGCTGAACAACTACATCGGCAACCCGACGACCGGGATCTCCACCGCGATCACGAGCTACTTCACGGGGATGCAGAGCGTCGCGAACAACCCGTCCGATCCGGCCACGCGCCAGACCGCGCTCAGCAACGCGCAGGTGCTGGCCAACCAGATCACGGCCGCCGGCCAGCAGTACGACGCGCTGCGCCAGAGCGTCAACACCCAGCTCAGCAACACCGTCACGCAGATCAACAGCTACACCTCGCAGATCGCGCAGCTGAATCAGCAGATCTCGGCGGCGAGCGCGCAGGGCCAGCCGCCGAACCAGCTGATGGACAAGCGCGACCTCGCGCTGTCGAACCTGTCGCAGCTGACCGGCGTGCAGATGGTGCAGAACAGCGACGGCTACAGCGTGTTCATGTCGAACGGACAGCCGCTCGTCGTCGCGGGGCAGAGCTACCAGCTCGCGGCCGTCACGTCGCCGTCCGATCCGACCGAGCTGACGATCGCGTCGCAAGGCGTCGCGGGGGCGAACCCGCCGGGGCAGACCACCTACCTGCCGGAATCGTCGCTGACGGGCGGCACGCTCGGCGGCCTCCTGTCGTTCCGCAACCAGACGCTCGATCCGGCCGAAGCGCAGCTCGGCGCGATCGCGACCAGCTTCGCCTCGCAAGTCAACGCGCAGAACAGCCTGGGTCTCGACCTGTCGGGCAATGCGGGCGGCGCCCTGTTCAAGGTCGGCGCGCCGGTGGTGTATGCGAACCAGGCGAACACGAGCAGCGCGACGCTGAGCGTATCGATCATGAACGGTTCGCAGCCGACCACGAGCGACTACACGCTGGCGATCAACAACGGCAACTACACGCTGACCGACCGCGCGACCGGCAACGTCATCGGCGCGCAGCCGGTGGGCTCCACGATGCCGATCACGATCGGCAACCTGCAGCTCAACGTGAACGGCACGATGAACGCGGGCGATTCGTTCACGGTGCAGCCGACGCGCGGCGCGCTCAACGGCTTCGGCGTCGCGACGACCAACTACTCCGCGATCGCGGCGGCGTCGCCGGTGCTCGCGCAGAAAGTGTCGACCAACACCGGCACCGGCACGATCACGCAGGGCTCGGTGAGCGCCGGCTACCAGATTCCGGCGGGCGGGGTGACGCTCAGCTACAACGGGACCACGACGCCGCCGTCGGTGTCGGGCTTCCCGAACGGTTCGGTGGTGACGGTCAACACCGCGCCGCCGCAGTCGTTCAACATCGGCACGGGGCCGGGGCAGGTGCAGTCGGTGCCGTACAGCGCGCTGCAGGGCAACGCGATGACGATCACCGGCACGGGCGGCCTGAACGCCGTCACGGTGACGATGGCGGGCGCGCCGGCGAACGGCGATACGTTCACCATCGGCAAGAACACCAACGGCGCGAGCGACCCGCGCAACGCGCAGGCGCTGGCCGCGCTCGTCAGCGCGAAGACGCTGAACAACGGCACCCTGACGCTCACGGGCGCGTATTCGAGCTACGTGAACACGATCGGCAATGCCGCGAGCCAGCTGCAGGCGTCGAGTTCCGCGCAGACGGGGCTGGTCGGGCAGATCACGAGCGCGATGCAGGCGGTGTCGAGCGTGAACACGAACGAGGAAGCCGCCAATCTGATGCAGTACCAACAGCTTTACCAGGCGAACGCAAAGGTGATCCAGACGGCGTCGACGCTGTTCCAGACCGTGCTGGGCCTGTTCAACTGATCAAGGTAGACGACCATGCGCATCTCCACTTCCCAGTTCTACAGCCAGAACGTCAGCACGATGAACAACCAGCAGGCCCAGCTGTCGCAGCTGTACCAGCAGATTGCGAGTGGCGTCTCGCTGACGACGCCCGCCGACAATCCGCTCAACGCGGCGCAGGCGGTGCAGCTGTCGATGACCTCGGCGACGCTCACGCAGTACAGCGCGAACCAGTCGTCGGCGCTGACCTCGCTGCAGATGGAGTACCAGACGCTGACCAGCGTCAACTCGGTGCTGAACAACATCTACCAGACGGTGATGAGCGCGGGCAAGGGCACGCTGTCCGACAGCGACCGCTCGGCGCTGGCCGCGCAGATGCAGGGCGCGCGCGACCAGCTGCTGAATCTCGCGAATTCGACGGACGGCTCGGGCAACTACGTGTTCTCGGGCTTCCAGGCGAACACGCCGCCGTTCACGAACAAGGCGGGCGGCGGGGTGTCGTACAGCGGCGACGGCGGCCAGCGGGTCGTGCAGATCACGGCGAACAGCACGGTCGCGCAGAGCGACGACGGCGCGAGCGTGTTCCAGTCCGTGCCGATGCTCGGCAGCTCGCCGGTGCCGGCCGCGGGCGCGTCGAACACGGGCACGGGCGCGATCGGCGCGGTGACGATCACCGACCCGACGGCGACGAGCAACACGCAACAGTTCACGATCACGTTCGGCGGGACCGCGGCCGCGCCGACCTACACGGTGACGCCGTCGGCCGTCACGCCGCCGACCCCGCAGCCGTACACGAGCGGCGCGGCGATCGCGCTGGGCAACGGCGAGAAGGTGGCGATCTCGGGCACGCCGGCGGCGGGCGACACGTTCACGGTGACGCCGGCGCCGCAGTCGGGCACCGACATCTTCGGCGCGCTCGACACGATGATCGCCGCGCTGCAGCAGCCGGTGGGCAGCAGCACCGTCGCGGCGACCGCGTTGCAGAACATCATGACGACGGGCGCGACGAAGCTCACCAACACGATGACGAACGTGCTGACCGTGCAGGCTTCGGTGAGCGGGCGCGCGCAGGAAGTGCAGGCGATGCAGACGGTGACGACGAACAATTCGCTGCAGACCTCGAATTCGCTGGCCGACCTGACGAGCACCAACATGCCGGCGGCGATCAGCCAGTTCCTGCAGGTGCAGAACGCGCTGACGGCGACGCAGAAGACCTTCGTGCAGATGCAGAACCTGTCGCTGTTCCAGTACATCAATCCCTGATCGCGCGCGGCGCGCTTCGGGTGTCGTTCGCTCTGCGCGCGCGTGCCCACGCTGTCGACAGGAGCCGCGGCCCGCCCGGCACGAGCCGCGTGCGGGGCACGCGATACGCCGCCGGGGTTCGCCGGTGTTCCGGCCGTTGCCGCGATGAACCAAAAAAAAGCCGTTCGAACAGAGGGCAGTTCGAACGGCCAACGCAGAGATACCTCAAGACCTGCACGTCTCTGTGCGGATCCGTGCAGTCACTTGAATGTATCGGGATCGGCCGCGCAAGCGAATAGGACTGGTCCTAAAATCCGGATGAAATAGACCATGCCGCCACCGGCGGGACGTGACCCCACGTCGATCGTCGCGTGGCGGCGTGTCGCTCAGGCATCGTCGCGGGCCCGCGGCTCGCCGATCCCGCCGAAGCTCGAACGGTATTGCAGCGGCGCGACGCCGAGGCGGCGACGGAACACCTCGCGCAAGTGCTGGCCGTCGCGAAAGCCGCACTCGGCCGCGATCGTCTTGAGCGGCTTGCGCCCGCGCTCCAGCAGCCGGCGCGCCGCGTCCACTCGCGCCCGTTCGACGAATTCCGCCGGCGACACGCGGGCCTCCCGCAGGAACACCCGAGAAAAATTCCGCACGCTCATGTTGGCGACGCGCGCGAGCGCGTGCAGGTCCAATGTGCCCGCGAGGTTCGCGAGGATGTGCTGCTGCACGTGCGCGATCGGCGATTCCGGGGCGGCGAACGGCATCAGATAGGGGCTGAACTGCGATTGCCCGCCGGCGCGCTGCATGAACACGACGAGCCGCTTCGCGACGTTGAGCGCGAGGTCCTGCCCGTGGTCGAGCGCGACCAGGAACAAGGCGAGGTCGATGCCCGCCGTGACGCCCGCGGAGGTGCACAGCGCGCCGTCGCAGACATAGAGCCGGTCCGCCTCGACGCGCGCGTCGGGGCACAGCGCGGCCAGCGCGGCCGCGTCGTTCCAGTGGGTCGTGACGGTGCGTCCGGCCAGCAGCCCCGCGCGGGCCAGCAGGAACGCGCCGTTGCAGATCGAACCAAAGCGCGCGGCCCGGCCGGCCGCGTGGCGCAGCCAGGCCTCGAACGGCGCCGGCGGCGCGAGCGCGGGCACCGACGGGCCGCCCGCGACCAGCAGCAGGTCGAAGGCGCGGTTCGCGTCGCGGTAGTGATGCTGCGGCTGCACCAGCATGCCGTTGGAGCAGCGCACCGCACCGGGTTCGATGCCGATGACCGCAGCCTCGTAGCGTGCGTCGGGCAGCAGGAAGCGATTGGCTTCGGCGAAGACGTCGAGCGGCCCGCTGAGGTCGAGCGCCTGTGCGTCGGGCGGCGCGACGAGGCCGATGGATCGGGTCATGGCTGGAGGCGCCGCCGGGGCGGCGCGAAGCGGCGGAGCGCTCATCTTACGGCGGCGCGCGCCCGGAACGGGCGCGCCGCGCGGCCGTGGCGCGATTCGCGCGCGGATTGGCCGGATTCGCGGCCATGCGGCGCTGGCCGGCGCGCGGGCAGGCCGCAACAATGAAAGCGCTCATTTCGAGCGCTTTTTTTCATCACGGATACGGAGTGACGCCATGAATGTGTCGACTGCGCACGCGGCCGAGCGCGTGGGCCCCGCCTTTTCGGCGGATGGCATGCTGCTCGCCCGCGAGCAAACCCGTCGCGCGATCCACGATATCGCGAGCCGCGTCGCGCCCGGCATGCGCGAGGAGGAGGCGGTGACGATGGCGAAGCAGCGCCTGGCCGAAGCCGGCATGACGCTGAGCTGGCATCCGACCCGCGTGCGCTTCGGCCGCAATACGCTCAAGCCGATGAAGCGGTCGTCCGAACCGGGCGTCGTGCTGCGCGACGGCGATCTGTTCTTCATCGACATCGCGCCGCGCGTGGGCGCGTGGGAGGGCGACGGCGGCGCGAGCTTCGTGGCCGGCGCGCACGCGGAGCATGCGCGCTGCGCGGCGGATGCGGAGCGCCTGTTCCATGACGTGCGCGGGGTGTGGGCGAGCCGCGGGCTCAGCGGGCAGGCGCTGTATGCCTATGCGGCGGAGACGGCGCGCAAGATGGGGTGGGACTTGAATCTCGACTTGCCCGGCCATCGGGTCGCCGATTTTCCGCACGCGGCGCTGCATACGGGCGCGCTTGCGGACCTCGACGTCGCGCCGTCGGCGCTGCGGTGGATCCTGGAGGTTCATTTGCTCGATCCGGCGCGCCGCTTCGGCGCGTTCTTCGAGGACATGCTGCTGGACGACACGTACTACGCGTGACGGCGGGGCGGCGCGCGCCGGAACCGGCGAACGCGAGGCATGGCTTCGTGAAGGCCGTGCGCGCGTGAACGACCGTGCAGGGAAGCGTCATCAGCCCGCGCGGGAGCGCGCGCAGCGCATGCGCGGCCTTCGCGACACGCGCTGCGCGCTTCGTTGCCCGGCGCGATATCGCTGCGGCACCCGGGAGCCGTCGGCAGCGTGCCGAGCCACGCGCTCTCGTGACCAGGGGGCGACGAGCGGCGGTAAGTTTTCTGTACGCAATATGTAATATGACCAACACATCAAATTAATTTGATGTCCTACTTTGTGGGCGTGTCGGCGTTCGGCAATTCAAAGGCGCACCGGTACGGCCTGCGTCGAGCATATGCGGACTTCGTTGAACGTGACGGTTTCCCGTGATGGCTCATGACGTTCAGGCGGGTCGGTCGGCAACGCCGGGAGAAAAATTGTCGGGTAGAAAAAGACCGCGTGAGGACTGCTTGAATTCTTGACGCGTGGTTGATCCTGGATGCTTGAGCGACGTCATCCCAAGAATGAAAGCGCCGATCATTGACGATGAATCGTGGATGCTGATTGAGCAGGATTTCCGAGCCGCCTATTATGAACAACAGACCCAATTTCAAGAGAAGGCGCGTCGTGATGGCAGCCGGGCTGACTGCATCGGGCGTCGCAACCGCCGCCCTGCTCGGAACGGCACAGGGCAATGCGCAGCGTGGTGGAACCGCATCGCAGAACCCGGGCGGAGGGATTCCGGAGCAGGGCGATTCGATCCGAGGCGTTTTTTCGCCGGTCGTGAATTGGCCGTTCATTCCGATTCACGCGGTGATGACCAAGGACGGCCGCGTTCTGACCTACGGCAGCACCAAGCAGGGATTTCAGTCGGGGATGTTCTTCTACGATGTGTGGTCCCCCTTCCTGGGCACGGGTCCAGGTGCGCATCAGACGTTGCCGAACACGACCCAGGTCGATCTTTTCTGCAGCTCGCAACTCAATCTGGCCGACGGCACGGTCGGCATTTTTGGCGGCGACGTCACGGTCGGGACCAGCGACGGCACCGGCTACTCGACCAACGCCGCCACCAATTCATCGATCACGATCTACAACCCGGCCGCGTCGGATGCGAAGCAGCAGCTGCTCAAGCAGAACAGCGCGATGCTGCTGCCCAGGTGGTATTCCACCGCGACGGTATTGCCGAACAACGAAATCTATCTGCAGGGCGGCACGGGCGGCAATAGCTATCCCGAGATCCGGGGCGTGCCGGACGGCGCGCATCGCCTGCTGAACGGTGCTTATACAGGCGGTTACGACGACTGGTATCCGCGCAACTTCGTCGGCCCGAACGGCAAGATCTTCGGCAAATCCGGCGCGAGGTTCTTCGAGGTCGACACCCGAGGAAACGGCTCCGTCCGGACGTTGAACAGCGCGGCGCCTTACAACCCGTTTGCCGCCGGCAGCCGCGGCGAGGCGGTCGTGATGTTCGCCCCGGGCCGGATCCTGGTGGTCGGCACGGGCGGCGACGCCCGTACCGCCAGCGTGATCGACATCAACCGGATGGAGGCGTCGGGCTCCGGGGCGTCGTCGACGCCGAGCGCCGTTCCGACCGTCGTGTCGACGTCGAAGCTGAAGCGCCCGCGGACCTGGGGACATGCGACCGTGCTGCCGAACGGCCAGGTGTTCGTCAACGGGGGATCGCTGGGGTACAACGAGCTGGCGACGAGCAGCTATACCTCCGAGCTTTACGAGCCCGCGACCAATACCTGGACGGACGGCGCCGTCGCGGCGCATTCGCGGATGTATCACGCCACCTCGTTGCTGCTGGCCGACGGCACCGTGCTGACGGGCGGCGGCGGGGCCAGTACGCCGACCTATCCCGGCCCCGAGTTTCCCGCCAACACCCATGCGGAGATCTACTATCCGCCCTACCTGTTCAACGCGGACGGCACGCGCGCGACGCGCCCGGCGATCGATTCGGCGCCGCTGACGGCAACGGCCGGCGGCGTGCTCACGCTGACGTCGGCCGACGCCGGCTCGATCAAACGCATCACGCTGGTGAAGACCGGGTCGACGACGCATTCGTTCAACATGGAGCAGCGCTTCATCGAGCTGGCGTTCGTGCAGCAGGGCGTGAAGCTGGATGCGGCCTTGACCAACGACAGGCATCAGTTCACACCGGGCATGTACATGGTTTTCGTGATCAACGCGAACGGCGTGCCGTCCGAGGCGAGCCTCGTGCGGATCGATCCGAGCCCGACGCTCGCCGCGACGGCAACCCGGACGCTGCGCATCATGCCCTTGGGCGACGCGCTGACGTACGGCTATATCAATCTGCCGGGGACGAACTACTCGGGTTATCGCGCGCCTTTGCAGGAATTGCTGGCGCAGAAGACGCTCAACTATCAGTTCGTCGGTTCGATCTATCCGGGCAACGGCGTCTACGGCATCGATACTCATCACGAAGGTCATCCGGGCATGCTGATCGGCGACATGACGGCGTACGCCGGGAATTGGGTGAGAACCGCGAAGCCCGGCTTTGTCCTGTTGCAAATGGGTTTCACCGACATGCTGACCAACTACCAGGTCGACACCGCGCCGGCGAGGCTGGGGAAGCTCGTGGATACGATTCGCGCGGCCGCGCCCGGCGTGAAGATCGTCTTGTCGACGCTCGCGCCGACCCCGGATGCGGCAACGCAAGCCCGCATCGGCCGGTTCAATGCCCAGGTGGTCGGCTTGGCGAACAGCGCAGCGGCGCAATATGGGGATGTGTTCCTGGTCGACGCCGCCACGCTGGTTCCCAAGATCGGGGTGGACTACTACGACGCGCTCTATCCCAACGACGCCGGCCACCGGAAACTCGCGGGCATCTGGCTGGACGGCATCGTGCGCGCCTTGCAATCGACCTCGGCGTCGAAACCCGCGTGAGACCGCAGCGACGAGCCCGGCGATGTCGTCCGCCGTCCTCGGCGAACGGCCTGGACGGCGTGCGTCCGGCGCGTTTTCCAACCCGGATACTTTGGAACAGGACCATCATGCGTGCGATCTCGATACTATTCGCGGCGAGTATCGGCTGTGCCTCAGGTGCGCAGGCGAGCGAGCTTCAGGCGCAGGCGCCGGCAACGAAGGGGGAGGCGCCCGTTGCCCCGGACGCTGTCCGGCGGGATCGCGCGATCGTGGAGATCAAGAAGCGTTTCAATGCGGCCGCGGACCCGATCACGCATCGCATGACGTTGATGCAGGCCCGGCAGAACGGGTGGAACGGTATTGCCGAACATTTCAGTGAAATCGATCAATCCGGGAGCGGCTCGGTCAGTTTCGACGACGTTGCCCAATACCTCAGAAATCGGCGGCATCCAGCGTTCGCCAATTGATACGCCGCTCCCTGTCGAGCCGCGCCGCGTCGCCGATCCTGAGAGGGGCGGCGCGGTGAGCGTTGAAATCGCTCCATAGCGGCCATCGGTTCGCGCGTGAACGACCGCGCGCGGAATAGCCGCCGGCCCGCCCGGGGACGCGCGCGGCGCATGCGTGGCCTTCGCGACCGGCGCCTCGGCCCGATTCGCCGGTGTCTCGCGCCCAAGCGCCGCCTGCTGCGCCGGCTTGCCCCGCGCGACATCCCCGCGGCGTCCGGAATACGTCGGCGGCGTGCCGGGTCGCGCCCGCTCCTGCTTCCTTGTCGCCGATCAACCGCGGGTTGACGGCGCCGCGACCGGGCGTCCGTCCCGGCTCCGGGTTCCCGGCCCGCCCACCCGCCGCCGCCCTCCCTCGGGCGGGTTCGATCCAGCTTGTCAGCGCCGGGCGCGCTCCGTACACTCGCGCCTGACTTTTCGGCCGGCGCGCCGCGCGCCGGCGTTCCCGACCCGGCAGACCACTGGAGATCCCGCGATGGCCGATTCCTATTTCCCGCGCTGGCGCTTGCAGGCGCGCGGCGACGCGCACCGCGTCGTCGGCCCCGACGAGCGCCTGTCCTGGCCGCAGATGGTGGCGATGGGCGTGCAGCACGTGGTCGCGATGTTCGGTTCGACCGTGCTCGCGCCGCTGCTGATGGGCTTCGACCCGAATCTGTGCATCTTCATGTCCGGCGTCGGCACGCTGTTGTTCTTCGTGCTCGTGGGCGGGCGCGTGCCCAGCTACCTCGGCTCCAGCTTCGCGTTCATCGGCCTCGTGATCGCGGTGACGGGCTACGGCGGGTCCGGCCCGAACCTCGCGATCCCGGTCGCGCTCGGCGGGATCATCGCGTGCGGCGTGGTCTACATGGCGATCGGCCTGATCGTGTCGGCGCTCGGCACCCGCTGGATCGAAACGCTGATGCCGCCCGTCGTCACCGGCGCGATCGTCGCGGTGATCGGCCTCAATCTCGCCCCGGTCGCGGTCAAGGGCGTGAGCGGCTCGAGCTTCGATTCGACGATGGCGCTCGTCACCGTGCTGTGCGTGGGCGGCGTCGCGGTGTTCGCACGCGGCATGCTGCAGCGCCTCCTGATCCTGGTCGGCCTCGCGATCGCCTACCTGATCTATGCGGTGACCACCAACGGCTTCGGGCTCGGCAAGCCGATCGACTTCTCGATCGTCGCGCACGCCGCCTGGTTCGGCGTGCCGCATTTCACCGCGCCGGTGTTCGATCCGCGCGCGATGCTGCTGCTCGCGCCGATCGCGGTGATCCTGGTCGCCGAGAATCTCGGCCACCTGAAGGCGGTCGGCGCGATGACGGGGCACAGCCTCGACCGCTACGTCGGCCGCGCGTTCATCGGCGACGGGCTCGCGACCATCGTGTCGGGCAGCGTCGGCGGCACGGGCGTGACGACCTACGCCGAGAACATCGGCGTGATGGCGGTCACGCGCATCTATTCGACGCTGGTGTTCGTGGTCGCCGCGCTGATCGCGATCGTGCTCGGCTTCTCGCCGAAGTTCGGCGCGGTGATCCAGACGATTCCGGGCCCGGTGCTGGGCGGCGTGTCGATCGTCGTGTTCGGCCTGATCGCGGTCACCGGCGCGCGCATCTGGGTGGTCAACAAGGTCGATTTCTCGGACAACCGCAACCTGATCGTCGCCGCGGTCACGCTGGTGCTCGGCGCGGGCGACTTCTCGCTGAAGTTCGGCGGCTTCGCGCTCGGCGGGATCGGCACCGCGACGTTCGGCGCGATCCTGCTGTACGCGCTGCTGCGCAGGGAAAAGGAGCCCGGCCCGGTGCTGTGAGCGCGGGCCGCCTCAGGTGCTCGCCGCCTGCGCTTCGAGCCACGCGCAGAAGCGGCTGACGAGCGGCTCGTCGGCCAGCTCGCGCCGCGCGATCCACCAGTAGCTGCGGGTCGCGATGCGCGGCCCGTCGAGCGGCGTGACGAGCCGGCCGCCCGCCAGTTCGTCGGCGATCATCGGCAGCGGGCCGAGCGCCACGCCAAGTCCGTCCACCGCCGCCTGCAGCGCGAGATAGAAGTGGTCGAACGACTGCTTCTTGCGGCCCTTCATCGGCACGCCGGCGGCGGCGAACCAGTCGCGCCACGCCTCGGGGCGCGTGTCGGAATGCAGCAGCACGTGGCGCGCGAGATCCTGCGCGTTCGCGATCGGCGCGCGCTTGAGCAGCGCGGGGCTGCACACCGGAATCACGCTTTCGTCGAGAAACCGCCCGCTCGCGCAGTTCGGCCAGCGCGCCGGGCCGCGCCGGATCGCGACGTCGAACGCGTCGAGCGCGGCCGGCGGCGCGTTCGAGGTCGACAGCTTCAGCTCCACGTTGGGCGCTTCGCGCTGAAAGCGGCTCAGGCGCGGCAGCAGCCATTTCATCGCGAAGGTCGGCAACGCATTGATGCGCAGCACGCGCGTCTCGCCGGTGCGGCGCAGCTGCTCGGTCGCGCTCTCGAGATTGTCGAAGGCCATCTCGACCGCGGCGAGATAGCGGCGGCCTTCGTCGGTGAGCGACACGCGCCTGCCGTGGCGATGGAACACCGGCTTGCCGAGCCAGCTCTCGAACGCGGCGATCTGCCGGCTGATGGCGCCGTGAGTCACATGCAGCTCGTCGCCGGCGGCGCTGAAGCTTTCATGTCTTGCGGCGGCCTCGAAGGCGCGCAGCGCGGGGAATGGGGGCAGGACGCGGGTCATGCTTGTGATTCTAGATCACAAGGCGGCGTCGAAATAATCGTTTTGCCGCGTGCGCGAAGCGGCGTAATCTCGGTGCCGGACGATTACCGAGGACTCCCATGCAAGTGCCTTCTTCCGATGCGCGCGCCGGCCGCCGCCCCGTCGGCTGCGCCGAACTCTTCATCGGGTTTCTCAGCCTCGGCCTGATGTCGTTCGGCGGCGCGCTGCCGTTTGCGCGCCGCACGATCGTCGAGGAGCGCCGCTGGCTCAGCGCGGACGAATTCACCGACCTGCTCGGCCTGTGCCAGTTCCTGCCCGGCGGCAACGTGATCAACCTGTCGGTGGCGGTCGGCATGCGCTTTCGCGGCGTGCCGGGCGCGCTCGCGGGGCTGCTCGGCCTGATCGCCGGCCCCACCCTGGTGGTCGTCGGGCTCGGCGTGCTGTATGCGAAGACCCAGAGCGATCCGCGCGTGCAGCACCTGTTCGGCGGCCTGGCCGCCGCGGCCGCCGGCCTGCTGATCGCGATGGCCGTGAAGGTCGTGAAGCCGCTGCGCCGTGCGCGCGCCGGCGCGTGCGTCGCGGCGCTCGCGTTCGCGGCGATCGCGCTGCTGCGCCTGCCGCTCCTCACCACGATGCTCGTGCTCACGCCGCTCAGCATCTGGCTCGCGGCGCGCCGCGACGCGGCGGGAGCGGCGCGATGAACGCCACCTTGCTCGCGCTCGCGCATATCTTCACCGAGCTGTCGCTGCTCGCGTTCGGCGGCGGCAATACGATCCTGCCGGAGATGCAGCGGCAGGTGGTCGACGTGCACGGCTGGATGAGCGCGCAGGAATTCACCGCGCTGTTCGCGCTCGCGCAGGCCGCGCCCGGACCGAACATGATGATCGTGCCGCTGGTCGGCTGGCATGTCGCGGGCTGGCCCGGGCTCTTCGTGTCGTCGCTCGCGAAGTTCGGGCCGTCGTCGCTCGTGACGATCGGCGCGCTGCACGCATGGGAGCGCTTCAAGGACCGACCGTGGCGGCGCTACGTGCAGCTCGGCATGATGCCCGTGACGGCGGGGCTCGTGGCCGCGAGCGCGGCCCTGATCACCGAGGCCTCGAATCGCAGTGCGGTGCAGTGGGGCATCACCGCGCTGTGCGCCGCGCTCGCCTACCGCACGCGGATCCATCCGCTGTGGCTGCTCGCGGGCGGCGCGCTCGTCGGCCTGCTGGCCGGCCTGATCGGTTGAGCGCGAGGCGCCGGGAAACGCCCGCGCAATGAAAGGCGATGCCGGGCGTGCTTGCGCTGCGCTAACGTATCGCGCCCCACAGCATGGTGGTGCCCGCGGACAGCATCACGAGGTCGAGCAGCGTATGGAACGCGTTGACCGACAGGCGTTGCAGCACCGCCTTGCCGACGGAAATGCCGGCCGACAGCGACAGCCCGACCAGCACGCCCTTGGCCACGACGTCGAGCGGCAGGCCGCCCAGCTGCTCGAACGCGGCGAGCTTGCCGGCGTACACCACGAGCGAGGCGGCGGCTTCGGTGGCGAGCAGGCCGCCCTTGACGAGGCCGTACGCGGAGAAGATCGGCAGCGTCAGCGGGCCGGTCGAGAACACGATGCCCGTCAGGTAGCCGACCAGCGCACCCGCGATGAACAGCTGCCAGGCCGTGAGCGTGACGTGGCGCCGGCTGGCGAAGCGCCGATAGGGAATCATCGCGAGGAAGAACACCCCGAGCGCGCAGTCCACCCACTGCGGCTTGAGCATCCACAGCGTATGCGCGCCGAGCGCGGCCGCCGGCGCGGCGGCCGCCGCGTAGACGAGGCAGGCGCGCCAGGCGATGTCCCGCCGCCAGACGTAGACGCGCGAGACATTGCCGAGCACGGCGGCGATCGCCATGATCGGAATCGCCTGCCGCGGACCGAAATAGAACACCAGCGGCGGCAGCAACATGATCGATGCGCCGGTCCCGATCACGCCGCTGACGACGCCCGCGGTGACGCCGATGAGCACGATGAGCAGGTAGGGCAGCAGCATGGGGATTGCCTCGTCGAATACGCGCCGTGACGCGGGAGCCGGCCGGCCATACTAGCCAATCGACGCGTGACGCTGCGTGATAAAATTTCGCTCGTCCGTGACTTTTCAGAAAGCTCCTCCGACATGGCCGAACTTCCTCCGCTGGCCGCGATACGGACGTTCCTGGTGGCGTGTCGCGCGGGCAGCTTCTCGGCGGCCGCCGACGAGCTGTGCGTGACGCACAGCGCGGTCAGCCGGCAAATCCAGACCCTCGAATCCCGGCTCGGCCTGCGTCTGTTCGAGAAAGACGGGCAGCGGATGGTGCCGACCGTGCACGCGCGGGCCTTCGCGCAGGAACTGGACGGCGCGTTCGACGCGCTTACCGACATCGTCGAGCGCTATGGCAAGGGGCGCGCGCGGCAGGTGCTGCGCGTCAGCGTGCCGACCACCTTCGGCATGCGCTGGCTGATTCCGCGCCTCGTCACGTTCCGCGTCGACCATCCCGACGCCACGATCCAGGTCCTCACCGTCACGACCCAGCAGCAGCCGAACGGCGGCCACTGCGACGTCGCGATCCGCCGCGAGGACCTGCTCTTCAATCCCGCCTCCGCCGTCCGCTTCCTGAGCGACCACCACACGGTGATCGCGTCGCCGTCGCTGCTGGCGGAGCGCCCGCTGCGCCACCCCGCCGACCTGATCGACCATACGCTGCTCGAAACGGAGACCCGTCCGCGCCACTGGGACGACTGGTTCGCGGCGGCGCAGCTCGACGGGCAACGCTTCGCGAACCGGCTGCGCTTCGATCATTTCCACGTGACCTTCCAGGGAGTCGTCGACGAACTCGGCGTGGGCATCGGTCCCGTCGTCACGCTGAGCCGCGACATCGCGAGCGGCCGCATCGTCGCGCCGTTCGACGCGATCCGCGTCGCGCATCACGATTACTACGCGATCACGCCGATCGGCATCCAGAAGACCGTGCTGCACCGTCGCTTCGAGGACTGGCTCGTCGCGAACGGCGCGGCATGACGCATGCGCCTCACGCCGCGAGCGACGGCCCGAGGGTGTCCCACGGCAGCGAATAGGTCTTCAGGTTGGTGAAGTTCTTGAGCGCCTCCTGCATGCCCTCCTTGCCGCCGAGCCCCGAATCCTTGACGCCGCCGAACGGCGTGCTCTCGAGCCGGAAGCCGGGCACTTCCCAGACGTTGACGGTGCCGACGTCGAGATTGCCGATCAGGCGCGTGATGTAGTCGAGACGGTTCGTGCAGACGCCGGACGACAGGCCGTAGCGCGTGCTGTTCGCGATCGCGATCGCCTCGTCGAGTCCCGAGAACGGAATGACGGGCGAGACCGGGCCGAAGGTTTCCTGCTGGACCAGGGGCAGGTCGGGCGCGACCCGATCGAGCACGGTCGGCGCGTAGGCCGCGCCGTCGCGCCGGTGCCCGGTCAACACGCGGGCGCCCGCCGCGACGGCATCGTTGACGCGCGCCTCGCATTCGCGCGCGGCCGCTTCGTCGATCAGCGTGCCGATGTCGACGGTCTCGTCGAGCGGGTCGCCGATCTTCCAGCCGGCGCTGTGCTCGACCAGCAGCGCGGTGAAGCGGGCCGCCACGGTGCGCTCGACGAGGATGCGCTTGACCGCCGTGCAACGCTGGCCCGAGTTCTTGTAGGAGCCCTTGGCGGCCAGCCGCGCCGCGCGTTCGAGGTCGGCGTCCTCCATCACGATCAGCGGATCGTTGCCGCCCAGCTCGAGCACGGTGCGCCGGTAGCCCGCCTGGCTCGCGATCCGCTTGCCGACCGCGACGCTGCCGGTGAAGGCGACCACCTCGACATACTCGTTGGCGAGGAACTCGGCGCCCACCTCCGCCGGTGCGCCGACCACGACGTCGAACATCGGCTCCGGCAGGCCCGCGTCGCGCAGCAGGTCGAGCAGGTACAGCGCGGACAGCGGCGTCTTTTCCGAGGGCTTCACCACGATCCGATTGTTCGACGCGATGGCCGGACAGATCTTGTGCGCGACCTGGTTCATCGGATGGTTGAACGGCGTGATCGCCGCGATCACGCCGCGCAGCGGCTCGCGCACCGTGAAGATCTTGCGCCGCTCGGACGCGCTCGCGTGGTCGCACGAGAACGTCTGGCTGTCGTCGCGGTTCAGCTCGGTGATGGCCGCCTGCATCACGCCGATCACGCGCTCCACTTCATACAGCGTGTCCTTGACGCACAGGCCGGATTCGAGCGTGATGAGGCGCGCGGCGTCGCGCTGCTCCGCGTGCAGCAGCTGGATCGCCCGCTCGAAGATCGCGATCCGCGCGTGCCGGCTCAAGCCGCTCGTGAAGCCGTGCGCGCGCGCGAGCCGGCCGCGGATCTCGTCGATGCCGTCGAGCGGCAGTTCGGCCAGGAGCGCGCCGTCGTACGGATGACGGACCGCGAGCGGGCGGCGCGCGGCGGGCGACGTGCGGCGGTCGAGCGCGCGCGCGACGCGGCGCAGCGCCGGGTTGGGATGAGCAATCATGGGGCCTCGATGGAATGGGGGGAGCGGCCGTTCACAGCGGGCGCGCGGGATCCGCCTGGACCTGGGTGCGCCACATCAACCGCCGCGCCGCTTCGTCGAACGCGTCGCGCCGGTGCATCGTGCAGCGGTTGTCCCAGATCATGATGTCGCCGACCTCCCAGCGCTGGCTCCAGGTCATGCCGTCGAGCCGGGTGTAGCGCCACAGCTCGTCGAGCAGCGCCTCCGATTCGGCGACCGGCAGGCCGACCACGTAGGCGTTCAGCCGCCGCCCGAGATAGAGGTACGGGCGCATCGTGACGGGATGGACGCGCACGAGCGGATGGACCGATCCGGGGCAGGTCGTGACGTCCACCACCGAGTCGAAGCCGTAGCGCAGCTCGCCGACCGCCGTGTAGCTGCGGTCGTGCTTGATCGACAGGCGCTCGATGCGGCTGCGCAAGGCCGGCGGCAGGGCCTCGTAGACCCGGTACATGTTCATGAACTCGGTGTTGCCGCCGGACGCGGGAACCTCGATCGCGTACAGGATGCTGGCGATGGGCGGCACGTCGGTGTAGCACATGTCGGTATGCCAGTACGCTTCCTTCGCGCCCAGGTGGCCGATCGCCTCGCCGTTCTCCTTGATGTTCGAGACGATCATCAGCTCGGGCAGATCCTCGCGCGAGGTCAGCTTGCGTTCCTGATTCAGCGCGCGCTCGGGCGTGCCGAGGATCCGGCTGAACTCGACGAAGGCGGCCATGTCGAGCCGCTGCTGCCGGAGCCGGCAGATGCCGCCCGCGTGCCAGGCGTCGACCAGGGTGCGCGCGGCCTCGGGATCGCGCGGAAAGTGCGTGCCGAAGCCGTAGATCTCGCTACCGAGTGCATTGGACAGCTGCTTGTATGCGATCGTCTTGCGGATGGGGGTGTCGATCATCGTGAACTCCCTGGCTGGAAAGGAATTGCATGAAATGCTGCTTGTTCTCGACGGGCGCGGTGCGCGGCCGGCCGAGATCGCTTCGGTAGCCCGGCCGGCACAGCGCCTCGATGAACGCGCTCTCGTGCGCGTCGTTCGCATGCCGCAGCGCGGCGGCCAGCTCGGCCGGCGTGGCGGCGGTCCGGCTGAACGCATAGCCGCACGCGCCGGCGATGTGCGCGAGCCGCAGGCGCGCGGCCAGCGTGGGCTGGGCCCCCACCGAGTCGTGCACGCCGTTGTTGATCACCACGTGGGTCAGGTTCGGCGCGCCCGCGCAGTACGCGAGGCCGCCCATGTGCATCAGCAGCGCGCCGTCGCCGTCGATGCAGACCACCGGCTGGTCCGGCCGCGCCAGCGCGATGCCCGTCGCGATCTGCGACGCATGGCCCATGCCGCCGACCGTGAGGAAGTCGCGCGCGTGCGACTGGCCGAGCCGCTCGCGCAGTTCGTACAGCTCGCGCGACGCCATGCCGGTGGTCGCGACGATCGCCGCGTCGGCGCCGATCTCGTCGACGATCAGCGCGATCGCCTGCTCGCGCGTCATGCGCGGATCGATGGCCTGGTGCGGCGCGCGCGCGCGAGGCGGCGCGGGGTCGAAGGCATCCTTGCGGACCACCAGCGCGACCGGGCGCGACTGCTGCCGCGCGTCTTCCAGCAGACGCCGGATCGCGGCCGGATCGTCATGCGCGCCGTCGAGCACCAGGTAGGGAATCGACAGCGTATCGAGCAGCGCCAACGTGATCCGGCCTTGCTGGCGATGCTGGGGTTCGTCGTGCGTCTGCGTGCCGTCGGCGGCCAGTTCGGCGCGCCAGCCGACGATCAGCACGAGCGGAACGCCGTACACCGCCGGGTCGGCGAGCGACACGAGCGGATTGATCGCATTGCCGAGCCCGGAGTTCTGCAGATAGACCGCGGCCAGCTCGCCGGTGGCGAGATGGTGGCCGATCGCGAGGCCGATCGCGCCGCCCTCGCTGGCCGCGATCAGGTGGCGCAACGGGGCGCATGCTTCGTTCAGCTGATTGCACAGGGGTTTCAGCAGGGAATCGGGCACGCCGACGGCGAGGCTCACCCGGGCCTCGACCAGCGCCCCGATCAGGAGATGTGGGCTCATGTCAGGCGGTTCCGGGAACGAGCTTCAGGATTTCGTTGATGGGCAGGCAGTGCGGCTCGACCTCGAGGGTCCGGCCGTGGGCGAGGATGCCTTCCGCCACCGAGAGCATGGCCGGGTAGGCCGCGCGCAGCAGGTGGTTGGCATAGATGACGACGCTGAAGTGGCGGGCCAGCTCCGCGAACGAAATGGCGTTGAAGCTGGTCGGGACGCAGACCAGGTATGCGCGTTGCCCGAGTGCGCGAAAGCGCTCGGCGAACTCGATGACCTCGTCGGCGCTGGTGCGGCGGCTGTGAATCATGATGCCGTCCGCGCCCGCCTCGCAGTAGGCGACGGCGCGTTCGAGCGCATCCTGCATGCCCTTGTCGAGGATCAGGCTCTCGATGCGGGCGATGATCTGAAAATCGCGGGTGATCTGCGCGGCCTTGCCGATCCGGATCTTGTCGCAGAAGTTGTCGATCGAATCCTGGTACTGGATGACCTCGTTGCCGAGCAGCGAGTTCTTCTTCAGCCCGGTCTTGTCCTCGATGATGACGGCCGACACGCCCGCGCGTTCCAGCAGTTGAACATTCAGCGAGAAATGCTCCGGCTTGCCGCCGGTATCGCCGTCGATGATCAAGGGCTTGGTCGTGACGTCGAAGATGTGCTGAATGTTGGACAGGCGATTCGAGATGTCGAGGATCTCGATGTCGGGCAGGCCGCGCAGCGTCGAATCGGTCAGCGAACTGGACCAGAAGCCGTCGAATTCGATGCGGTTCCCACCCGTGGCCACGTAGACGTTTTCGCTGATCACGGCGGACAGCGGACTGTGACTTTCGATGAAGCGCAAGGGGCGGCCGTGCTCCAGCAGATCCTTGAACGATCGTCGTCTCTGTTCGTTGGTAATGGTGATATTGGCTGATTCTCGGATTGGCATAATTGAACCCCTGGTTTCTAATTGCTTGTCTGGGTCGATTTCTAATTTTTGTTGTTTGTCAATTTTGTGACGATGCAATTCGCGGATACGTGATAAAAACTCACACTTCTGTGTCCGGATGGAAAGGCGGGGGAAAGATTGTGAAAAGGGCGTGATCGACCGCGCGTCGGGATGCGGGCGATGGGGGCGGGTCGGCGGATGCGCCCCGTGGCGCGGACGCGCGGCCGACCCGGCGGACGGAGATGGCGGCCGTCGGGATGTCGATCAGGCGTGCGGAAAGCGCGGATCGAAATAGGTGCGGGGGATTGTTTAGAGTTATCTTCCGGTTAAATTCCGTTTGATTCGGCGGTTTTTATTGTTGTATGAAGCCGGCTGAATCGTTTCGATCGGAATGTTTAATTCGAGGTGCGGGCCGGGAAACGATTTACCCGATAAATACACATTCCCGGAGCAAAAGATTTCGGCAAGACGCGTTGCGGGGCGGCCGACCCTGCGGCAAGCCGGGTTGATCTCTCCGGTGTTGCGCCAATGGGGAGGCCGAGGCAAAACCGATACGCGACGACGAGCCGTGGTCGCCGATCCAGGCGCTGCTGCCGGGCGGGGACGTTTCGCATGCCTGCGCCGCTTCAGGCGACTGCGCAAGCGGTTCGAACGCCTGGCGGACAGGGCGTCCGCCAGGCGTTCACGAGAATCGCGTGCTCCCTCTGTTGGCGGCCCCGCCGCCGCTCATTGCGCCCGCGCGTCGCCGTTGACGAGCCCGAGCAGCCTGCCGCGCTCCGCGTCGAGGCCGGCATCCCGCGCGGGCCAATCGAGCACATAGCCCGCGTCGAGCGAATGGCGGACGATGGTCGCGTAATCGGCCTTGTCGAGCTTGCCCGCGCGCACCGCATGCGCGACTTCGTCCTGGAGCCTCGGCAAGAAATCCGGATAGGCGGCGACGAGCGCCGCATACTGGCGCGCGTCGATCTCGCCCGATTCGCGCAGGCATGCCCAGCCGACCACGAGCACGATCGCGAGGAACGGAATGGCGGTGTAGCGCAGGAAGAACTTGGCGGGCGTCATGGCAGGGTCCAACGGTGAGTCGACGGCGGGAACGGCGGAGGCGGCCGGGTATACTGCACGGCGCCCCCGCTCCGCATGCCGGCCTCATTATAGAGGCGCACGCCCGGGGGGCGTCCCGCCGCGCGGTCCGCCGCGGCGCGCACGATGCGGCGTGCGCGCCGCGCGCCGCGCGCATCCGGCCGCCGCGCCGGTCGCGCTTCCCGCCGCACCTGGAGTCTGTCGTCTCATGGATCTGGACGCCGCGAGCCGCAACCTGACGGTCGCATCGCTGTTGACGCTGTCGGGCGGATTTCTCGACGCCTATACCTATGTCGGCCACGGCCACGTGTTCGCGAACACCATGACCGGCAACGTCGCGCTGCTCGGCATCAACCTGTCCGCGGGCAACTGGGCGCAGGCGCTGCATCATGTGCCGCCCCTCGTCGCGTTCGTGATCGCGGTGCTGGTCGCGCACCTGCTCGGCCTCGCCGCGCAGAAGGGCTGGCTCAGGCACACCGCGTTCGTCTGCCTCGTCGGCGAGATCGTGTTCCTCGCGCTCGCCTCGAGCGGCGTCGTCGCGATGTCGAGCGCATGGCTGATCCCGGGCATTTCCTTCGTCGCGACCCTGCAGACGCTGTCGTTCACGCACCTCGAAAACCTGTCGTACACGTCGGTGATGACGACCGGCAACCTGCGGCGCTCCGCGCAGAAGCTGTTCGTCGGGCTGATCCCGCGCTACGACGCGGGCGCGCTGCACGATTCGGGGCTGCTCGCCATCATCAGCGCGTGCTTTCTCGGCGGCGCGGTGCTCGGCGGCCTGCTGACGCGCGGCTTCGGCGACAGCGCGCTGTGGGGCGCGGTGGCGCTGCTCGCCGCGGCCTTCGCGGAGATCGTGCGGCGCGCGCGCCGGCGCGTCGCGACGCCCGACTAGCGCGGTCGTTGCACATCAACGACAGATCCGCACGTTCCCGCGATGACTATTTTTTTCATGCTGGCGGCTGGCCTTATGATGCTCGGCTGGTTGCGCACGCGATTCCCGCGCCGACGGCGCGTGACGGCGGCCGCGACCGGAGACGGAGACAGACACAACTAACAAAAGGAACGCTGATGAAGCAGACCAAGAAAATGGTGGGGCTGGTTGGGGGACTGACGCTGGCGATGGCCGGCCAGCATGCGCTGGCGCAAAGCTCGGTGACCTTGTGGGGCGTGGCTGACGTGAGCCTGCGCTACCTGTCGAATTCCAATGCGAACAACGACGGCCGCGTCTTCATGACCAACGGCGCGATCACCAATTCGCGCTTCGGCCTGCACGGCACGGAGGATCTCGGCAGCGGCATGAAGGCGCTGTTCAACCTCGAAAGCGGCGTGAACCTGCAGGACGGCACGCAGTCGAGCGCGTCCCGCCTGTTCAACCGCGCGGCCTATGTCGGGCTGTCGAGCCAGTACGGCACGGTCACGCTGGGCCGCCAGAAGACGGTGCTGTTCGACCTGCTCAGCGACACCTTCGATCCGCTGACCGTCGGCAACTACAACGAGAACTCGTGGCTGCCGGGCGCGCTCGGCGCGGGCCTCTACGCGGACAACGCGGTCAAGTATCGCGGCACCTTCGGCGGCCTGACGATCGGCGCGATCTATTCGTTCGGCACCGATTCGACCAATACCGGGGTGAACGGCTTCTCGGGCCAGATTCCGGGCCACCTGGGCGCGGGCAACATGTACGGCTTTTCGCTGCAGTACGTGACGGGGCCGCTCAGCGTCGCCGCCGGCATGCAGCAGAACAGCGACAACTCGAACCGCAAGCAGACCATCTATCACGCGAACGTCGTCTATGCATTCAGCACCGTGAAGGTCTACGGCGGCTACCTGCATTCGAAGGACGACACGGGCTTCGTGAACATCGCGCTGTGGCAGCAGGGCACCGCGCCCGGCATCAGCACGTTCAAGGGCACCGGCCGGATCGACGACGGCCCGTTCGCCGGCGTGAGCTGGCAGGTGAGCGCGCCGCTCACGCTGACGGGCGCGTTCTACTATGACCGCATGCGCAATGCGACGAACGCGTCGGGCCAGCTCGCCAACGGCAATCGCTATGCGATCGTCGCGCTCGCCGAGTACGCGCTGTCGAAGCGCACCGAGGTGTACGGCACGGTCGACTTCAACAAGGTGAACGGCGCGGCGACGGTGGAACTGCCGGGTCGCAGCAACCAGACGGGCGTCGCGATCGGTCTGCGCACGATCTTCTGAACGGGCGGCGCGGCTTGCCGCGCCGTGTGATGCGCCGACACCCCGGCGCCGGACGCGGTCCGGCGCCGGGGTGTTCGTTTATGCGGGGCGCGCGTTCATCTCGCCGCGAGCGCGGTGCTGCGCGCCTGCTGCGAGACCTGGGTGAGGATCTGGCTCGCCGCCGAGAAGCTCTCGTTCATGTAGATCTTCGGAAACGAGTGGCCGAGCGGATCGGTCAGCATGTGCAGGCCCAGCGAGAAGTTCGCGGGCAGCACGGTCTGCACGAGGCTCAGCCCCTTGATCACCGCGTCCGAGGACGAGGTCAGGTAGCTCGACCCGGGCAGCTGGTAGCGCGTCGCGTTGCCGACGTTCACCGTGCTGATGCGCCCTTGCGCGCGGTCGGGGCCGGTGATCAGCAGGTTGATCTCGAAGTTCGCGTACAGCGAGCCCTGCGAGTGGCCGACCAGCACGATCTTGCGGTTCTGCTGCAGGTAGGCGCGGTACTTGCTCAGGTGATCGGGCAGCTCGGGGATGTCGTTCTTCGTCAGGATGTCGATGTATTTCTGCTGGAGCGCCGCGTCCATGCCGCTCGAAGGCAAGCCGTTGCCGTCGACCGCGCGCCAGAAGTCCGACGGGCTCGATCCTTCCACCGCCTTCTGCTTGAACACCTGGTAAATGTCGCTGAAGGTGCCCTGCGTCGCGTTGTACGCGTTGCCATAGACGTAGGCGTTGCCGGTGTCGCGGGCGTTCATTTCGTTCTTCAATACCTGCAGGCTGGCGACCGCGTCGTCGAACGTGTTGTTGATGCCGTTGACGAATACGATCGCCGAGCCGGGCGCGGCGGCGGATGCCGCATGGAGCGGCGTCGGGCAGGACAGCGCGAGCAGCGAGCTGGCGAGGAAAGCGGCGGCGAACTTCTTCATGCGTGATCTCCTTCTGCGGTGGGGGAAGAATCAGTTCGGCAATGACGAAGGATCGAAGCTGCAGGCGCCCGGGCCGGGGTCGTCGAAGTACTGGCCGCCGGCGAGCGACTGGAAACGGAAGTAGGCGAGCGTGTCGGCCTCGGTGCCGAGCATCACGGCGCGCGTGTCGCGGATGCGGTCGAGCATCGCCTGCTGGTCGATGCCGGCCCGGCCCAGCACGCCCGAGGTCAGCGCGCACGCGATGCCTTTCGCGATCGCGTTGCCGGCTTCCTTGGCGTCGGCGCGGCTTTGCACGTTGTTGACGGCGAGGCTCCAGCCCGATGCGAGCTGGGTGAGCGCGGCGCGGGTCGACGCCGAGTCGGGGTAGTGGCTGGCGATGAAGTCGGTCACGCGCGGCGGCAGCGGGCGCGGCGGCGCGCCGGAGCGCGCGGGCGCGGCGGCGTCGACGCCGAAGCGGTTCGCGGCCGCGGCCTGCGCGGCCGCGGGCTCGGCGCGCGCGGCCGTCGGCGCCTCGGGGCGCGCGAGCAGGCGCGCGCCGGTCCATGCCAGGATCGCGGCGGCCAGCACGGCCGCTGCCTTGTATTGCCACCGCATGTCCCCTCCTTGTATCGCCGGTCGTGTTGTCGAGTGCCGGCTGTCACGGTCGGGGAGCCATCGAGCCCGCGCGTGGTGCACTAACCTTACGCGAATTCAATAAAGTGGAAAACCGAGGCGACACTCGAAACAGGCGCGCGCATTGATTGCACGAACGAGTGCGATGTCGCGCCTGAAGGAACGGGGACGTTACGGAGTGCGGGTGACAGGGCGGTGACAAGCGCGCACGTCGCGGGCGCATCTCGCGAGGCGGCTGCCGATACTTCGCATTGCTTGGAATCATCGCCGGGGCGGCGGCGCGCCCCGGCGGGGTTCGGCGCGCGCGACGCGCGCCGAACCGGCGCGGCTCAGAACGTGATCGTGGTGCGCACGCCGACGATCGCCTCGTCGCCGATGCGCGCGCCGTTCGCGCTCGGATCGGGGTTGGGGATGCCGCCCGCCGGCCGGAACGCGTACTGGAAATCGGCCTGGAGCTGCCACCATGGCGTGACCTGATACTGGTAGGTCGCCTCGAGGATGGTTTCGGCCCGGCGCACCGGATAGCCCGGCGTCGTGAAGGCGCCGGTGTCGCCGTCGAGGCCGCGCGCGTGCGAGCCGATCTTCGCATAGCCGATCGCGAGCCCGACCACGTCGTTGTCGCGGCCCTTGAACGGCGCCTTCAGCGTCACGCCCGCGTTGATGCCGAGATCGACGAGGTTGCGGTCGCCGGGCGCGCCCATGACGCGGGCGAACACGCCGAGCGCGCGCGGGCTGTCGGGGCCCTCGCGCCACACCATCTGGTCGGCCACCGCATAGAAGCCGTAGTTGCCGCGATGCGTGGCCGGATCGCCGCTGCTCGCGGAAGCCGCGAGCGATACGCCGTTGCTCGCGTAGCGCGGGTCGGCGAAGCGCCCCGTGTTGTACCAGACGCCGACCTTGTAGGTGCCGGGCAGGCCGGCGGGCTGCGCCGCCTTCGGGTCCGCGGGCGCCGCGTTGAGCGCGTACTGCGCCTCGCCGATGATCAGCGCGCTGTCGTGCAGGTTGAAGTTGGTGCCGTGCGCGTTGAGCACCTGCGCATCGCCGACGCCGCTGCCGGCCGGATTGCCGTTGAACACGCCCGCCATCACGGTCCACGCGTCGGACGGCTTGAGCCGCAGCCGCACGCCGAGCGACGACAGCGGATAGGCGGGGCCGCCCGCGGGCATGTCGACGGACGGCAGCACCGGCCAGCCGAAGGTCGCGTTCATGAAGGTCGCGGCGTACTGGCTCACCATGAACTCCTGGTCGAGGCTCTGCTGGCCGATCTTCACGTCGACCTTGCCGTCCGCGAGCGACTGCTGGTACCACAGCTCCCACAGCCGCGTGGTCGCGTTCGCCTCGATGCCGGTCGCGGTCTGCAGCGTCTGCAGGTTGCGCTGCGTGAGATTGGTGCCGTGGATCTGCAGGCCCGACACGTTGAAGGTGCCGCCCGGCAGGCCGATCGCCTTCCCGGTGTCGACCACGACGCCGAACTGCGTGAGGCCGTCGTAGGCGCCGCCGCGCTGCGTGCCGCCCGACAGGTTGTTCAGGTATTCGCTGGTTTCCTGCAGGTTCAGCGTGATGCCGTGATCGCCGAGCAGGCTGCGCAGGCCGCCCATGTCGCCGAACAGGTTCGAGCGTTCCCGGAAGCCGGTCGGCGCGGGCGCGTCGGCGGCAGGGGCAGGGGCGGCAGGCGCGCTGGCGGCGTCCTGCGGGGCGGCGCCGCCGGCGGTCTGCGCGCTTGCGGTCTGCGCGAGGCCCAGCGACAGCAGCAGCGGCAGGCCGGCCGCCGCGCCGGATTTGATCAGCATGTGGGTCAGTGTGTTCTTCATGGCGTGTCTGCGATTGATTGGCAAAACTAATGATCGTGTGAAGCTGCCGCGGGATACGGTTCGCCGGCGCGGCCGGTCAGCGAGCCGGCCGGTCGTTCAGGAAAACCACCAGCTCACGCGCAGGGCGTGGTTCAGGCCGAGGCGTGAAGACGAAGCGGACAACAGCGCGACGAGCGCCACCGCGGCCGCCATCAGGGCGACGATCGCGCAGCCGGCGGGCCGGGCGGCCAGCGCGGCGTCGGGCCAGACGCCGTTGCGCCAGGTGCCGGCCGCATGCGCGAAGGGTGCGAACGAGCAGGTCGCGAGCCGATGGCAGGCGAGATGGGCGACGTTTCTGAGTTTGGCCGCGAAAGATTGAATGAACATGACTGCGCTCCCGTCCGGTCCGGCGGGCGCCGGACGACGTAGGGCGCCACGGGCGAGCCTCGCCTGCGGCATACGATCGAAACAGAGGAAGCGTGCTGCGGAAGACCGGCGCGTGCCGATCGATGGTGAAGCGCGCTAACTCGACCAGGGCGAGTCAGCGGCAAAGGACGGACCCTGGCGGCTAGCTCGCGATTGCATCGCCGGCGCGGGCCGGCATCGGACTTCCACTACTAGGGTACGTGTCCACGAAGGACTCCTTTGATGAGTTGCGGCGGATTGTATTCGGCCCGAAATCGAAATTGCAAGTAAAAATCGCATCAATCGTTTCGCGGCCGCGATATCGCGCACAGCGGCCGTTCGCGCGGCGAGACCCTCAAATATGAAGCGCTTTCGTGCTTACATATTCATTTCAATTCGCGTGTCGCTGAAAGCTTTCGCCATGTCGCATCCGCGCCCGGACAGGCGTGGCATGAGGCATTGAAATTATCTTTGTAATAGTCAAGATTTCGGGTTGACTTTCGAATTGGCGGGTATCTAGAATCCGCCATCTTCACAAATGGGGCTGATGCCTTGGACGCCTGCAGTAGTCGATCTTCGACCTTGATTCGTGCCTGATCGGTAGAACGTCCGCGCTGTCCTCCAGCCGCCGTCCTGCCTTGAAGGCAGACGGTGCGCGCCGTAGTTTCCCACTCCCCGTGCATCCTTGATTCGCGCCGGCCGCGTCGCCTCGTCGCGCGCGTCCGGCGTCGGCCGCGAGCCATCGGGCTCGCGCCTGCGTTCGTGCGCGCCGTATCGATGCGGCGCGCGCGGTGCGCACGCACGCCGCGTCGCGGCGCGCCTGCGCTGATCGTTCAACCCTGACCAGGAAGGAGCCGAGATGCCGGACAGTGACAGTCATCCCTTATGCCGAACCTGCCTGATTGATTCGGGGAAGCAGGACGACGCCCGCCGATAGGTGCGCCGAGCGCGCGCATCCGGGCGTTCCGCCGCCCCGCTTGCGCGAACCCTCGCCCGGAGAACCTTCATGAATTTCGCTCTGCTGCTGTCGGACCTGCCCCACATCCAGGAATCGCGCGCGCACTACGACGCGCTGCTGACGCTCGACGCGCGGCCGCAGTCCGCGCTCGCCGCGTGCTGGCACTACCTGAAGAACCTGATTTCCTGAACCGCGACGCGCGACTCCGGCATACGCAAGCGACGCTGCCCACGGGCGGCCCACGCCGTTGCGCATGCCGAGGGCGAGCGCTGTCGATTTAACCATTCGCCCTCGGGGGGAACACCATGTCAACGCCATCCAACGTTTCACCACCTATCGTGCTCGAGCGCAGCGCCGTCCTCGACGAAGCGCACCTCGGCGACATCAAGGGCGCGCTCGGCACGATCGCGCACCATGACACCGGCCCGCGCGCCACGTGGTGGGCGCGCTTTCGCACGCTGCTCGCGATCCTCGGTCCCGGCCTCATCGTGATGGTCGGCGACAACGACGCGGGCGCGTTCGGCACCTATACCCAGGCGGGCCAGAACTACGGCACGACGCTGCTCTGGACGCTGCTGCTGCTCGTGCCGGTGCTGTTCGTGAATCAGGAGATGGTGCTGCGGCTCGGCGCGGTGACGGGCGTCGGCCATGCCCGCCTGATCTTCGAACGCTTCGGCAAGTTCTGGGGCGCCTTCAGCGTGGTCGACCTGTTCATCCTGAACGCGTTGACGATCGTCACCGAGTTCATCGGCATCACCTTCGTGCTCGACTTCTTCGGCATCTCGAAGATCGCGGGCGTGTGCATCGCGGCCGCGTTGACGATGGCCGCGGTCAGTACCGGCAACTTCAGGCGCTTCGAGCGCTTCGCGGTGGTGCTGTGCCTGCTGAGCCTGCTGCTCGTGCCGGTGCTCGTGTCGATCCACCCGCCCGTGTCGCAGATCACGCGCGATTTCTTCGTGCCGAACTGGCCGGCCAACTCGAAGCTCAGCGACGTGATGCTGCTCGTGATCGGCATCGTTGGCACCACGGTCGCGCCGTGGCAGCTGTTCTTCCAGCAGAGCTACGTGGTCGACAAGCGCATCACGCCGCGCTTCATGAAGTACGAGAAGGCGGACCTGTGGATCGGCATTCTGTTCGTGATGATCGGCGCGGTCGCGATGATCTCGTTCTGCGCGGCGCTGTACGCGGGGCGTCCCGAGTTCGGCAACTTCACCGACGCGGGCGGCGTGATCGCGGGCCTCGAGAAGTATGCGGGCCGCACCGGCGCGACGCTGTTCGCGGTCGCGCTGCTCGACGCGTGCATCATCGGCGCGGCGGCGGTCTCGCTGTCGACCGCGTATGCGATCGGCGACGTGTTCAAGATCCGCCACTCGCTGCATCGCAGCGTCTCGGATGCGAAGGGCTTCTACCTCGTGTACTTCGGCATCGTCGCCGCCGCCGCCGCGCTGGTGCTGATCCCGGGCAGCCCGCTCGGCCTGCTCACGGAAGCGGTGCAGACGCTCGCGGGCGTGCTGCTGCCGAGCGCGACGGTGTTCCTGCTCCTGCTCTGCAACGACCGGGCCGTGCTCGGCCCGTGGGTCAACTCGAAGAAGCTCAACCTGTTCACGGGCGCGGTGATCTGGGTGCTGGTGATGCTGTCGATCATCCTGACCGCCTCGGTGATGTATCCGGACATCAGCGGCGAGACGATCCTCGAAGTGCTCGCAGGCGGCACGCTGCTCGCGGTGGTCGGCTTCATCGCGACGATGATGCTGCGCAAGCGCGGCGGCGGCGACGTGGCGGAAGCGGTCGCCGGGCGCGCGGTGCGCGACACCTGGCGCATGCCGCCGCTCGACGAGCTGCCGGCGCCGCGCGTGACGCTGTCGACGCGGATCTGGATGGGCGTGCTGCGCGGCTATCTGTTGCTGGCGGTCGGCCTCGTGATCGTGAAGGTCGTGCAGATGACCTTCTTCAAGTAAGCTCGACATCGCGTCACCCCGCACGGCGCGGGGCGGCGCGGCGAGCGGCTTGAACGCGTGGAGGCGAGCATGAATCGGACGATCGTACGAAGGCTGGGCGGCGCGCTGCTGGTGGCGGCGCTGCTCGCGGGATGCGGCAAGGCGACGGATGACGACGAGGTGAGCAGCAAGCCCAGCGAGACGGCCGCGGCGTCCGCGGCGTCGGCCGTGGATGCCGCGCCGGCGCAGGGCGCGAGCCAGTAGTCCGGCACGGCGCCGAGCGCGAGGCGCTGAGCGTGAGACGCGATCGAAAGGTATCCGAAAAATTTCCGACATAGTTTGACAGTTGCGCGGTCGGCTTTGCGCTAACCTGAATTGCGGCGGCGCTTGTCTACGCCGGCGGTGTCATTCAGTCCTGCGGGGCACGATCGCCCGGCGCGGCCGGCGGGTCCGGCAGGCGTAACGGGTGCTACGGATCGTTACAGGCGCGATGTGGCGCAGGCGGTTCATGCAATCATGCACGCTCACTCTCAATCCGAATGGTGATGGCGATGGGAATCCTCAATACAGTAGGTGAAATTGCAGGTGCGGTGGCCGCGGTCGAGGCGACCGACAAGGTCGATCCGGATGCGGGCCTGTTGACGAAGGGGCTCGCGGCGGTGGCGGGCTTCAAGGGCGCCGAGGCGCTCGAAGGTCTCGTCGAGAAAAAGGACACGGACGCGGCGGAAGGCGCCGACAACTCGGCCGCGCAGGACGGCGGCGACGGCTCGCAGGCCTGAGCGCGCCACGCCCCGCGACGGGAGACTTCGGTCTCCCGTTTTTTTTGCCCGCTCGGGCGGTTACCACGGAGGGGCCGGATTCTTGTTATCGTCCTGTCATCGTGTCCTAGACAAGGCGATCCCATGGAATTCGATTACGACCTCTTTGTGATTGGCGCGGGTTCGGGCGGCGTGCGCCTGAGCCGCATCGCGGCTTCGCTCGGCGCGCGCGTCGGCATCGCGGAGGAGGAGCAGGTGGGCGGCACCTGCGTGCTGCGCGGCTGCATCCCGAAGAAGCTGCTGGTCTACGCGTCGCACTACGGTCATGAAGTGGAGGATGCGGCGGGCTTCGGCTGGAGCTTCGATCTCGGCAATTTCTCCTGGCCGGCGCTGATCGGCGCCAAGAATCGCGAGATCGCGCGCCTGAGCCAGGTCTACATCGACCTGCTGAAACAGTCGGGCGTGACCTTGCACGAAGGCCGCGCAACGCTCGCGGACGTACACACCGTGGAGGTCGGCGGCCGGCGCCTGCGCACGCGGCACATCGCCATCGCGACCGGCTCGCGGCCGACGCTGCCGCCCGTGCCCGGCATCGAGCATGCGATCACCTCGCGCGAGGCGCTCGATCTGCCGGAGCTGCCCGCGCGCATCGCGATCGTGGGCGGCGGTTATATCGCGGTCGAGTTCGCGGGCATCTTCAACGGGCTCGGCGTCGAGGTCGACCTGTTCTATCGCGGCGAGCAGATCCTGCGCGGCTTCGACGACGACCTGCGCGGCTTCCTCGCCGACGAGATGCGCAAGCAGGGCGTCGCGATCCACACGCAGGCCGACGTGCGCGCGCTCGAACGCGCCGCGGACGGCGCGCTGACGCTGCGGGCCGGCACGCACGCGCATGGCCCGTACGGGCAGGTGTTGTATGCGACGGGCCGCGCGCCGAACAGCGACGGGCTCGGGCTCGATGCGCTCGGGGTGGTGCGCGGGCCGGGCGGCGCGATCGAGGTCGACGACTACTCGGCGACGCGCGTGCCGTCGATCCATGCGATCGGCGACGTGACGTCGCGCCCGCAGCTCACGCCGGTCGCGACGCGCGACGGGGCGCTCCTGGCCGCGAACCTGTTCGGCGAGCGGCAGGTGAAGGCCGATCACCGCAACGTGCCGTCCGCGGTGTTCAGCCAGCCGGAGGTCGCGACGGTCGGCCTGTCGGAACGCGCCGCGCGCGCGACGCTCGGCAAGGTGGACATCTACCGTACGTCGTTCAAGGCGCTGCGGCACACCTTGTCGGGGCGCGACGAGCGCACCTTCATGAAGCTCGTGGTGGAGCGCGTCAGCCAGCGCGTGGTGGGCGCGCACATGGTCGGCCGCGACGCGGCCGAGATCGTCCAGGGGCTCGCGATCGCGATCCGCGCGGGCGCGACCAAGGCGCAGTTCGACGAGACGATCGGGATTCACCCGACCGCGGCCGAGGAGTTCGTCACGCTGCGCCAGCGCGCGCCGGATCTCGACTGACGCGCGCGCCGCCTAGGGCGCGACCGACGCGACGGTTCCCGGCCGCGCGCTCGCGCAGTCGCGCCGATACTTCGCCATCAGCCGTTGCTGGGCGCTGTCGATGTCGTCCGGGTAGTTGTCCGACTCGCCCGCCGACGGGTCGTAGCCGACCGATTCCAGTTCCGCCAGTTCGTTGACGATCTGCGCGTGCGTGACGGGCCCTGTCGTGTGCACGAACGGATAGTCCGTGCATTGCTGCGGCGTGAGCGCCGGGGCCGCATGGGCGGTGGCGCCGAACGCGAGCAGGAAGGTACAGGCGAGGGCGGTGGTCCAATAGCGTTCGATAGGGAGGCGTTGCGTGTGGTGCGGCGACGCGCGCGATGCGCGGTCGAATGCGGCGGGAGATTTTTGATAGGGTGCGGCGAGGCCGGCCGCGTTGAAGGCTGCGTGGGAGAGGAGCGTGAACGGCGGCGCGGCAGCTGAAGTTGCGCGATCAGCTCAACGAATGAGTGGGCAGCGCGCGACGGCGAGCGCGCGTTTTCTCGGGATAGGGATTAGGCGCGCGCCGATGGCGCGAGGTGAATCAGTTCGGCAGGCTGGCCGCTTCTTCCTGCGCTTCGAGATGCTGCGCGACACACGCGTGGAGCCGCGCGAGGCTGTGCGGCGGCAGTGCGAAGCCGGTCCAGCCGAGCCCGGTATGGCGCAGGAACAGCACAGCGCCGCCGTAGAGCGGATGCTTTTCGGTGTACCAGCACGGGTCCATTTCCATCACGTATTGCTGGTCGCGCGGCGGGATGTCGGGGATTGCCGGCTTCATCGATGCGCGCAGCAGGCTCAGGTATTGGATCACGCCGTCGACGTCCTCGGGGTCGAGCGCCACGGAGGCCTCGCCTATCGACACGAGCACGGTCTGCTTGCCGTACTCGTTGATCTTTTCGATGCGCATCGGGCCGGACATGGCGCGCCTCCGTGGTGATAGCGGGATGAGGCGATTATCGGATGCGGGGCGGAGGGGAAGATGGAGAGTGGGCGGTGCGGGGATGAAATTTTGTTTAAGGTCGGTGGGAAGGCGCGCGGTGATGAAGAGATCTGGCTGCTGATCGCATATACGAAAGAGAAGTTCGACAATCTGCCGACGAGCTTTCTCAATCAACTTCGAGAGGAAATCGATCGTGGATAAGGAGATGGAAGCGTTTCAGGCGGATCTGCTGAAGCCGGTCCGCCAGATGAAGGCCCGCAAGGTGGGGCGTGCGACACGCGTCACGCCGACCGAGGCGGCGCTGGCTCGCGCCAGGGCCGGACTGTCGCAGAGCGCATTCGCGGCGTTGCTCGGGGTGTCGGTGCGCACCTATCAGGATTGGGAACAAGGTCGACGCAATCCGACGGGCGCAGCTCAAACGTTGCTGCGCGTCGCCGTGCAGCACCCCGAGGCTCTGAAAGACCTTCAACCGCTCACTTGATTCCGGCGGCGCGGTCTCCGCACACTCGGCAGGATGCGCTGAAGCGCACTGAAATCGGTTTGCCGAACACGTGCCCTCATCGAGCGATTGCAATTGCAATCGTGCTGGGTCGGCCGGTGTTCATGCATGCCTATTCGGATCACGCATCGTGCGACTATTGCGCGACCGAGGGAGCGGGCGCTCGGTCAAACGAGCCGCCCGCCGTGAGCGTTTTCATGACTCGCGCGCGACGGCCCACAGCCACCGCACGCCTCTCACTCCACCGTCACCGACTTCGCCAGATTCCTGGGCTTGTCCACATCGGTCCCGCGCGCACAGGCCGTGTGATACGCGAGCAACTGCAACGGCACCACATGCAAAATCGGCGACAGCGGCCCATAGTGCTCCGGCATCCGGATCACATGCAGCCCTTCGTCGTTGACGATCTGCGTATCCGCGTCCGCGAACACATACAGCTCGCCGCCGCGCGCGCGCACTTCCTGCATGTTCGACTTGAGCTTCTCCAGCAGCGCGTCGTTCGGCGCGACCGTGACGACCGGCATCGCCTCCGTCACGAGCGCGAGCGGCCCGTGCTTGAGTTCGCCCGCCGGATACGCTTCCGCATGGATATACGAGATTTCCTTGAGCTTCAGCGCGCCTTCGAGCGAGATCGGATAGTGCAGGCCCCGACCCAGGAACAGCGCATTCTCCTTGCGCGCGAATTCCTCGGACCACGCGATGATCTGCGGTTCCAGCGCGAGCACGCTGTTGAGCGCGGCGGGCAGGTGGCGCAGCTGCTTCAGGTAATCCGCCTCGCGCGCGCCGTCCACATGCCCGCGCAGCTTGCCGAGCGTCGCGGCAAGCACGAACAGCGCGACCAGCTGGGTGGTGAACGCCTTGGTCGACGCCACGCCGATCTCGGTGCCGGCATGCGTGAGAAACGCGATTTCGGTGAGCCGCACCATCGCGCTCGTCGCGACGTTGCACACCGCGAGCGTGTGCCGATGGCCGAGCGCCTGCGCATGCTTGAGCGCGGCGAGCGTGTCGGCGGTCTCGCCCGATTGCGAGATCACCACCACCAGCGCGCGCGGGTTCGGCACCGATTCGCGATAGCGGTACTCGCTCGCGATCTCGACCTGGGTCGGGATCTTCGCGATCGATTCGAGCCAGTACTTGGCCGTCATCCCCGAGTAGTAGCTGGTGCCGCAGGCGAGGATCAGGATGCTGTCGATCTCGGCGAACGCCTCGGCGGCGGCCGGGCCGAACAGCGCCGGTTCGAACGCGTCGGCCTGCGGGATCGTGTCGGAGATCGCGCGCGGCTGCTCGAAGATTTCCTTCTGCATGAAATGCCGGTACGGGCCCAGCTCGACCGCGCCGCCGTACGCGCTGACCACGCGCACTTCGCGCTCGACCACCGCGCCGTCGCGGTCGACGATCGTCACGCCGTCGATCGACAGCTCGCACACGTCGCCTTCCTCCAGGAAGGTGAAGCGGTCGGTGCTGCCCGCGAGCGCGAGCGCGTCCGACGCGAGGAAGTTCTCGCCGTCGCCGAAGCCGACGACGAGCGGCGAACCCTGCCGCGCGCCGACCACGGTGTGCGGCTGGTCCTTGTGGATCACCGCGATCGCATAGGCGCCGTGCAGCTGGCGCGCGGCCGCGCGCACCGCGCCGAACAGGTCGCCCTGGTACAGGCTGTGCACGAGGTGGGCGATGACCTCGGTGTCGGTCTGCGACACGAATTCGTAGCCCTTCGCGCGCAGCGTCTCGCGCAGCGCCTCGAAGTTCTCGATGATGCCGTTGTGCACGAGCGCGAGCGCGTTCGACGAGAAGATCGGGTGCGCGTTGTGCGTGACGGGCGCGCCGTGCGTCGCCCAGCGCGTGTGCGCGATGCCCGTGTGGCCCGTGAGGTGGGCGTCGCGCACCTGCGCGTCGAGATCGGCCACGCGCGCGACGCTGCGCGCGCGCGTGGGCGCGTCGGCGTCGAGCACCGCCACGCCGCACGAGTCGTAACCGCGGTATTCGAGCCGGCGCAGACCTTCGATCAGAACCGGAACGATGTCACGTCGAGCCACTGCTCCAACGATTCCGCACATAGAAAATGATCCTTGGATAGAAGGCGGGCGCCCGTCCGGGCGCCCGCGCAAAGGGTTCTTTCAGTTCTTCTTCTTGACCGGCCGGACGTAGCCGGCCCGGGCGGTCTGCGTCTTGTCGTTGAGCACCAGCATGCCGTCGGCGACGTCCTTCCAGACGGTGGTGCCCGCCGCGATCGTCGCGCCCGCGCCGACGCGCACCGGCGCGACCAGCTGGGTGTCGGAGCCGACGAACACGTCGTCGCCGATCTCGGTGCGGAACTTGTTCGCGCCGTCGTAGTTGCAGGTGATGGTGCCCGCGCCGATGTTCACGCGCGCGCCGATGTCGGCGTCGCCGATGTAGGTCAGGTGGTTCGCCTTCGAGCCCGCGCCCAGCACCGCGTTCTTCACCTCGACGAAGTTGCCGACGTGCGCGTCGTCCGCGAGCTGCGCGCCCGGGCGCAGCCGCGCGTACGGGCCGACCACGGTGTGCGCACCGAGCCGCGCGCCGTCGAGGTGCGAGAACGCGTCGATGCGCGTGCCCGCGCCGATCGCCGTGTTGCGGATCACGCAGTGCGGGCCGACCGTGACGCCGTCGGCGAGCGACACCTCGCCCTCGAACACGCAGTTCACGTCGATCGACACGTCGCGGCCGCAGGCGAGCGTGCCGCGCAGGTCGAAGCGCGCCGGATCGGCGAGCGTGACGCCCGCGGCGAGCAGCGCGTCGGCCTGGTTGCGCTGGTGGATGCGTTCCAGTTCGGCGAGCTGCGCCTTGCTGTTCACGCCGAGCGTTTCCCATTCCTCGTCCGGCTGGGTCGTGACGACCTCGAAGCCAGCCTCGATCGCCTGCTCGACCACGTCGGTCAGGTAGTACTCGCCCTGCGCGTTGTCGTTGCCCAGCGCGCCGAGCCACATCGCGAGCTGCGCGGTGGGCGCGACCACGATGCCGGTGTTGATCTCGGCGATCTTCAGTTCGTCGGGCGAGGCGTCCTTCTGCTCGACGATGCGCGTCACGCAGCCGCCCTGGTCGCGCACGATGCGGCCGTAGCCGGTCGGATCGTCGAGCGTCACCGTGAGCACGCCGTAGCGCGCGTCGGTGGCGGCGTCGACGAGCCGCTGCAGCGTGCTCGCGCGCGTCAGCGGCACGTCGCCGTAGAGCACGAGGGTCGGCCGCGCGGGATCGAGGAGCGGCAGCGCCTGGCGCACCGCGTGGCCCGTGCCGAGCTGCTGCTCCTGCAGCGCGAACTGCACGTCCGGCGCGGCGACGGCGGCCTGCACCTGCTCGGCGCCGTGGCCGACCACGACCACGAGCCGGGACGGCCGCAGCGTGCGGGCAGTGTCGATCACATGGGAAAGGAGCGGCCGGCCGGCCAGAGGATGAAGCACTTTCGGCAGCGCGGAGCGCATGCGCTTGCCGGTGCCTGCCGCCAAAATCACGATATTCATGGCGCCAGTAAATAGGGAGTGTTCGAAGCCTGGGATTTTATCATGCGGGCGCGCCGGGCCGGCGCCGGCCTGACGCGCCCGCGGCCCGGCGGGCGGGGGTTTACAGGTCGTCGAGCGGGACGAACTGCAGCGGGCGCGCGCCGCTCGCGGCGGGCGCGTCGTCCGCGTCCGAGCCGCACGGTTCCTCGTCGAACGCGATGTCGCCGCGCGGGTCGGCGACGCCGGTCGCGCGCAGCCCGGCGAACGGGAACTGCGTGGTGTCCATCAGGTGCGACGGCACGACGTTCGAGAGCGCGCTGAACATGTTGTCGACGCGGCCCGGGAAGCGCTTGTCCCAGTCGCGGATCAGCGCCTTCATTTCCGCGCGCTTCAGGTTCGGCTGGCTGCCGCACAGGTTGCACGGGATGATCGGAAATTCGCGCAATTCCGCGTATTTCTCCAGATCGGTTTCCTTCACGTAGGCGAGCGGCCGGATCACGATGTTCTTGCCGTCGTCGGATTGCAGCTTGGGCGGCATGCCCTTGAGCTTGCCGCCGTAGAACAGGTTCAGCAGCAGCGTCTGCAGGATGTCGTCGCGGTGGTGGCCGAGCGCGATCTTGGTCGCGCCCAGCTCGCCCGCGACCCGGTACAGGATCCCGCGCCGCAGCCGCGAGCACAGCGAGCAGGTGGTCTTGCCCTCGGGCACGAGCCGCTTGACGATGCTGTAGGTGTCCTGGTTCTCGATGTGGAACGGCACGCCGAGCCGGGTCAGGTACTCGGGCAGCACGTGCTCGGGGAAGCCGGGCTGCTTCTGGTCGAGGTTGACGGCGACGATCTCGAAGTGGATCGGCGCGCGCTCGCGCAGCCGCAGGAGGACGTCGAGCAGCGCGTAGCTGTCCTTGCCGCCGGACAGGCACACCATCACCTTGTCGCCATCCTCGATCATGTTGTAGTCGCCGATCGCCTGGCCGACCTGGCGCGCGAGGCGCTTGAACAGCTTGTTGTTCTCGTAGGCCTCTTTCTGCTCGCGGCGCGTGAGCGGCGGGCGGCCGGCGTCGGTCACGGCAGCGGCCGGGGCGGCGCCGTGTGATTCGGGGGTATGGGGCGCATTCATGCTCGCTCCTGATCCTTGATGCGGAAAACTTCGACGCCCACGGCGTCGCAATCGGGGTAGGCGTCCGGTTTCTCGGTGGAGACGCGCACCGCGCGCACGGCGTCGTGCGCGAGCAGGTGCGCCGCGATCGCGTCGCACAGCGTTTCCTGCAGGTGGATGTGGCCGCGCGCGACGCAATGCGCGACGCTCTGCTTCATCAGGTCGTAGTCGACCACTTCGCGCAGCCGGTCTTCGACGGGCGTGGTCCGCGCGAGCGGCACGAACACGTCGATGTTGATGACGACTCGCTGCTTGCCGCGCTTTTCGTGGTCGAACGCGCCGATGTCCATGAGCAGGTCGTGGTCACGCAGGAAGAGCCTGCGGCAATCGGCAAGCCGGGGGTCCAGGAGAGCGGCAAACATGGTCGTTCCAGTCAAATTGGCGTGCAGGCACGCAAAACGGCGCGGCAAAACGGCGGCCGTCGTCCGGCCGCGCGCCCGGCTGCGCCGGTCAAAACCCGTTCGCGGACGGCGCCAGCTGCGCGCCGCCGTCGAGATCCAGCGTGGCTCCGGTGACGCCCGCCGCGTCGGCCAGGTAGCAGGCCGCGTCGGCGAGCGCGTCCGGCGCGGTCGCGCGGCCGCGGACCAGCCCCGCGACCCGCACCTGCGGCGCGAGCGCAAGCGCCTCGGCCGGAATCGCGCGGTGCAGCGCGGCTTGCGCCAGCGCGTGCGGCAACGGCCCGGACGTCGGATGAAACAGGGCCTGATCGAGTACGAACAGCACCGCGGCGCGCAGCGTCTCGTCGTCGCGCGCCGCCTCGGGCGTCGCGTCGCGCAGCGCGCGCGCCAGCGCGAGCGGGGCGGCGACGTTGCGCGCCGTCGCGTCGAGCAGCGCCGCGTAGTCGTCGGCGCGGTCCGGCGCGGGCGGCGTCGGCAGGCTCACCACGCACGCGGGGCGGCCGAGCGCGGCCGCGCAGGCGGGGATCAGCCCGCGCGCCTCGCGCTCCACGGCCAGGTCCGCGATCAATACCGCGACGCGCCCGCCGTGCGCGCCGAGTTCCGCGGCAAGCGCGGCGGCGGCCTCGGCCGCGCCGGCGTCGACCGCGAGCGCGACGTCCCAGCCCCGGCGCGCGAAGCCCGCCGCGAGGGCGCGACCGGCCGCCTGCGCGGCGCCCGCTTGCACGGCGCCCGTATGCACGGCGCCCGTATGCACGGCGCCCGTGTGCACGGCGCCGGCAATCAGCACGGTGCGCGCGGGGCGGGGGACGGACGTGTCGACGGAAACGGTCATTTACAATGCCGGGATGAACCCGAAATCTCACGAACCCGCTAGTTTACCTGCTCCCGGCCCCGACGCGCTCGTCCAGTCCGAAACCCTCGTCGCGAGGCTGCATGCCGAGATCGCGGCGGCGGGCGGCTGGCTGCCGTTCTCCCGCTACATGGAACAGGCGCTGTACGCGCCGGGCCTCGGCTATTACAGCGGCGGCGCGCGCAAGTTCGGGCGGCGCGGCGACGACGGCAGCGATTTCGTCACCGCGCCGGAGCTGTCGCCGCTGTTCGCGCAGACGCTCGCGCGGCCGGTCGCGCAGGCGCTCGAACTGAGCGGCACGCGCCGCGTGATGGAGTTCGGCGCGGGCACGGGCCGGCTCGCGGCAGGGCTCCTGAATGCGCTCGACGCGTTGGGCGCGGCGCCCGACGAATACTGGATCGTGGATCTGTCGGGCGAGTTGCGCGCGCGCCAGCGCGACACGCTCGACGCCGACGCGCCGGCGCTCGCCGCGCGGGTGCGCTGGCTGGACGCGCTGCCGGCGCGTTTCGAGGGCGTGGTGATCGGCAACGAGGTGCTCGACGCGATGCCGGTGCGGCTCGTCGTGAAGGGCGAGGCGGGCTGGCTCGAACGCGGCGTCGTGACGGACGCGGCGGGCCGTTTCGGCTTCGACGACCGTCCCTGCGGCGCGGAGCCGCTGATCGCGGCGTTCGACGGTCCGGCGCTGCCGGCCGGCTACCTGACCGAGATCCACGATGCGGCCGTGGGGTTCGTGCGCACGGTGTGCTCGATGCTCGCGCGCGGCGCGGCGCTGTTCATCGACTACGGTTTCCCGCGCCACGAGTACTACCACCCGCAGCGCGCCGAAGGCACGCTGATGTGCCATTACCGGCATCGCGCGCACGGCGATCCGTTCCTGTATCCGGGTCTCCAGGACCTGACCGCGCACGTCGAGTTCAGCGGCGTCTGCGAGGCGGGCATGGCGACCGGCGCGGACCTGCTCGGTTATACGTCGCAGGCGCGCTTCCTGCTGAACGCGGGCATCACCGAGGCGCTCGCCACGCTCGATCCGGCCGATGTGCATGCCTTCCTGCCGGCCGCGAATGCGGTGCAGAAACTGATTTCTGAGGCGGAGATGGGCGAGCTGTTCAAGGTGATCGGCTTCGCGCGCGGGATCGACGGCACGCTCGACGCGTTCGCGCGCGGCGACCGCTCGCACACGCTGTAGGCGGCGCGCCGTGTTCCGCTGGCTGCTCACCACCTTCCTCGCGGTGATGATCCTGACGCGGACCTGGCCGTGGCTGTCGAAGCTCGGCGTCGGGCGGCTGCCGGGGGATGTGACGCTCAGGATCGGCGCGCGGGTCTATCCGTTTCCGTTCATGTCGACGCTCGTGATCATGGCGATCGTGTCGGTGATCGCGCGCCTGTGGTGACGGCGGCGGCTCGCCGTCACAGTTCCAGCTCGCCGAGGATCCGGTGCGCGAGCGCCTGCGCCTCGGCGAACGCTTCTTCCTCGTTGGGGCTCGTCGCCTCGACCTCGTAGCGCGTGTTGTCGGGCGCGCCGCCCTCGTCGCGCGACAGGATCACGTAGCCCTGGTAGCGGCCGTTGCCCGTCTTCCGGGCATGCGCCTTGGCCGTGTAGATGCCCTTGGTGTAGGTGTTGCCGTCCATGATGCTTCTCCTGCAAAAGGACGGCTCCATCCTAGCACCGCGCGGCCGCGCCTTCAGCCATTCAATCGGTCAAATCGTTCCGCCCTTCAGCCCTTCAGCCCTTCAGTCGAGCAGCGCGACGACCTCGTCGAGTGTCGGCGCGTGCGCGCCGGTGTGGCGGCACGCGGCCGCGCCCGCGGCGAGCGCGAACGCGAGGTGCTCGCGCCAGCCGCGCTGCGGCGTGCGCATCAGGCTGAACAGCAGGCCGCCGATCGACGCGTCGCCCGCGCCCACCGTATCCGCGACCTCGACGCGCGGCGGCTCGGCGCTCAGTGTCTCGCCGTCCGCATAGAGCGTCGCGGCCTGCGCGCCGCGCGTGACGAGCAGCGTGGCGGCGGGATTCATGGCGCGCAGCTGCGCGATCGCCGCGTGTTCGTCGCCCTCGAACAGGTGCCGCAGATCCTCGTCCGAGACCTTGATCAGGTCGGCCAGCGCCGCCATCTTCTCCAGCGTCGGGCGGTAGCCGGCCGCCATCAGGTTGCGGTAGTTCGGATCGAAGCTGATCTTCACGCCGCGCGCGCGCAGCGCGCCCGCGAGCGCGATCAGCGTCGCCGCGAGCGGCTCGCGCACGAGGCTGATGCAGCCGAAGTGCGCCCAGCCCACCGCGTCCTCCCAGCCGGCCGGCAGCTGCGCGGGGTCGAACGCGAGGTCCGCGCTGTGCTCGCCGATGAAGAAGTAGGCGGGCGGCCGGGTCTCGTGGACGATCGCGAGCAGCGGCGCGCGATCGACGCGCTGCAGGAAGCGCAGGTCGAGGCCGGCCGCCTCGCTGGCCTGCCACAGCACGTCGGAGAAGCAGTCGCGGCCGAGCGCGCCGGCGCAGGCGCTCGGCACGCCGAGCCGCGCGACCGCGCGCGCGACGTTCCAGCCCGCGCCGCCCGGGCGCGACACCCACTGCGCGCCGTCGGTGCGCACCATGTCGGTCAGGATGTCGCCCGCCGACACGAATTGCGGAAGTGCGGCCTGGCTCATTGCGCGGACTCCGGTTGCGGGTGGGCGAGGACGGCGGCCGGCAGCGCGTTCAGCACTTCGTAGCACGCGCCCATCGTGTGATAGTCGGTTTTGCCGGCGGGGCTCTTCTCGTCGCTGTACTTGCGGTTGTCGCAGGTGAGGATGCGGTACCACGCGCCGTAGCGGTGATCGACGAAGTGCGCCCAGCTGTAGCGCCAGATCTCGTCATACCAGTCCCAGAAGCGTTCGCTGCCGGTGCGCGCGGCGAGCAGCGCGGCGGCCGCGAAGGTCTCGGCCTGCACCCAGAAATACTTGTTGTGGTCGCAGATCGTGTAGTCGGGGCCGAAGCCGTAGTACAGCCCGCCGTGATCCGCGTCCCAGGCGTGCGCGAGCGCCGCGTCGAACAGTTCCACCGCGCGCGGCAGCAGCCAGTCGAGCGGGCGGTGCCGTTCGAGGATCAGCAGCAGCTTCGCCCATTCGGTCTGGTGGCCCGGCTGGAAGCCCCACGGCCGGAAGATGTTCGAGCTGTCTTCCTTGTTGTAGTCCCAGTCGACCGACCAGTCCGCGTGGAAGTGTTCCCAGACGAGGTCTTGCGACAGCGCGGCCTGGCGGCGCGTGATGTGGGTCGCGAGCAATTCCGCGCGGTCGAGGTACGAGGTCTCGCCGGTCGCCTCGTAGGCGGCGAGCAGCGCCTCGGCCGCATGCATGTTCGCGTTCTGGCCGCGATAGCCGGATACGCGCCAGTCGGGCGTCGCGTCGTCCATGTAGAGGCCGCCGCGGGCATCCCAGAAATGGCGCTCCATCAGGGCGAAGGTGTCGGCGATCAGCGGCCGCGCCTCGTCGACGCCCGCCATCGTCGCGTGCGCGGCCGCGAGCAGCACGAACGCGAGCCCGTAGCAGTGGCGCGTGCCGTCGAGCGTCGCGTGCTTGCGGCCGTCGCGCCAGTCGAGTTCCCAGTCGTAGCCCTGCAGGGCCGCGTCCCAGTGCGCGTCGCGCAGGAAGCGCAGGCCGTGGCGCGTGTAGTCGAGATCGCGCGGGTCGCCGAACTGCCGGTAGGCCATCGCATAGTTGAAGACGAAGCGGCAGCTGCTGACGAGGTGGCGGGTCGTGCGGTCGTACACCGCGCCGTCGTCGCGGAAGAAATGGAAGAAGCCGCCGCTCGGGTCGAACACCGTCGGCGCGTAGAAGCGCAGCGTGTCCCGTACGTGCGACAGCAGGAACGCCGGGTCGCGGAAACTCGCGACGGCAGGCGCGGGCGTGGCCGGCGCGTCGGGCGCAGGGCAGGAAGAGGGCGAAGCGAAAGTCGTCATGATCCGATGACCGAGGTGAGGATGGGCGCCGCTTGCGCGACGCCGAGGCTGCTGGCCCGCGCGACCAGTTGCACGGGCAGGCTGATTTCGCTGCGCTCGGGCGCGTCGGCGAGCAGCAGTTCGACGCCGAGCCGGCCGAGCGCTTCCTTGTCGACGGCGAGCGTCGTCAGCGGCGGCGCGGCGTGCGCGGCGGCGGGGATGTCGTCGAAGCCGACGAACGCGATGTCTTCCGGCACCCGCACGCCGCGCGCCACGCACACGCGCAGCGCGGCGAGCGCGGCGGCGTCGTTGAACGCGAACACGGCGTCGGGGCGCGGCCCGGGCGCGTCGAGCAGCTGCTGCATCGCGCGCGCCGCGCCGGTGTCGGGATCGAGGCCGGCGTCGATCGTCACCTCGAGCGACGGATCGAACAGCAGGCCGGCCTCGAAGAACGCGCGGCGGTAGCCGAGCGCGCGCTGGGCGATGCTGTAGTGCGCGAGCGAGCCGCCGATGAACGCGATGCGGCGGCGGCCGGCCGCGAACAGATGCCGCATCGCGAGCGCCGCGCCGCCGTGGTTGTCGATGTTCACCGAGCGCAGGCCGGGCGCCCACAGGTCGATCAGCACGAGCGGGCGGCCGGTCGCGGCGAGCGCCTCGAGCGTCTCCGGCTCCATGAAGCCCGCGACCGCGATCGCGTCGGGCGCGTGCGGGCGCATCTGGCGGATCACGTCGTCGGTCGGGCCGGCCGTCAGCAGCGTCGGCACGATGCCGCGCTCGCGGCAGGCGTCCTCGACGCCGTGCAGCACGTGCGAGAAGAACGGCGTCGCCGCGAAGTTGTTGTGCTGCCGGTGCAGCAGGAAGGTCAGGCGCCGGATGCGGGGCCGCAGCTGCGCGGGATCGTAGCCGAGCCGCTGCGCGACCTCGACGATCCGCTCGCGCGTCGCTTCGGACAAGCCGGGCTGGTTCTTGAGCGCGCGCGACACGGTGCCGATCGATACGTTGGCCGCATGCGCCACATCGCGAATGGTCGTGCCCATGGTCCGGATCCGGGTGTTTAGGGTGACGGCGATTGTATAGTAAAAATATTGTCGATCAAGCTGAAAACCGAGGCTGATGGGCTGGTAAATACCCGTATTTAAAAGGATAAAGCCCATTTGTTCGTTTAGTAAAAATACTAAACGAATAGTAAAGGAGGGGGGCGGTTTTGGGGGGCAGCGTGGACAGCGCGGACCACGGAGACAGTGGAGTGGGCGGAGACGATAACGGAGGCAGAGGCAGAGGCAGAGGCAGAGGCGTTGACGGAGGCGATCCGGCGCGCCGTCGCCCGGCGACGCGGGTCGTCCATCCGCGCGCCCGTTCCGCGCGGGCTGCCCGACGAGCAGCCGTCGCCGTCAGTCCAGCTCGACGGGCGCCGCGTCGCCGCGCGCGCGCAGCCAGGCGCTGCCTTCCTCGATGTCGATCAGGAAATAGCCGCCCGGCTGCTGCTTCGCGCGCCGCTTCGCGAGCGCGGCGACCGACGCGATCTCGTCGCTGCCGTAGCGCAGCGCGCGGCCGGCCGCGGGCGGCACGTGCACGCAGCCGATCGCCATCGTCACGAAGCCGTGGAAGGCCGGGTTGCCGTAGCGGTCCTCGCCGCGAATGCCGCCCGCGAGCCGGTCGGCCGGCGCGTAGAAGCGCTGCGCGCCTTCGTTGAAATGACGGATCGCGCGCTTCACGCGCGCGGTCCAGTCGGCGCTCTGGAACAGCACGAGGAAATCGTCGCCGCCGACGTGGCCGAGGAAGTCGCGCGTCGGGTCGCACACGTGGGCGAGCACGGTGGCGGCGAACTTCAGCACCTCGTCGCCCTGCCAGTAGCCGTACTGGTCGTTGAACGGCTTGAACTGGTTCAGGTCGACGTAGCACGCGTGGAAGCCGGCCTCGTTGTCGACGAGGCGCGCGATGTGCGAGCTGATCGGGATGTTGCCGGGCAGGAAGGTCAGCGGATTCGCGTAGCGGGCTGCCTCGATTCGCACCTCGGTGACCGCGCGCACCAGGTTCTCGCCGGTGCCGAGGCCGAGATAGCGGCCGCGTTCGGTGATCACGAAGCCGTCGGCCAGGTAGCGCTGGTCGTTGCTCGTCAGCAGCTTGGCCATCTGCTCGACCGTCATGGTGTTTTCGATGATCACGGGCGCGTCGTTCGCGAATTGCAGGCAGGCCTTCTTGCCGAACACCTCGCGGTGATAGGGCAGCGCGTAGCGGTCCATGAAGCTGCGCCGGTTGATCAGCGCGATCGGGTGATCGCCCTCGACGACCGCGACCGCATGCAGGTCGGGCAGGCGATTGAACAGTTCGAGCACGTCGTTGTTGGTGGCGCGGCGCGGCAGCGCGGGCGCGCTGACCAGCATCTTCGCGACCACCGTGCCGCTGCCCGGGCGCGGCGCGGGCCCGGCGCGGGTCGCGCCCGGAAACACCGCGATGTGCTGCGCGCGGATCGCGTCGTGCGCGTCCGGCGCGACCCGGCGCGCGGGATGCGCATGTGGCCGGCCGAGGAAGAAGCCCTGGCCGCAGCCGATGCCCATGTCGCGCACGACGATCAGGTCCGCCTCGTTCTCGATGCCTTCGGCGATCAGCTTCGCGCCGCTCGCGTTCGCGAAGTGCTGCATCGCCTTGACGGCCTCGAACTTGAGCGGATCGTTGGCGATGTCGTGGATGAAGAAGCGGTCGATCTTCACGACGTCGGGATGCAGGCTCACCCACAGGTTCATGCTGGCGTTCGCGGTGCCGTAGTCGTCGAGCGCGAACTGGACGCCGGCCTGGCGCAGCGCGGCGATCGCGGACGCGAAGTCGCCGACGTCGGGGATCGCGTTCTGTTCGGTCAGCTCGATGACGATCCGTTCCGCGTTGAAGCCCATGCGCTGCAGCAGGGCCTGCGCATGCTCGCGCACGGTCGCGAACTGCAGGATCGCGTTCGCGCTGAAATTGAGGAACAGCTTGCCGTCGCACGCGAGCGTGGCGAACGCTTCGATGCAGGCGGCCGCGGCCGCGTGTTCGAGCGCGATCGACGCGCCCTCGCGCGCGGCCTGCGCGAACAGCGCGGCCGGCTGTTCGAGCGGCGAGCCGGACGGGCCGCGGATCAGGCCTTCGTAGCCGATGATGGCGCCGGCCTCGATGTCGACGATCGGCTGGAACACCGCGGTGAGCGCACGCGCCGCGATCAGCGAGGCGATGCTGACGGAGTCGGTGGCGGCGCGGGTGGGTGAGGGCATGGGGTGGACGATGACGACGGAACGCCGGCCTTAACGGCAGCCGGGCGCGCGAGTTGAATGAATTTTTTGTGACGCGATGCACTGTCGTGGGGGGGCGCGTGCGGGCAAACGATTGCAGCGAGGGGGCGCGCGGGTCGGTCGAGAAAGGGGGGAGGCCGGAGGGGGCCGCCTTGCGCGGATCGGGACGCGCGCGAGCCGTCGGATTCGGCGGATGCCGAGGCGGGAGGCGCTGTGCTTTATCGATGGCATGTCGCGCGCCGGCCCGGCGGGGCGATCAATCAGGAGCGTCGATGCGCTTGAGCGGGACGGCCCGTCTCACATTCATCGGATGGGGCGGAGCATGCGTGTGAAGCCTTTCGATTGCCCATCGAGGAAATGTCGCGCGCCGGCCCGGCGGGACGATCAACCAAGGACCGTCGATGCGCTCGTGCGAGGCGGCCCGCCGCACTCCCCGAACGGACGCGAAGCATGCACGTCGTGCGTTTCGCCCGCCGCGCGCCGCGCGTGATCGATCGCCGGCAAGCGGCTGGGGCGCGGGCGTCGTGATGCGCGAGGACGAACCCGTCGCACGGGAGTGCTCGATGAACGCGCCTCGTCATTCCGGGCTCGTGTGCGTCAGGAATGCGATGGACGGCGAGGGGATGAATGGATGGCGGCCGGCCCGGCACGTGCGGTTCGCAGAAGCGATGGCAGGGTGCGGGACGGCCGGACGATCCCGGGCAGGACGAGCCGCTGCCGCTCATCCCGACCCGGCCGCGCGGCTCACCGCGCCGCGCGCGGCCGGCGCCTCACCGATCGCGGGTGCGCAGCGCGTTGCCGCCGCTGCCGCCGTGCGTCGCTTCGCCTTCATCCGCGCCGAGGTCGCGGGCGCCCCAGCGTTGCGCGAGCGCCGCGCAGGTCATCAGCTGGATCTGGTGGAACAGCATCAGCGGCAGCACCACCGCGCCGACCGCGTGCGCCGCGAAGATCACCTTCGCCATCGGCACGCCGGCGGCGAGGCTCTTCTTCGAGCCGCAGAAGATGATCGTGATCTGGTCCGCGCGATTGAAGCCGAGCCGCTTGCTGACGAACATGGTGAGCAGCAGCGCGATCGCGAGCAGCACGACGTTGACGACGATGAGCCCGAGCAGCGCGCTGGGCGGGATCTGGTGCCAGAGCCCCTGGTTCACGGCCTCGCTGAACGCCACGTAGACGACGAGCAGGATCGAGCCCTGATCGACGAAGCGCAGCACGCCGCGGTTGCGCTCGATCCATGCGCCGATCACGGGGCGCAGCAACTGGCCGGCGACGAACGGCACGAGCAGTTGCATCACGATGCTGCCGATGGTGCTCCACGGCGATGCGCCGCCGCCCGCCTGCGAGGTGATCATGAGGCCGACCAGCGCGGGCGTGAGGAAGATGCCGAGCAGGCTCGACGCGGACGCCGAGCAGACCGCGGCCGGCACGTTGCCCTTCGCGATCGAGGTGAAGGCGATCGACGACTGGACCGTGGAAGGCAGCGTGCACAGGAACAGCACGCCCGCATAGAGCGCCGGCGTGACGAGCGGCGACAGCAGCGGCTTGAGCGCGAGGCCGAGCAGCGGGAACAGCGCGAAGGTGCTGAGCAGCACGACCGCGTGCAGCCGCCAATGGGTCGCGCCGGCGATGATCGCTTCGCGCGACAGCTTCGCGCCGTGCAGGAAGAACAGCAGGCCGACCGCGATGTTGGTCGCCCAGTTGAAGGCGTGGGCGGCCGGGCCGTGGCACGGCAGCAGGCTCGCGAGCACCACGGTGCCGACGAGTGCGAGGGTGAAGTTGTCGGGGACGAAACGGGGACGGGCCATGACGGAATCCGGATAAGAGCGGGGACGCTTGCGCGTCCCGGATGCGCCATTCTCCGGGTCGCCTATTAAATAGACAAATTCATTCCATGCATCGATTGATGAGTTCGGTAAATGGTTATTTCTGGGGCGCGATTCGCCGGATGTCGCTTAAAAAATACAGAGGCTTACGGTCGGAATGTCAAATGCGGCGCCTTGGCAGGCCCGTCCGAGGCGGCGGCAAAACCTGAAAAAACCAGCAGTAACACGGTGTTACACCGGTGCCGGCGGACTAACATTTTTCGGCTCGACACGTTTGCGAGGCCCTCATAAATTACTGCTGAAAGGCTCCCGTGCCGCGCGTCGAGCGCACAGACGCGGGAAATCGGCGGGTAATCAGGATGATGACGGCACGTGCAGGACGGATGATCGGGCGATGGGCGGCGGGCGCATTGGGCGTGCTGCTGGTGTCGCTCGCGTGCGCGCAGCCGCCGCATGGCGCCGGACGTGGTTTAGGCGGTGGCTACGGGGCGGCGCATGGCGGCGAGGCGCGGCCCGGTGCGAACGCTTATGGCCAGCAGCGCTGGGGCCTGCGTCCGACGCCGTCGTATGGCCGTTACGCCGCGCAAGGCAGCCCCTATCGCCCGATCAGCGCCGAGGCGCGCGGCGTGCCGCATCCGCCCGACGGCACGGTGCCGATGCGCGCCGGCTCGATCCGAGCCGACGTCACCCGCTACAACGAAGAACGCGGCGGCCGGCCGATGCCGCCGCCGCGCACGCAGGAAGACGCCGGGCGTCCGCCGTTCTTCTCGTCGTTCTACCGCAACTGACCCGCATCATCGGGCGGCGCGGCGCGCCGCCCGATGATGCAAATTCGCCACAGTCCCTCCGCAAATCTCCCGCACCCCTTCCGGCTTAGGTATCTTTCGCGCCGCGCAGCCGCGCAGCCGCGACGGGCGCGCATGCGTCGGGCTCGACGCAGGATTCGTCTGCCGCCGCGCGCGCGCTCGCGCGGTGCGCGAAAGCATTTCGTCAGGTGGTTTGCCCCCGCTTTCGTCTGCTGAATCCCGCCAAAACGCGGGGAAGTTAATGCGGACGCTATACCCGCAATAAGCGCCCTCTTTTTTGACCGGAAAAATGGTCCGTAAAGATGGCAGCGCCCCAATCGACGCAGGCCTCCGCCCGTACCAACAACAACGCGCTTGCGCCGTCTTTTTTCGACAAACACGTGGAGATCCAATGAAGTCACTTGCCAGCCGGGCGCTGCATACCTCTTTCGCGTTCGCCGCCGCGGCGACGCTCGCCGCCGGCGCGACCGGCGCGCATGCGCAATCGAGCATCCAACTGTACGGGCAGGTCGACGCCTGGGTCGGCGCGCAGAAATTCCCGGGCGGCGAGCGCGCGTGGGGCGTGCAGGGCGGCGGGATGTCGACCTCATACTGGGGCGTGCGCGGCACCGAGGATCTCGGCGGCGGCTACAAGGCGATCTTCACGCTCGAGGATTTCTTCCGGCCGCAGAACGGCAACTACGGCCGCTTCAACGGCGACACCTTCTTCGCGCGCAATTCCTACGTCGGCCTCGAGACGCCGTACGGCACCGTCACCGCGGGCCGGCTGACGACGCATCTGTTCGTGTCGACGATCCTGTTCAATCCGTTCATCGACTCGTATGTGTTCTCGCCGATGGTCTACCACGTGTTCCTCGGCCTCGGCACGTTCCCGACCTATACGACCGACCAGGGCGTCGTCGGCGATTCGGGCTGGAACAACGCGGTGTCGTATACCACGCCGAACTATCACGGCTTGAGCGGCAGCGTGATGTACGCGCTCGGCAATCAGGCGGGCAGCAATGCATCGAAGAAATGGAGCGGCCAGTTCCTCTACTTCAACGGCCCGTTCGCCGCGACGGCCGTCTACCAGTATGTGAACTTCAACAACAACCCGGGCGACCTCGGGCCGCTCGTCGCCGGCATGAAGAGTCAGGGCGTGGCGCAGCTCGGGGTCAGCTACGACCTCAAGTTCGTGAAGTTGTTCGGCCAGTACATGTATACGAAGAACGACCAGATCTCGGGCAGCTGGCATGTGAACACCGCGCAGGGCGGGGTCACGGTGCCGCTCGGCGCGGGCAGCGTGATGGCGTCCTACGCGTACTCGCGCGACGCGGGCGGCCTCGACCAGACGCGCCAGACCTGGGCGCTCGGCTACGACTATCCGCTGTCGAAGCGCACCGACGTCTACACGGCCTACATGAACGACCGTTTGTCCGGCATGTCGAGCGGCAATACGTTCGGCGCCGGGATTCGTGCGAAGTTCTAAGCAATCGGGCCCCGTAGTCCGCCATGTTCGCGGCGTCACACAAGTGACGCCGTTTTGCTTTTCTTGACGATTTCGTTTCTCAGCCTTTGTTACAGTTGCTCGCGATAGCCTCATTCCCACCGATTGCGAGCATTTTCGATGGATACCCTCGTCAGCATGAATGTATTTCGCTTCGTCGTCGAAGTGGGCAGCTTCGTCGGTGCGGCGGAACGCATGCAGATGTCGGCGGCGATGGCGAGCAAGCACGTGATGCACCTCGAGCAACAGCTCGGCGCGCGGCTGCTGCATCGCACGACCCGTCGCGTCGCGCCGACCGAAGCCGGACGCGAATACTACGAACGGCTCGTACAGGCGCTCACCGAACTCGACGAAGCCGGGCAGGCCGTCGGCGCGGCGAGCGTGGTGCCGCAGGGGCGTTTGCGCGTGACCTCGCTCTCGGCATTCGGCCTGCGTCACGTGATGGATGCCGTGACCGATTACGCGGCACGCTATAGCGACGTGACCGTGGAGATCACGCTGTCCGATCGCGTGGTCGAACTGATCGACGAAGGCTACGACGTGGCGGTGCGCGCCGCGCCCGCCGGCATGAAGTCGTCGTCGCTCGTCGCGCGCCAGATCGCCACCGCGCACATCCTGTTGGTGGCGTCGCCCGATTACCTGAAGCAGCACGGCACCCCGACCACCCTGGCCGATCTCGAACACCACAACTATCTGCGGCGCGATCCGAACGCCACCACGCTCGATGCGATGGCGACGGACGTCGCGGCCGCATCGCGCGTGTCGCTCGCGGGCAACCTGATCGTCAACCATCTCGAAGGGCTGCGGGTCGCGGTGCTGGGCGGCGCGGGCATCGCGCTGCTCGGGACCGAGGTGGTCGGCGAAGACATCGAGGCGGGCCGTCTCGTGCCGCTCCTGCTCGACGTGATGCCGCCGCGCGAGCTGCCGATCTACGCGGTGTATGCGAGCCGCCGCCATGTCTCGGCGAAGGTGCGTTCGTTCGTCGATTTCCTCGCCGACCGCTTCGCCGGGCAGTCGCTGTGCCCGTCGATCGAAGAGCGGCTCAAGGTGCTCGCGCTGCCGCGCATGAAGCGGATCGGCTGAACGGCTGAACGGCGCGCGTCGCGGGTTTCACGTAAAAAGGCGCGGCCTCATGGCCGCGCCTTTTTACATTTCATGCCGTGATGTCGCGGCGTCAGCCGCGGATGCCGAGGCGCGCCTTCGCGTCCTGGTATTCGCGCGCGAGGCGCGTGACGAGTTCGCCGACCGACGGCACGTCGTCCATCAGCCCGACGCCCTGGCCTGCACCCCAGATGTCCTTCCACGCCTTCGCCTTGTCGGAGCCGAAATTCATCTTCGACTTGTCGGCTTCGGGCAGATCGTCCGGGTTGAGGCCCGCGTTCACGATGCTCTGGCGAATGTAGTTGCCGTGCACGCCGGTGAACAGGTTCGTGTAGATGATGTCGGACGAGCTGGCGTTCAGGATCGCGTGCTTGTAGTCGTCGACCGCATGCGCTTCCCGGGTCGCGATGAAGCGCGTGCCCATGTACGCGAGATCGGCGCCCATCGCCTGCGCGGCGAGGATCGAGCCGCCGTTCGCGATCGAGCCCGACAGCACGATCGGGCCGTCGAACATCTTGCGCACCTCGCCGACGAGCGCGAACGGCGAGGTCGTGCCCGCGTGGCCGCCGGCGCCCGCCGCGACCAGGATCAGCCCGTCGACGCCGGCTTCGAGCGCCTTCTGCGCGTGCCGCAGGTTGATCACGTCGTGCAGCACGATGCCGCCGTAGCTGTGCACCGCGTCGACGATCTCGCGCGCGGGCGCGCGCAGGCTCGTGATGAAGATCGGCACCTTGTGCTCGACGCAGACGCGGATGTCGTGTTCGAGCCGCACGTTCGACTGGTGGACGATCTGGTTGACCGCGAGCGGCCCGATCACGGCGTCCGGATGGCGAGCCTTGTGTTCGGCGAGCTGCGACTGGATCTGCGTGAGCCATTCGTCGAGCAGTTCGGCGGGGCGCGCGTTCAGCGCCGGAAACGAGCCGACGATGCCCGCCTTGCACTGCGCGAGCACCAGCTCGGGGTAACTGACGATGAACATCGGCGACGCGATGACAGGCAGCGCGAGATTTTGCAGGACGGCGGGCAAAGCCATGGTGAGTCTCCGTGATCGTTGCCGCGCCCAGGCGGCGGATTGAGCCACGCGATGCGATTCGCAACAGGGCTACGCAGCGGGTTGGCTGCATATTAATACGAACGATCGTGCGATTGTAGGGCGAGGCGCGCGGCGGCGGTGTCGAGGGAGTGTTCTGCTTCTACGGATTGTCCGGGAAAACGGCCGATGGGGTGCGATTTGCCCTCCTACAATAGGCAGCAACAACAATTCCAGAGAACAAGACCATGTCGTTTGAGGAGTTCGCGCCGTTCAGGGTCGATGCGCAGGGCGTCGAGATTTTCGGCGTCAAGGGAGGCGCGGGGCCGCCGCTGCTGCTGCTGCATGGGCACCCGCAGACGCACATGATCTGGCATCGCGTGGCCGCGACGCTGGCTCGCCACTTCACCGTGATCGCGACCGACCTGCGCGGCTATGGCGCCTCGTCGAGACCGGAGAGCGATGCGCGGCACACGCCGTATTCGAAGCGCGCGATGGCGGCCGATCAGGTCGAGGTGATGCGTCATTTCGGTTTCAAGCGTTTTCACGTGGCCGCGCACGATCGCGGCGCGCGGGTCGCGCACCGGATGGCGCTCGATCATCCGGTGCAGGTCGAGCGCATGCTGCTGCTCGACATCGCGCCGACGCTCGCGATGTACGAAGGCACCGATCGCGCGTTCGCGACCGCGTATTTCCACTGGTTTTTCCTGATCCAGCCGGCGCCGCTGCCCGAGACGCTGATCGACGGGCGCACCGACGCCTATGTCGAGCAGCTGATGGGCCATCGCGCGGCGGGGCTCGCGACGTTCGCGCCGGAGGCGCTGGCCGCGTACCGCGATGCGCTGCGGCAGCCGGGCGCGGTGCATGCGATGTGCGAGGACTATCGCGCGTCGGCGACGATCGACCTCGAACACGACCGCGAGGATCTCGAACGCGGCAACAAGATCGGGTGCCCGCTGCGCGTGCTGTGGGGCGCGCAGGGCGTGGTCGCGCGATGCTTCGAGCCGCTCGAGGAGTGGCGGTGCGTGGCGCGCGATGTCAGCGGGCGCGCGCTCGATTGCGGGCACTACATTCCGGAGGAAGCGCCGGTCGCGTTGATCGAGGAGATGCTGGGCTTTTTCGAGGCGCGCGACGTGGGCGCGTGAGCGGCGCGGGCCGGCGCGACGGCGCTTGCCCAGCGGGCTCATGGGGTGATCCGGCCTGCGCCCGGGCCGGAAGCGCGGCAGGCCGCCGCCTGCGCGTGCCCGCCGGCTGCAGGATCACGCCCGATGTTCGAGCGGCGGCAGCCGCCGCGCCACCGGCGTCGACTTCACGATCGCCGTGCTCGTCTCCGCGCGCTCGGTCACCTTCGCCAGAATCCCGTCCAGATGCTCGATCGAGCGCAGGTAGACCCGGCAGATGAAGCAGTCGTCGCCCGTCACCTTGTCGCATTCGACGAACTCGGGGATCTGCCGCAGCAGCGCCTCGACCAGATGCAGCTGCCCCGGCAGCGGCTTCACGCGCACGATCGCCTGCAGCGTGTAGCCGAGCGCGCGCGGATCGATCTCCACCGTGTAACGCCCGATCACGTGTTGCGCCTCCAGCCGGCGCAGCCGGTCCGCCGTGCTCGGCGCCGACAGCCCGATCCGGCGCGCCAGCTCGCTCGTCGTCATGCGCGCATCCTCGGCCAGCAGATGCAGCAACGCGCGGTCGGTCGCGTCGAGGCCATCGACCGGTACGGGCGGGGTTAGGCGTTTCGGCATCTCGACCTTCTTTTAAAAGGAAAACAGGCAATTTCGTCTTGCATAAGCGATGGATTGCCGCGGCTCGGGTTTCTAAAATCAAACCATACCTGAACCCAACGGATGTTTTCCATGGCAACCCCTGAAATCCGCCGCGGCGCCGCCGAGATGACCCTCGCGATGCTGATGTCGGGGACGATCGGCTGGTTCGTCGTGTCGTCGCAGCAGCATCTGATGAACGTCGTGTTCTTCCGCTGCGTGTTCGGCGGCGCGACGCTGCTCGGCGTGTGCGCGGCGCTCGGCCTGCTGCGTCGCGGCCTGCTGTCGCGGCGCACGCTCGGCCTCGCGCTGCTCGGCGGCGTCGCGATCGTCGCGAACTGGGTGCTGTTGTTCGGCGCGTATTCGCGCGCGTCGATCTCGATGGCGACCGCCGTTTATCACACCCAGCCCTTCATGCTCGTCGCGCTGGGCGCGCTGGTGTTCCGCGAACGGCTCACCGCGTCGATCGTCGGCTGGCTGCTGCTCGCCTTCGTCGGCCTCGTGTGCGTCGTGCGGGTCGAGCCCGCGGTGCTCGCCGTGCCGGGCGAATATGTCGAGGGCGTCGCGCTCGCGCTCGGCGCGGCGTTCCTGTACGCGGTGTCGTCGATCATCACGAAGCGCCTCAGGGGCGTGCCGCCGCATCTGATCGCGCTGCTCCAGGTCGGGCTCGGCGTCGTGCTGCTCGCGCCGTTCGTCCACTACGACGCGCTGCCCGCGACGCCCGCGCAGTGGCTCGATCTCGTCGTGCTCGGCGTCGTCAACACCGGCGCGATGTATGTGCTGCTGTACGGCGCGATCCAGAAGCTGCCGACCGCGATGACGGGGGCGCTGTCGTTCATCTATCCGGTGGTCGCGATCGTCGTCGACCGGATCGCGTTCGGGCAGACGCTCGCGTGGAGTCAGGTGCTGGGCGCGGTGCTGATTCTGGTGGCCGCGGCGGGCGTGAATCTCGGCTGGCGGATCGTGCCGGCGCGGCGCGCGATCGCGAAGCCGGGACGGTGAGCGCACGGCGCGCAAGGCGCGGCGCGCAGCACAGGTCGCGCGCCGGGAATCCGTAGGGAAACTCCCGATGCGATGCCCGACGGGTGGCTCGTATGATGCGCAGTGACGTTGATCACGTCGACAAAATTCCGTTTCTGAGCGCCGTTCGCCGCATTGGCAGAACGGTTTTTTTTTGCGCGGCGAGGATAGGCCGGGCGTCGCACCCGTTCGCCCTCACGCGCCCGCGGCGCGCCATCGGATGAGTCCGCGGACCACGGCCGGACGGCGAGGCTCGCCCGTTCAGACCCGCGCGCGGCCCCGGTGCGCGACGCAGCGCCGTGCTCAGTCGCCTTCCGTCACGCTCGCCGCTGCCGCTGCCCGCGGGCGTCGCGCATCGAGGCGCGCCAGCACCGCGCGCCTGCCCTCGTCGTCGAGCTTGCGCCAACTGGCGATTTCGTCGCGCGTGCGATGGCAGCCTTCACACCAGCCGGTGGCGGCGTCGAGCCGGCAAATGCCCGTGCACGGCGACGGGACGCTCGGCGTGACGATCTCGCTCATGCTTGCTCGCGCAGCGCGACGTCGACGACGGGCGCGCCCGTCATCGCGACCAGCTCGTCCGGCGTCAGGTTGAACACCGCATGCGGATGGCCGGCCGCGGCCCACAGGCAGTCGAGCGCGAGCAGATCCGCGTCGATCAGCGTGACCGGCTTGACCAGATGCCCGATCGGACACACGCCGCCGATCGCGTAGCCGGTGTGGTCGCGCACGAACTTCGCGTCGGCGCGGCCGATCTCGCCGACCTGCGCGGCCACCTTCGCCTCGTCGACGCGATTCGCGCCGCTCGCGACCACGAGCACCGGCGCGCCGTCCACGCGGCGGCGGAACAGGATCGACTTGGCGATCTGCGCGACCGAGCAGCCCAGGCCGGCGGCCGCTTCGGCGGAGGTCTTGCCGGTTTCCGCCAGCATCACGATGGGTTTCGCGTGGCCGCGCTCGCGCAGCAGCAGTGCGACGCGGCGCGCGGAATCGGGCAGGGCGTCGAAGGAAGCGGAGGTCGTCATGAGAACACGCTTGAGCAGGAAGTAAAGACGGCGGGCATTATGCACAGGACGCCGCATCGGTGGCGCTGCGTGCCTTCGCGAGCAGCGCGCGGCCCGCGCGCGACACATTGGCGCGGCCGATCGCGGTGGAGATGAAGTCGCCCGCCTCGACCACCTGCTGCAGATCGATGCCGGTGTCGATGCCGAGCCCCTGCATCAGGTACAGCACGTCCTCGGTCGCGACGTTGCCGGTCGCGCCCTTCGCGTACGGGCAGCCGCCGAGCCCCGCCACCGATGCATGGAAGATCTCGATGCCCTCGAACAGCGCCGCGTAGATGTTCGCGAGCGCCTGGCCGTAGGTGTCGTGGAAATGGCCCGACAGCCGCTCGCGCGGAAATGCCCGCGTGACGGCGGCGAGCACCTCGCGGGTGCGACGCGGCGTGCCGACCCCGATCGTGTCCGCGATGTCGATCTCGTCGCAGCCGAGCGCGGCGAAGCGCGCCACCACGTCGACCACCGAGGCGACCGGCACCTCGCCCTGATAGGGGCAGCCGAGCGCGCACGACACGCTGCCGCGCAGCCGCAGGCCCGCGTCCTTCGCGGCGCGCGCGACCGGCTCGAAGCGCGCGATGCTCTCGGCGATGCTGCAGTTGATGTTCTTCTGCGAGAACGCCTCGCTCGCGGCGCCGAAGATCACGACTTCGTCCGCGCGCGCGGCGAGCGCGTTCTCGAAGCCTTTCAGGTTCGGCGTCAGCACCGAGTACACGGTGCCCGGACGGCGCGCGATGCCGGCCATCACCTCGGCGCCGTCGGCCATCTGCGGCACCCATTTCGGCGACACGAACGAGGCCGCTTCGACGTTGCGGAAGCCCGCGCGCGACAGGCGGTCGACGAGCGCGATCTTCACCTCGGTCGGCACGAGACCCTTTTCGTTCTGCAGGCCGTCGCGCGGGCCGACCTCGACGATTTTCACGGCTGCCGGGAATGTCATGTCTGTCTCCTGAGGGGTTCGTTATATCGATGAATGCAGGGGCGGCGCGCCTCAGTAGCCGCGCGCGAGGTCGATGACGCCGCCGATCGTCGCGCCGCGCGCGAGCGCGTCGATCTTCGCGGCGATCTGTTCGAGCGCCTCGGCGTGCAGCGTTTCGGCCGAGGTATGCGGCGTGATCGTGATGCGGGGCTCGCGCCAGAACGGGTGTGCGGCGGGCAGGGGCTCCTGCGCGAACACGTCGAGCGTCGCGGCGGCGAGCCGGCCGTCGGCCAGCGCGGCGAGCAGGTCGGGCTCGACGAGGTGCGCGCCGCGCGCCACGTTGACGAGGTAGGCGCCGCGCGCGAGCCGCGAGAAGGTGCGCGCGTTCAGGATGCCGTCGGTGGCGGGCGTGCTGGGCAGCAGGTTCACGAGCACCTTCACGCCGTCGAGGAAGGCGTCGAGGCGGGCGTGGTCCGCGTGCGCGTCGGCGCTCGCGTGCACGGCGCCGGTGTACACGGAAACGCCTTCCACCCGTTTCTCGCGCCGGCCGAAGCCGCGCACCGGCAGGCCGAGCGCGGCGAGCGCGCGCGCCACCTGCGTGCCGAGCACGCCGAGCCCGAGCACGCCGACCGTGAAGGTCGCGCGCGGATGCGCGGGCAGCGGCTGCCAGCGGCCTTCGCGCTGCAACTGCGCGTAGTCGTCGAAGCGCCGCAGGTAGCGCAGCACCGCGTGGGTCACGTACTCGATCATCTGCTGGCCCATGCCGGTGTCTTCGAGGCGCACGAGCGGCACGCCGCGCGGCAGCGTGCCCGGCTGCGCGCGTTCGAGCGCGAGCAGCGCATCGACGCCCGCGCCGAGATTGAAGATCGCGCGCAGCCCCGCGCGCGGCGCGAAGAACGCATGCGGCGCGCGCCACACGAGCGCGTAGTCGGCCGGCGCGTCGTCGCCCGGCTGCCAGACGCGCAGCCGCGCGCCGGGCAGATGGCGCGCGACCGCGTCGCGCCAGTCGGCGGCGGCCGGGCCGGGCGGCGTGCAGAGCAGGATTTCCATGCGCGTCACTTCGCGAACAGCTGGTCGATGTCGGCGAATGCCTTGAATTCGAGTGCGTTGCCGCACGGGTCGAGGAAGAACATCGTCGCCTGTTCGCCCACCTCGCCCTTGAAGCGCAGGTGCGGCTCGATCACGAACAAGGTGCCGGCGGCCTTCAGCCGCGCGGCCAGCGCCTCCCATTCCTCCATCGACAGCACCACGCCGAAATGGCGCACCGGCACGTCGTCGCCGTCCACCGGATTGACGGCGGCGCGCCCGGTTTCGTCGGGCGCGAGGTGGGCGACGAGCTGGTGCCCGAAGAAATCGAAGTCGACCCAGTGCGCGGAGCTGCGGCCCTCGGCGCAACCGAGCAGGCCGCCGTAGAAGCGGCGCGCCTGATCTAGGCTCGTGACCGGGAGGGCGAGATGGAACGGGCGCAATGCGCCGGGCAGCGGGGCGGGCATGGGGGCGTCTCCTGAATGAAGCCCTCATTCTACGGTTTCGGCGCGCCGCGCGCCGCCGCCCGTCGAAATGCAAAGCACGAAAAATTGGTTCGTCGCGCGCGCGCCGCCGCCGACAATGGCGACCGGACCACCAGCATCAGCGAGGGCAAAGATGCGCTCATGCAGCAAATCGACCTGGCCGCCGCGGCTCGTGACCGTTCCCGGACTGCACGGCAGCGAGGGCGCGCATTGGCAGACCTGGCTCGAGCGGCAGTTCGCGCGCGCGCTGCGGGTCGAGCAGGACGACTGGGACGCGCCGCACCTCGCGCGCTGGGCGCAGTCGCTGCTGGACCTGCTCGCGCGCGAACGCGGGCCGTTCGTGCTGGCCGCGCACAGCTTCGGCTGCCTCGCGGCCGCGCATGCGCTCGCGCAGCCCGGCGCGCCGCTCGCGGAGGTGGCGGGCGTCCTGTTCGTCGCGCCCGCGAGTCCCGCCAAGTTCACCTTCGCCGGCGCGTTCGAGGGCCGGCGCCTCGCCGTGCCGTCGATCGTGATCGGCAGCGAGACCGACCCCTGGATGCGCATCGAGGATGCGCGCGAACTCGCGCAGCGGCTCGGCGGCGCGTTCGTCAATCTCGGCGACGCGGGCCACGTCAACACGGCGGCCGGCTACGGCCCCTGGCCGCGCGCGAAGTACTTCGTCGACACCCTGATCCATTGCGCGGCGCCGCTGCGGTTCCGCGAGGAGGCGGGCGAGTTCGAGGCCGCGCCGCCGCACGCGGCGATCGCGACGGTGGCCTGAGCGCGCCCGCTCCGTCGCGGTCTTCTTCGATACGCGCCGCGCCATGAAAAACAGCCCGGCCAGCGTACGCTGATCGGGCTGTCCCGGTTCGGCCGAGACGCTCCGGCCGAGCCGCTCGCCGGAGCCCGGCGCATGCGTCGGGCTCGCGGGCGGCGTTCAGGCGCTCACGGGCGCGACCGCGGCCGGATCGGAGTAGCTCGGGCGGCCGTTCTCCACGTGGCCCGCGAAGCGGCGCGCGAAGCCGCCGCTGGTCCCGTCCGACACCGTGACGTCGTACCAGTGATGGCTCGACGCGAGCGACCACTGCTCGATCCGTTCCTCGCCGCCGTGCAGCGTCAGGTGGCGCGCGGGCGCGCCGTACGCGTTGTCGGTCAGCGTCAGCTGCACGCGCGCGCCGCCGCGATTGGCGATCTTCAGGTACAGGTTCCCGTTCGCGACGTCGTAGCCGGCCTTCACCTCCGGATGCGCCGCCGCGTGCGCGCCATGCGGCGCGCCGGCCTGCGCCGCGCCGCCGAAGCTGCGCACGAAGCCGTTCGGACCGTACACCGTGAAGTCGTAGGCGCCGTTCGTCACCGTCAGGTCGAATTCGTCGTGCAGCGCGCGATGCGCGCCGACCGTGTAGCGCCACGGGCCGTCGCTGCGGTTGCCCGCGTACACGTAGAAGTGCGCGCCCTGGTCGCCGCGGTTCGCGAATTCGATGCGCAGATGCCCGCCGTGCACGCTCGCATTCACATGCAGTTCATAGGGCAGCGCGCGCGCGGGCCGCACGCCCGGCTCCTGCGGATCGATCGGGCTCGGCTGGGCCGGCACCGTCGGCGCGGGCTTGGTGGTGCACAGCTGATCCGCGATCGAACGGTAGTTGCTCGTGTCGGGCAGCGGCGGCAGCGTGGCGTCCGGGGTGCGGAAGTCGAAGGCCGCCGTCAGGTCGCCGCACACCGTGCGACGCCACGGCGTGATGTTCGGTTCGTCGACGCCGAAGCGCTCGCTGATGAAGCGGATCACCGAGGTGTGGTCGAACACCTGCGAGCACACGAAGCCGCCCTTGGTCCACGGCGACACCACCGTCATCGGCACGCGCGGGCCGAGGCCGTAGGGCAGGCCGTCGGCGGTGTAGCTGCCGCCGCGACCCGGATTCACGACGTTGTGGATCTCGCCCTCGACGGTCACGGTCGACAGGCCCTGCGCGCGCGTCGTGGCCGGCTGCGGCGGCACGAGGTGATCGAAGAAGCCGTCGTTCTCGTCGTACATGATGAACAGCACGGTCTTGCGCCAGACCTCGGGGTTCGCGGTCAGCGCGTCGAGGATCTGCGAGGTGTAGTTCGCGCCGTAGGCGGGCGTGTACTTGGGATGCTCGGAGAACGCCGCGGGCGGCAGCAGCCACGAGACCTGCGGAAGCTTGTTCGCGAGCACGTCGGCCTTCAGGTCGTCGAGCGAGCGCGCTGTCTGCGCGCGCTGGTACAGCGAGGAGCCCGGCTGCGCGTTGATGAAGTTCGCGAAGTTCTGCAGGATGTTGGTGCCGTAGTTGCCGTTCAGCGGATCGTTGCCGTTGGTGCCCTGCTGGTACACCTGCCACGAGACGCCGCGCGCCTCCAGGCGCTCGGGGAAGGTCGTCCACGACAGCAGCTGGTATTGCGGCGGCACGTCGCCGTCCACGTAGTCGTTGTTGTCGAGCAGCGGGCCGCCGAACTTGCCGGTCGGATCGACGGTGCCCGTCATCAGGTACGAGCGGTTCGGGTGGGTCGGGCCGGGCAGCGAGCAGAAGTAGTGGTCGCAGACCGTGAACGCATCGGCGAGCGCGTAGTGGAACGGGATGTCCTCGCGCACGTGATAGCCCATCGTCATGTCGGTCTTGTTCGCCGGCCACTGGTCGTAGCGGCCGCCGTCGATCGCGGCTTGCGTCTTGTACCACGAGTGGTCGAGGTCGCCGATGCACTGCGCGCTCGTGGTCAGCGTGTTGAGCCGGAACGGCAGCACCGGCTGCGCCGGATTCGCCTTCGACGGCTGATACCACACCGGCTTGCCGTTCGGCAGCGGGATCGGGAAGCGGTCGTTGTAGCCGCGCACGCCGCGCAGGTGTCCGAAGTAATGATCGAACGAGCGGTTTTCCTGCATGAACACGACGATGTGCTCGACATCGCGGATCGTGCCGGTGCGCGAGGCGGCGGGAATCGCGAGCGCGCGGCGGATCGATTCGGGGAACACCGTGAGCGCGGCGGCGGCGCCCGCGGATTGGGTCATCGTATGCAGGAAACGGCGGCGACTTTCTGACGTCATGTTTTCACCTGGGGCGAGTTGTTCTGCGGTGGGGATGGAAACGGGCGATCAGCCGGGCGTCGACGCGGCGGTGGCCGCGGTGGCGGTGGAGCCGGGGGTGTCGTCGTTGTCGTCGGGCGGGTAATGGACGACGGGCGGGGCGAGCGGTGCGTCGTTCGAGGCGCGCGCGGCGGGGGCGCCGCTGTTGAAAGCATTCGCCGCGCCGTCCGTCGCGCGCGGCGTGTCGGGCGCGGCGGACGGCGCATCCGCCGCGCCGCGTTGGGCGGCGTGCGTCGCGTCGTCGCTGCAGGCGGCAAGCAGCACGGCGGCGGCAAGGACGGCGGCGGTGACGCGCTGGCGCATCGGATGTCTCCCGGACTTGGCTGGTCGTGAACGACTTAAAGTATGAAGAGAGGATGCGTCGGTTGCGTGAAGCGAATGCGACGGCCATGTTATGACGAAATGCTTTCGAATAACTAACGATTGACCAAGGGGGTGGGGCTTGGTGATCGGTGAAGGACGGAGGCGGCGGAGAGGCGCGGGCCTCGGGCGTGATGCGAAGCGGAGAATCGGAGAATCGGAGAAGCGGAGAAGCGGAGAAGCGGAGAAGCGGAGAAGCGGAGAAGCGGAGAAGCGGAGAAGCGGAGAAGCGGAGAAGCGGTGACGCGGTGAAGCGGTGAAGCGGTGAAGCGGTGAAGCGGTGAAGCGGTGAAGCGGTGAAGCGGTGAAGCGGTGAAGCGGTGAAGCGCCCGCGCGCTTCGCGCGCGGGCCGACCCGTGAGGCGTGAGCGGGGCGCGACGCCGCGCGCGGATTGTTTCAGTGCGCGCGACGCCGCGGGCGCGGGAACAGCGGATAGGTCGCGCACACGACGAGCATCGCGACGAGCCACACGCTGCCCCAGTTGCCTGCGGCGAGCAGCCGGGGCACGACGAGCGGCGTCAGGAACAGGCCGATGAAGACCGCGGTGTTCGCCATGCCGAGCGCGGCGCCTGCACGCTCCGCGCCGGCGAGCGTCGCGAGTTCGGTATAGGCGACGCCGTGCCAGGCCGACACGCAGATGCCGGCGAACACGAGCAGCGCGACCAGAATGCCGAGCGGCACGCGCGGGCCGGCCGCCGTCGCGAGGGCGAGCAGCGCGAACGCGCCGGCCGCCACGCGCACCGCGCCGCGCAGGTAGGCGCGGCGGTTGCCGTGCCGGTCGGTGTGGCGGCCGCTCCAGATCCGCATCACGATCGCGCCCGCCTGCAGCGTGACCATCGCCGCGCTGATGCTCGCGAGACCGAACCGGCCGTAGTCGTGCAGGAACACCGTGGCGAACGACAGCACCGCGAACTGCGGCGCGCACAGCATGCCGATGCCGAGCACGATGCGCCAGACCGGGCCGCTGCGCAGCGGATGGCGCGCATCGGCGTCGGGTGCGGCAACCGGGTGGGCAGGGCTCGCCGGCGCGGCGGGCGGCGGCTCGTGCAGCCAGCACCAGGTCAAGGCGGCCGAGGCCGCGCACAGCAGCGCGAGCGCGCCAAACACACCGATGAAGCCGACGTGCGCCGCGAGCGCTGGCAGCAGCGCCGCGCCGACGCCGCCGCCGAGCGGCACCGCGGTCTGCCGGATGCTCATCGCGAGGCCGCGCTCGTGGACGCCGAACCAGCGCATCACGGCGCGCCCGCTCGACCCGTTGACACTGCCGCCGAGCAGGCCGACGCCGAACAGCGCGAGCGCGAGCCGCCACGCGGAGGGCGCGGCGTCGCCGGACGGCGCGACCGCGCCCGCCATCGCCGCGAGCGCGGCGGCGGTCGCGAGCAGGCCGACCAGCAGCACACGGCGGTCGCCCCAGCGGTCGGCGGCGATGCCCCACGGCAGCTCGGACAGCGCGATGCCGAGCCCGAGCGCGCCCAGCACGAAGCCGAGCCCGTCGTTGCCGAAGTGATAGGCGCTGCGCAGCCAGACGGCGGTGGTCGGGATGCCGGTCGCGGCGGCGGAGAAGCTCATGTTGGCGGCCACGCCGACGCCCAGCACGCGCCAGCGGTGCGACGCGGGCAACGGGGGCCGGATGGCGGGCGGGCACGGCAGGGCGGGTGAGTTCATGGCGGCGGGCGCGGGGAGAGATTGACGATGGGGAGTGTCGCGCCGTACATTCATCCTGAATATCGGAAAGTTTTTAACTGATCGTTCGATAAAACAGGATGATTGCCATGTCGCAGACCAATTTCGACATCGCCGCGCTGCGCAGCCTGGTGGCCGGGATGGACCTGGGCAGTTTCGCGAAGGCGGCCGATCGGGTCGCACGTTCGTCGTCGGCGGTCAGCGCGCAGATCCGCAAGCTGGAGGCGCAGGCGGGCACGCCACTGTTCCGCAAGGCGGGGCGCGGGCTCGATCTGACCGACGCGGGGGCGTCGATGCTGAGCTACGCGCGGCGGCTGATCGAACTCAACGACGAGGCCGCGGCCGCGGTGCGCGGCGTGAACCTCGACGGCTGGGTGCGGATCGGCCTGCCGGAGGATTTCGGCGAGGCGGTGCTGCCGGACGTGCTCGGGCGCTTCGCCCGTGCGCATCCCAAGGTGCGGATCGAGGCGCGGGTCGCGCGCAATGCCGAGCTGCTCGAACGGCTCGACACGGATCAGCTTGATCTCGCGCTGGTGTGGGGCGACGCCGGCGCGGTGGATCTCGACGCGCGCGCGGGGTTGGCGGGCGAGGTGATCGATCACGCGCCGATGCGCTGGATCGGCGCCGCGGCGCCGGTCGCGTTCGATGCCGACGAACCGTTGCCGCTCGTGGTGTTCGATCGGCCGTGCGCGTTCTTCAACGCGGCGACGGCCGCGCTGGACCGGGCCGGCGTGCCGTGGCGGATCGCGTTCGCAAGCCCGAGCCTCGCGGGCCTGTGGGCGGCCGCGGCGGCCGGGCTCGGGGTGACGGTGCGGTCGCGCTACGGCCTGCCCGCGTCGGTGCGCGCGCTCGACGGGCCGGCGGGGCGCGGGCTGCCCGCGCTGCCGAACTTGCCCTTGATGTTGTTGCGCAATACCTCGGCGGCGACGCCGACGGTCGCGCGGCTCGCGCAGATCATGCTGCAGGCGGTGCGCGCGCCGGCCGAGGCGGCGCCGCCGCTGGCGGCGTGAAGGAGCGGAAGGCCGCGAGTGAGGCGAATGGCGCGCGAATTCGAGGCGGTCAGGATTTCCGCGTTCAACGTGCGTCGGAAATCAGCCGGAGGGGCGAACGCATCGATCTGCGCAGAGCTCAAATTGGCAGCATGATTGCCTTGGCGTTTCCATTCAAAAATCCCGGAAAACCGTTCGAACGAGCGAGCCCCTTTCCGGCCGCGCTTGTTTGCAAAGGATTGTCAAGTTCAGATTATTTGTGTTGTCTGGGCGGCAATCGCGCATTCATAGTGATCAAATTCCATAATTCGCCTTGCTAACGAAATGCGGATCCGCGCGCTATCCGACATGGCCGACGCCGACGTGTTGTCCTGCCTGCTCACCTGTTGCCGCCCGGCATGCGCGTAGACATCATGGGGAGAGGCGACAGGCATGGCGCTCGACTGGACGCGGCGATTGCCACCATCGCGCGCAACCGTCGATTCCGCCCGCAAGCGTGCAATGCCGGGGCGCGGAGATCGTGGGTGCGGGAGACATCTGGCGGCTATTTCGTCGCTCGAGGGTCAAGTCAAGAACAGCTTGGCTCGCGCGGCATTCTCCGTGCGCGCGCCAGGTCGGGCCAGTCGACCGGAGCGGCCCGAACGGGCGCTTTCATCGGGTGGCCGAGCCTGTCCGCGCACAGTCCGCTCGCCCCGACTGAATTTCAATTGCAGGGAGAACCGGTGTCCTCAAATTGGATTTGTGCAGCAGCGGCTGCCACCTTCAATCATCCCCCAATCTTTTATTGAGACTAACGTGAGTACTGTGAAAATTTCCCGCCCGCATGCCGGTGCTGTCATTTCTTTTTTAAAGAAATCCCTCTTGTTCTCATTGCTGGCTTTCACCGCAATGGAAGCGCCGGTATATGCGGCCGCAGGTGGGCCGCATCAATACTGGACCAACCCGGCAGGCACCGGGGCCTGGAATCTCGATCAATATATTACGATCTCCGCGGACCAGCCCATGAATTTCTGGTCGCATGAATTTTATCTGCAAGGTGGCGATACGGGTTATATCGGCTTGCAGGACACGCCGAATGGCAAGACGGCAATCTTTTCATTGTGGAATGCAACGTCGGGAACGGCCACAACGTCGGGGTTCAATTGCCAAGGTGGAGCGGAAAACGGGCCCGTCTGGCGCTGCATGGGCAACTACAACTGGAAGGTCGGCGTGAGATATCGCCTTCGCCTTTGGGAGACCGCCTCCACGCCCAATGGCGTCACCTGGGTCGGGACGGTGCAGGACACCTCCACGGGTGTTGAGACGGCTATTGGCTATCTTACAAGCCGGTCCGGGCAAAACCTGATCAGCTATTCCGTGAACTGGATCGAGAGTTATTCCTTGAATAGCGTGACCAACCCCGATGTCGTTTGTAATTCAAAGCAACCGGCGACAGGTTACTTTGAATATCCGACCGCCAACAATGGCGCCATCACATTTAAGCCGAACTATCCCTCCAATGTAGCGTGCGGATCGCATAATTCAGGTGAAAATAATGCGGTTTTCATCTATCAGTAAATTTGAGGTTGAAATATCGATCTGAACCGACGCATTTTTCGCGGCGTTGCTTCAAGTAAGCGCCAAGGATGAGGCGTGGCGTTCCACGCAAAGCAACAAGGCGCGACGGCGTCGAGAAGCCTCGGCGTTTCCCGACGCCGCGCCGCATCGCGTGATCGGTTTCAGCCGGTTCCGACCGGGCCCACCATCAGCCTGCATGGTCCCGATGGTGGGCTCGATTGCGCGTTGCTCCAGAGCGTTGGCCGAGCGGGCGCCGACGTCGGGGCATCGATGGCTTCAGCCTTCATCGGGTCGTTGCCAAACGGCTCCGGCATCACGGTGGGAATTGCCGGCCCGCTGATTCGAAACGTCACTGGAGATCGCCCGCGCGCGACGGGCGCGGCATTTCGAGGTGCCGCCGCGACCGATAGCATCGTGGTTCGGCCGATTCATCGGGCACGCCGCTCAGGGCCGATCGCGCCGCGCCGCCCTCATGCAACCCCCTCCGTCTCCTCCACCTTCTCCAACGCCTCCCACACCGTCCGCAAGCGCGCCCGCAACGCGTCGCCGGCCGGCACGAACGGGAGCCGCAGGCCATCCTCGCAGTGCCCGCGCATCGCGAGCAGCGCCTTGACGGGCGCGGGATTCGGCTCCTCGAACAGCGCCCGCACGAGCGGCTGCAGCGCGACCGCGCGGCGGCGCGCGGCGGCCAGTTCGCCCCGTCGCAGCAGCGCATGGATCCGCACGTGCCACGCGGGCAGCAAATGCGCGGAACTGGCGATCGTGCCGTGCGCGCCGACGCACAGCGCCGCGAAGTTCTGCGGATCGTCGCCGGACAGGATGCGCAGCGGCGTGTCGTGCACGAGCCGCATCATCCGGTCGATCCCGCCGCCGCATTCCTTCACGCCGACGATGCGCGGATCGCGGGCGAGCGCCTGCAGCGTTTCCAGCGACACCTCGACGCCCGTCCGGTACGGGATGTTGTAGACGAGGATCGGCAGGTCGGCCGCGACGGCGACCGCTTCGAAATGCTGCCGGACCCCGGCCTGCGACGGCCGCACGTAAGCGGGCGGCGTGACGAGCAGGCCGGCCGGGCCGAGCGCGGCCAGCTCGCGGGCGCGCCCCACGGCGTCGCGGGTCGAGATCGACGACACGCCGAGCACGACGGGCAGGCCGGGGGCGGCGTCGCGCAGCGTCGCGTGGATCGCGTGCACCTCGGCGGCGTCGAGCAGCGCGCCTTCGCCGGTGGTTGCGCCGGCAACGAACCCGGCGATGCCCTCGGCCGCGTAGTGGCGCGCGAGACGGGCGAGCGCCGCGTGATCGACGGCGTCCTGGTGGAACGGTGTGATGATCGGCAGCCAGATGCCTTCGAAACGGACTTGCATGGTGATGGGCCTTGTCGGAAACGGATTGAACGGAACCGTTCCGCCGGCGGAGCGCCGGGTGAGGCAGCCAGGAGCGCGTGCGCGCAGGTGGGGGCCCGTCCGGCGGATCGCCTGACGGGACGCGACATCCCCGTCAGTCGAGGTGTCGTTTTTTCAGTTTCAGGCCAGCCGCGCGCAGGCCTGCCGGGACGGCGAGGAGCGTGAGCGAACGGGACAGGAGCGACATGGCGGGTGGTCGATGAAAACTGAGCGGCCATCATAGCATCGCGGCCGCCGCGTCGACAATCCGGCCCGCGGCGGTGCGCGATGCGCGGGACCCGGTGGCGGTCGCCGTCGCCAAGCCGTCTCATCAACGGTGCGTCATCGGGCACGGCACCGCGTGCGCGATGTCGTCCGGTGGGTCGATCCGGCCCGCGGCGGCCCGGCGACCTTTGCCGGTGCACGTGATGCCCGCGCCGGATGCCGGCGAGGACCGCCGCCCCGTTCGCGCGGCGGCGCGAGCGCCTCGCCCCGCGCCCGGCGCGCCGAACGCGCCGCGCGGCCGGCCGCTTATCGCGCGGCGCGCATGCCTTTCCACGACAGATTGGAACCCGCGCGGCGCGCAGCCGCTAGAATCGCTGCTTACCGTTACCTGACACAACACAAGCGGAGCACATCAGATGAAGCACACCCTGGGGATCGGCGGCTGGCTGCGGGCCGGCGTGGTCGCGGCGGCGCTCGGCGCGGCGTCGCTCGCGCAGGCGGACACGGCGCTCTTGAACGTGTCGTACGACGTCACGCGCGAGCTGTACAAGGACATCAACGCGAGCTTCGTCGCCGCCTACAAGCAGCAGGCGGGCGAGACCGTGGCGATCCGCCAGTCGCACGGCGCATCGAGCGCGCAGGCGCTGTCGGTGCTGCAGGGCCTGCAGGCGGACGTCGTGACGATGAACCAGCCGAACGACATCGATCTGCTCGCCGAGCGCGGCCAGCTGCTGTCGAAGGACTGGCGCGCGCGCTTCCCGCACAACAGCTCGCCGTACTCGACGACGATGGTGTTCCTGGTGCGCAAGGGCAATCCGAAGCAGATCCGCGACTGGAGCGATCTCGCGAAGCCCGGGGTGCAGGTGATCATCGCGAACCCGAAGACCTCGGGCAACGGCCGCTACGCGTATCTGGCCGCATGGGGCTACCAGAAGCAGAAGGGCGCGGGCGACGCGCAGGCGCTCGAATTCGAGAAGGCGATTTTCCGCAACGTGCCGGTGCTCGATTCGGGCGGCCGCGGCGCGACCACGACGTTCACGCAGCGCGGCATCGGCGACGTGCTCGTCACGTTCGAGAACGAGGTCGCGCTGATGGACACCGGCGCGTCGGGCGCGGACTTCGAGGCGGTGTATCCGTCCGCGAGCATCCTCGCGGAGCCGCCCGTCGCGGTGGTCGACAAGGTGGTCGACAAGAAGGGCACGCGCAAGGCGGCGCAGGCGTATCTCGCGTACCTGTACACGCCGGCCGCGCAGGAGATCATCGCGCGCCACCATCTGCGCCCGCGCGATCCCGAGGTGCTGAGGAAGCACGCGGCCGAGTTCAAGCCGCTCAAGACCTTCAGCGTCGAACAGGTCTTCGGCAGCTGGGCGAACGCGCAGAAGACCCACTTCGCGGACGGCGGGACCTTCGACCAGATCATCGTCGACCGGAAGTGACGTGAGGCGTTGACGCGCCCGGCGCGCGCAGCCGGGGCGGGAAGCGGCGGCCCGGAACCGGGGCCGCCGTTTTTTTATCGAAACGGCGTCCGAGCCCACCCCGGCCGGAGACAGCGAAAACACGCAGTCGTTTTCCCGCCCGGCCATGCTACCCTCGGCGCACCTTGGCCCAGCCCCGCCGCGCGATGCCCGACGATCCCGTTTCCTCCGCCCCCCGCGTGACGCGCGGCCGCAAGATCTGGTCCGGCACGCGCTTCGTGACCGCGCACGGCATGGCGGCGCCGGGCTGGCGCGATCTCTACTACTGGGCGCTCAAGGTCAGCTGGCCGGTGTTCTTCGCCGCGCTCGCCGTGCTGTTCCTCGTCAACAACACGGTGTTCGCGGGCCTGTACCTGCTCGGCCATGCGCCGATCGCGAACCAGTCGCCGCCCGGCTTCGCGGGTGCGTTCTTCTTCAGCGTCGAGACGCTCGCGACCGTCGGCTACGGCGACATGCATCCGCAGACCTACTACGCACACCTGATCGCGACGCTCGAGATCTTCGTCGGGATGTCGGGCATCGCGTTGTCGACCGGGCTCGTGTTCGCGCGCTTCGCGCGGCCGCGCGCGAAGATCCTGTTCGCGCGTCACGTGGTGGTGCGCATGCTCAACGGCCGCATGACCTTGATGATGCGCGTCGCGAACGCGCGCCAGAACGTGATCGCGGAGGCGCGCGCGAAGCTGCGCCTGATGCGCAAGGAAGGCTCGCCCGAGGGCTTCGGGATGCTCAAGATCCACGACCTGAAGCTGGTGCGCCACGAGCATCCGATCTTCCTGCTCGGCTGGAGCCTGATGCACGTGATCGACGAGACGAGCCCGCTGCACGGCGCGACGCCCGAATCGCTCGCGACGGGCGCCGCGCTCCTGATGCTGATGATCGAGGGCTCGGACGAGACCACGGCGCAGGTGATGCAGGCGCGCCATGCGTGGGAGCACGACGCGATCCGCTGGAATCATCGCTATGTCGACCTGATGAGCGAGGTCGACGGCATGACGCACATCGACTACAGCCGCTTCAACGACGTCGTGCCGGTGGAGCCGCCCGCCGGGCCCGATCTCAGCCGGGCATGAGGCGCGCCAGCTCGCGCGCCTCGACGGCGCACGCGCGCCGGTAGCCGTCGCGCGCGTGCGCGCGGTCCACGTACGCGCCGTATCGTCCCTCGCGCGGCAGCAGGCCGGCGGAGAGGGCGATCTCCAGGGTGTTCACGAGCAGGATGTCGGCGGCGCTGAAGCGCTCGCCGAGCAGCCAGGGTTGCCCGTCGAGCGTGGCGTCGAGCGCCTGCTGCACGCGTTCGAGACTGCCCCAGCCGAACGCGGCGGGATTGCCGGCCGCGCCGGTGAATTTTTCCGCCATCGCGGGTTCGAGGCAGGCGGGCGTGAAGTTCATCCACTGCAGGAACCGTCCGCGCAGCGGATCGTCGAGCGGCACGCCGAGGCCGGCGGCGGGATAGCGGTCCGCGAGGTACAGCAGCACCGCGCCCGATTCGCCGAACGGCATGCCGCCGTCCTCGAGCGCCGGCAGCTTCGCCATCGGATTCACGCGGTGGAACGCGTCGCCGTCCTGCTCGTGCGCGCGGATGTTGACGGGCACCAGCTCGTAGGCCGCACCGATCTCCTCGAGCATCCACAGCGCGCGGAACGCGCGGGTCTTGGGCCAGTAATACAGTTTCATCGCACAGTCTCCTCACCGGTTCCCGCCACTCTAGCGTGATGCCCGCCGCCGCGCGAGCGCGCGCCGGATATTGCGCCGCAGCATCGCGCGCCCGGCGCGACCCGCGCACCGCGCCGGCAGATCTCACTCAAATCGGTCGAAAAGCGTCGACAGTTTTTCTCCGGACGTCTGCGCGCGATCAAGATAAGAAAAAAATTTCTCCGATTGGCGCGAAAAAATAGAGTCCATTCGTCGGCGTGCCGAAATCCATCGATTTCGCTTTTCGACCGACGATCGCGCACGAGACGCGAACCGCATAATCAGGAGACAAGCCCCCTATGAACGCCCGCCTGCCGATCGACGGCGCCCCGCCCCTGTCCGACTACCGGCTCACCGACAACCTGTCCGCGACGCGCGGCCGGATCTTCCTGACCGGCACGCAGGCGCTGGTGCGGCTCCTGCTGATGCAGCGCGCGCTCGACGCGGCGCAGGGGCGCAACACGGCGGGCTTCGTCAGCGGCTATCGCGGCTCGCCGCTCGGCATGGTCGATCAGCAGTTGTGGAAAGCGAAGAAGCTGCTCGACCAGGGCGGCGTGCGTTTCCTGCCGGCGATCAACGAGGAGCTGGGCGGCACGGCGGTGCTCGGCACGCAGCGCGTCGAGGCCGATCCGGAGCGCACCGTCGAGGGCGTGTTCGCGATGTGGTACGGCAAGGGGCCGGGCGTCGATCGAGCGGCCGACGCGCTCAAGCACGGCCACGCGTTCGGCGCGTCGCCGCACGGCGGCGTGCTGGTGGTGGCGGGCGACGATCACGGCTGCGTGTCGTCGTCGATGCCGCATCAGAGCGATTTCACGATGATGGCGTGGCACATGCCGGTCGTGAACCCGTCGAACCTCGCCGACATGCTCGAATTCGGCCTGTACGGCTGGGCGCTGTCGCGCTTCTCGGGCGCATGGGTGGGCTACAAGGCGATCTCGGAGACGGTCGAATCCGGCTCGACCGTCGACCTCGACGCGCTGCAGCTCGAGTGGCCCGCGCCGGAAGGCTATACGCCGCCGCCGGGCGGCCTGCACAACCGCTGGCCCGATCTGCCGAGCCTCGCGATCGAGGCGCGGCTCGCCGCGAAGCTCGATGCGGTGCGCCATTTCTCGCGGGTCCACAGCATCGACAAGTGGATCGCGAAGAGCGCGCACGCGAACGTCGGCATCGTCACCTGCGGCAAGGCGCACCTGGACCTGATGGAAGCGCTGCGCCGCCTCGACCTGACCGCCGCGGACCTCGACGCGGCCGGGGTGCGGATCTACAAGGTCGGCCTGTCGTTCCCGCTCGAGATGTCGCGCATCGATGCGTTCGTCGACGGCCTGTCGGAAGTGCTCGTGATCGAGGAGAAGGGGCCCGTCATCGAGCAGCAGATCAAGGACTACCTGTACAACCGCGCCGCCGATGCGCGTCCGCGCGTGCTCGGCAAGCACGACGCGGCGGGCGCGCCGCTGCTGTCCGAGCTGGGCGAGCTGCGCCCGTCGCGGATCCTGCCGGTGTTCGCCGACTGGCTCGCGCGCCACAAGCCGGCGTTCGACCGCCGCGCGCGCGTGGTCGATCTGGTCGCGCCGAGCATCCTGTCGAACGAGGCGGACGCGGTGCGGCGCACCCCGTACTTCTGCTCGGGCTGCCCGCACAACACGTCCACCAAGGTGCCCGAGGGCTCGATCGCGCAGGCGGGGATCGGCTGTCACTTCATGGCCTCGTGGATGGAGCGCGACACGACGGGCCTGATCCAGATGGGCGGCGAGGGCGTCGACTGGGCCGCGCACGCGATGTTCACGAACACGCGCCACGTGTTCCAGAACCTCGGCGACGGCACCTATTTCCATTCGGGCATCCTCGCGATCCGCCAGGCGGTCGCGGCGCGCGCGAACATCACCTACAAGATCCTCTACAACGACGCGGTCGCGATGACGGGCGGCCAGCCGGTCGACGGCAGCATCTCGGTGCCGCAGATCGCGCGGCAGGTCGAGGCCGAAGGCGTGTCGCGCTTCGTCGTGGTGTCGGACGAGCCGCAGAAGTACGACGGCCATCACGGTCTGTTCCCGAAGGGCACGACCTTCCATCACCGCAGCGAACTCGACACGGTGCAGCGCGAGCTGCGCGACACGGCGGGCGTGACGGTGCTGATCTACGACCAGACCTGCGCGGCCGAGAAGCGCCGGCGCCGCAAGAAGGGCGAATTCCCCGACCCGGACAAGCGCCTGTTCATCAACGACGCCGTCTGCGAAGGCTGCGGCGATTGCGGCGTGCAGTCGAACTGCCTGTCGGTCGAGCCGCTCGAGACGCCGCTCGGCCGCAAGCGGCGCATCGACCAGTCGTCGTGCAACAAGGACTTCTCGTGCGTGAACGGCTTCTGCCCGAGCTTCGTTACGGTCGAGGGCGCGCAGCTCAAGAAGGCCGCGGGCGCGGCGTTCGACGAAGCGGCGCTCGCCGCGCGCGTCGAGGCGCTGCCGCGCCCGGCCACGCATCTCGATGCGGCGCCGTACGACATGCTCGTGACGGGCGTCGGCGGCACCGGGGTGGTCACGGTGGGCGCGTTGATCAGCATGGCCGCGCACCTCGAAGGCAAGAGCGCCTCGGTGCTCGATTTCATGGGCTTCGCGCAGAAGGGCGGCTCGGTGCTGTCGTTCGTGCGGATCGCCGCGCGCGACGAGTGGCTGAACCAGGTGCGGATCGACACCCAGCAGGCCGACGTGCTGCTGGCCTGCGACATGGTGGTCGGCGCGAGCGGCGATGCGCTGCAGACGGTGCGGCACGGCCGCACGCGGATCGTCGTCAACACGCATGCGATCCCGAATGCGGCCTTCGTGCAGAACCCGGACGCGAGCCTGCACGCGGACGCGCTGCTGCAGAAGATGCACCACGCGGCGGGCGACGGCTACCTGTCGAGCTGCGACGCGCAGGCGCTCGCGGGCCGCTTCCTCGGCGACACGATCGGCGCGAACATCCTGATGCTCGGCTTCGCGTGGCAGCTCGGGCTCGTGCCCGTGTCGCACGCGGCGCTGATGCGCGCGATCGAGCTGAACAACGTCGCGGTGCCGATGAACCGGCTCGCGTTCTCGGTGGGCCGGATGGCGGCCGCCGATCCGGCCGGGCTCGAGGCGCTGTGGCAGGCGCGTCACGCGGCGTCCGCGATCGTCGCGGCCGCGCCCGTGACGCTCGACGCGCTGATCGCCGACCGCGAGGCGCGGCTGGTCGAGTACGGCGGCGCCCGCTATGCCGCCCGTTATCGGGCGCTGGTCGACCAGGCGCGCGCGCGCGGCGACGAGCGCGTGACGCGCGCGGTCGCGACCACCTTCCACCGCCTGCTCGCGGTGAAGGATGAATACGAGGTCGCGCGGCTGTACGCGGACGACGCGTTCCGCAGCGCGCTCGAAGCGCAGTTCGAGGGCGTCGCGGGGCGCGACTTCCGCATCCGGTTCAACCTCGCGCCGCCGACCACGGCGAAGCCGGGCAAGGGCGGCGCGGCGCCGCGCAAGCAGGTGTTCGGCCAGTGGCTGTGGCCGGTGCTGCGCACGCTCGCGCGCGTGCGCGGGCTGCGCGGCACCTGGCTCGATCCGTTCGGCCGGACCGTCGAGCGGCGCATGGAGCGCGCGCTGGCCGACGACTACGAGACGACGCTGCGCGCGGCGCTCGCGATCCTGACGCCGGACAATGCCGCGCAGGTCGCGCAGCTGGCCGAGCTGCACGCGAAGGTGCGCGGCTACGGCCACGTGAAGCTCGCGAATCTCGCCGGCGTGAAGCGCGCGGAGCGCGAACTGGCCGCGCGGCTGTCGCTGTCCGCCTCGACCGGCGCGGCCGTGCAGCACGCGCTCGACGAGATGAAGGGCGCGGGCGCGCTGCGCGGGATTCCGGTGGTGGTGGCGAAGTAAGCCGCCGATCGTCCGCGAGGGCCGGCGGGCGCGAGCCCGGCCGGCCTTTTTTGTCGGCGCGCGACGCGGCGGCGCGGGCTGCTTGCTATAGTGGCGATCGCGCGGCGACGGGCCCGTCAGCCGGATCGAGAGCCGGCCGGGCGCCGCGCGCGAAACACGGGGCGGCCGCGCGACAGGCGGGCCGCCACCATACCAACTGCTGCCGGGCATTCGCGGCCCGGCCATTCGAGGGGGCGCAAGCCGATGAAGACAGGGATCATCAAATGGGTGGGAGTCGCGGCGTTCGCCGCGCTGGCGACGGGCGGCGCGATGGCGGCGCCGACGCCGACGGACGGCGTGCCGAAGATCATCATCGACAGCGACTACAACACGATGAGCGACGACGGGCAGCTCGGCGTGATGGCCGCGCAGCTGCAGGCCGAGGGCAAGCTCAAGGTGATGGGCATCACGGTCGTGTCGGGCAACCAATGGCTCAAGCAGGGCGTGGCCGATGCGCTGAAATCGGTCGAGCGGCTCGGCGCGGGCAGCCAGATCGGCATCTACAGCGGCGCGAACTACGCGTTCGATCACAACTACGCGACCATCAAGCGCGAACTGGCGGCGGGCGCGGGCGGCGACGGCTACCTGGGCGCGTGGGATTCGCCCGAGCCGCGCCATGCATCGGACCTGAAGGCGCCGCCCGACGGCTTCGCGAAGCGCACCTACGTGCAGCGCGAGCATGCGGTCGACTTCATCATCCGCACGGTCAAGGCGAATCCGCACGAGATCACGGTGCTCGCGGTCGGCCCGCTGACCAATCTCGCGCTCGCGGCGAAGCGCGACCCGTCGATCGTGCCGCTGATCAAGCAGATCATCTACATGGGCGGCGCGGTGCACGTGGCGGGCAACACGACGAAGGCGGCCGAGTTCAACTGGTGGTTCGATCCGGACGCGGCGCGCGAGGTGGTGCGCCTGCCGATCCCGCAGGTGGTGGTGCCGCTCGACGTCACCGACACGGTGTTCCTGACCAAGCCGATCTATGACCGCATCGCGCACCCGGCGCACCCGACTGCGGTCACCGAGGTCTATCGCCAGATGAACGGCTATGGCTTCACCGGCAAGGACGGCTTCGAGAACAACCCGAACTACACGCAGAACATCTGGGACACGCTGACGATCGCGTACCTGCTCGATCCGAGCTACGCGACGGAGGTGTCGGAGGAATACCTCGACGTGGTCGCGAAGCCGGGCCGCCCCGACAACGGTCGGTCGATCGGCTATGCGCGGCAGCCCGAGGGCGCCGCGCTGCAGAAGGTGAAGATCGTGAAGCAGTTCGACAGCAAGCGCTTCTTCGAGCTGTACGTGGATCTGCTGACGCGTCCGGTGCCGGTCAGGCTCGCGCAGTGAGGCGGGCGGGCTGACGCGCCCGGCGCATGCATGAAGAAAGCGGGCCGCCGGCCCGCTTTTGTTTTTGCCGGCGACGCGAGGCCGGGTGGAGCTTCAACGGCTGCGCGGCCGGGAGGCGCGGGCCGGCGGGGCGGTCAAGCGTCGCGCGAGCGTGTCGAGCGCGGCGCTGTGATAGAGGTCCAGGCATTTGAGGAAATCGAATCGCAAGCCCGGGGCCTCGGCTTCCGCGAGCGGATTGCGGTAGTCGCGGGCGAGATAGGCGTCGACCAGCGCGCGGATCGCATCGGGCGCGCGCTCCATGTCGTAGTGGGACCATTCCTGCAGGGCGCTGACGCTGCTGCCCGCGTCGCGCGCCGCGAGCGGCGCCTGCCGGTATGCGTCGGCGACGCAGGTGGCGAGCACCATGTCCTTGAAGTTTTGCCGATCGGAACGGGAGTGGGCTTGTGGGGAGGTCGTATTATTTGCCGCTTGAGTACCCGACGTCGTGAGGGTCGCAATTGCAAGCAGGGTTGCAATGATCTTAAGCCGCTTCGTCACGACAGGCTCCAAAAATTGGCACGTGTGGTTCGATAGGTCGATTCACGTTGATTAAAGTAGCATTGGTCATAGCAATTGCAACCGTTCCACAAAGTTGCGTGGCCGTTCGCATTCGACCACCCCGACACCTCAAATAGAACCACTCCTTTCTTGTTGGCAAGTGTGCCGCCGCCAGCCGGTGGAAACGGGACGACTTCGGGTGGGCCCCATCGTTGCCTCAGAAACTCGATGAGATCTTTGACACGATAGAAATGCCACTTCTCATCCGCTCCCGAAACGGTTCTTCTTGGGAGGCGCGGTACGATCACGCCCGATTGATTCAGGACATAGCTCATTCTGACCGCGCACGTATTTACCCATCGTTGCTGCGGATCCGGGTTGGTTATGTTCCGCGCAACGGTACCGCCAATTATCTTGGCGATAGTTGCTCCGGTTGTTGCAGGTTCGTAGATTCGCATCGCGGCGGCCCAAGCGGTGGCGAAGGAAGGGCGTGTCATGGCGTTCCGCACTCAAGTTGATCAGTTGGCAGGAACGTCATGATCCAGACACGGATGCCAGGCGGCTATGGGACGACGCTGCAATCTCCGTCCCTCACCCGCCGACCAAACCCTTCTTCCGCGTCGACAGCGCGCTTTCCGACAGGTCGATCTCGCGCATCAGCTTCGCGAGCGTCTCGTCGTTGATCTTCTGTTCGCCGCGCAGCCGGTACAGCACCGCGCGCTCGGCGCGAATGCCCGCGATCCGCATCTGCAACTCCATCTTCTCCGCCTGCTTCGCCTCGGCGAGCGGCTCGCTCTCGCCGACGAGCCCCGCGAGCCGGCGCCGGTACTGGTCCATCACGCGCGCCGTGACTTCCGTGCAGCGCGCGGCGGCGGCTTCGTCCAGCTCGACGGCGAGCGCGTCGTGGGTCGAGTCGACCGCGCGGATCGCGGCCTGGGCGGCCGCCGAGCGCGCGGCGCGCTCTTCCTCCGCATGCGGGTTGTGGCTGGAGCGGACCCCGCGCAGCAGCAGCGGCAGGCCGGCCACGGCGATGCACAGCGAGCCGAGGATCACGCCCGAGGCGATGAAGATCGCGGTGTCGCGGCCGGCGAGCGGCGCGCCGTTGTCGAGCGCGACCGGAATCGACAGCACGCCCGCGAGCGTGATCGCGCCGCGCACGCCGCCGACCGTCATCACCGCGATCGTGCGCAGCCCCGCCATGGTGCCGGCGAGCCCCCGCTTCGCGGCGCGCCGGCTCGCGATCCAGCGCAGCAGCCACACCCACGCGAAGCGGATCGCATAGAGCGCGGCCAGCATCGCCGCGACATAGCCGAGCATCGCGCCGACGAGCGCGTCGCTCGTGTGATGCGCGTCGACGAGCGCGCGGCCGATGATGTGCGGCAGCTGCAGCCCGAGCATGATGAACACCATGCCGTTGAACACGAACTCGATCATCGCCCAGGTGCTTTCCGCGCGGATCCGCGACGCCACCGTGCTGGTGCGCGAGAAGTTCGTGTAGTTCATCATCATCCCCGACGCGACCGCCGACAGGATCCCGGACAGGCCCAGATGCTCGGCGATCAGGTAGGCCGCGAACGGCACGAGCAGCGTCATCACGATGCCGGGCGCGGGGTCGCCTTCCTGCGACGAATTGAGGAAGCGCGTCGACAGCGCGCTGAACAGCCAGGACAGCAGCGCGCCCGTCGCGAGGCCGCCCGACGCGACGATCACGAAGCTGATCGACGCGTCGCGCAGCGAGAACACGCCGGTGAGCGCGGCGGCGATCGCGAACTTGAGCGCGACGAGGCCCGACGCGTCGTTCATCAGCGCCTCGCCTTCGAGGATGTGCATCAGCTGCGGCGGGATCCGGCCCTTGCCCGCGATGCCGGACAGCGCGACCGCGTCGGTCGGCGACAGCACGGCCGCGAGCGCGAACGCGATCGGCAGCGGCAGGCCGGGAATCAACCAATGCGCAAAATAGCCGACCGCGAGTACGGTCATGAAGACGAGGCCGAAGGCCAGCATCAGGATCGCGCGCCGCTGCAGGTACAGCTCCCGTTTCGGGATCCGCCAGCCGTCCGCGAACAGCAGCGGCGGGATGAACAGCAGCATGAAGATCTCGGGATCGAACGTGACGTGCAGGTTGAACGTCGGCCACGCGAGCAGCGCGCCGATCGCGATCTGCATGAGCGGCAGCGGCAGGCGCAGCGGCAGCACCCGGGTGATCATCCCGGACAGCGCGACGGCCAGCAGCAGGATCAGGACGGTAAAGACAATTTCCATTGAAACGTGCAGGTGGCAATACAGGAACGGTACGGAGTGTAACGTGCCCGCAAGGTGCGCGTCGTCCCGGCCCCGCGGTCGATTGCACCGGGTTGGTGCAAAAAAGCCCCGGCGGCAGGCATCCGGAATGAATCGGGCACCGAAATATCAGGCCGGCCGCGCGCGAGAGCGCGCACGGAGCTTGCTTGGTGGTGGTCACAACTAAATTGGATAACCGAGGATCCGTGATGAAAACCCGAGAGCCGAACCTACCGCCTGCCGATGAGAGCGTCATGAGGAGGCTGACATGACCATCGCCCAGCAGGAGCGCCCGATGAGCGCATCGCCGTACCACTTCGAGCCCGAGCTGGCCTCCGGCCTCGACCGCGTCGTGACCCGGCATCGCGAGCTGACGCTGACGAGCGTGTTCCAGCCGATCTTCAGCCTGTCGCACCAGCGCGCGGTCGGCTACGAGGCCTTGTTGCGCGCGCACGATCCGCTCGACCGGCCGGTGTCGCCGCTCGACGTGTTCGGCGAGGCCGCGCGCCATGGCGAGCTGATGCAGGTCGACCGCCTCGCGCAGGCGCTGCACCTCGAAAACTTCGCACTGCTCGGCGCCGGGCGCGAGTGGCTGTTCCTCAACGTGAATCCGTGCGCGCTCACCGATCCGTTCCAGGCGGCGGCGCTGCTCGCGAACCTGACGCGGCTCGGCGTGCCGCCCCGGCGCGTCGTGCTGGAGGTGCTCGAACAGCGCGCCGACGATCTGGAAAAGCTGGCCGAGGCGGTGCGCGCGTTTCGCGAGCAGGGCTTCCTGATCGCGCTCGACGATTTCGGCGCGGGGCATTCGAACCTGGAGCGGATCTGGCAGCTGAATCCGGACATCGTCAAGCTGGACCGCATCATGCTGTCGCAGGCGCAGCACCGCACCGGTCTCACGGCGATCCTGCACGGGCTCGTGACGCTGCTGCACGAGGCGGGCAAGCTGGTGCTGATCGAGGGCATCGAGACCGAACACGAGGCGCAGATCGCGCTGTCGTGCGGGACCGATTTCGTGCAGGGCTATTTCTTCGGCCGGCCCGCCCCGGGCCTGCCGGACAGCGTGGCGGCGTCCACCTGCATCGCGGAACTGACGGAGCGCCATCGCAGCCGGACCGATGCGCGCGAGCGGCGCGACGCGCAGCGGCTCGCGCCCTACCTGCGCGCGTTCGAGCGCGCGGTCGACCGGCTCGTGGGCGGCGAACCGCTCGACGAGGTGTGCTGGAATTTCCTCGCGCTCGATCATGCGGCGCGCTGCTTCCTGCTCGATGCGAACGGGCGGCAGACGGGCCGCAACGTGGTGCTGCGCGCCGATCGCGCGGCGCCCGAATCGCGCTTCACGCCGCTCGCCGACGCGCAGGGGGCGAACTGGCTGCGCCGGCCGTATTTCCGCGCGGCGATCGCGGAGCCGGGGCGCGTGCATGCGACCCGGCCGTATCTGTCGATCAACGAGGCGCTGCCGTGCGTGACCTTGTCGGCCGCGCTGCGGGTCGGCGATGCGCAGTGCGTGCTGTGCGCGGACATCGATTGGCTCGACGAGGACGCGGCGGCGGGCGACTAGGCGGCGCGGGCAAGGGCCGCGGTGCGCGCGCCGCCGGCCCGCCTTCTTTCTCCGCGTCGGTGCGCCGCGCGGGTCATGGCGCGGCGCGCGCTTCCCCCGGATGGGTCGGGCGACTCGGGCGGCTCGCTTCGTCCGCCGCCCGTCCGCGCGGTTGATTTTTCCGCAACGCGGGCCGAGAATGGGCGCGAACTTCACGGGGCGCGGATGGAGAGACTAGGCGCCGCGCGCCGCCGGATCGATCCCAGGACGCACAACAACACCATGAAAAGACCCGTCTCCCTGAGCATCCTCGGCTGGTTCATCGTCGTCACCAATGCGATCGCGCTGCTGGTGTGGCCGTGGACCCTGCACAATCCGAGCGCGCAGGCTGTGTTCGCGCGCTCGATGATGCCGCTGCCGGTCATGCTCGCGGTCTCCATCGCCTCCCAGGCGCTGTGCCTCGTCGCCGGCGTCGGCATCCTGAAGGGGCGCGCGTGGGCGCGCACGCTCTACACCGTCATCACGCTGGCGACGCTCGCCTTCTCGCTCGTCACCTCGCCGTTCAAGATCATGTTGCTGCCGGGCGCGGTGCTGGCCGCCCTGTTCCTCTACCTGCTGTATCGTCCGGCCGCCACCGCCTACTTCGTGCGGGACGCACGATGAACTTCGTGCGCAACGCAATCGGCCTGCTGTGCGTCGGGATCGCGAGTCTCGTGCTGATGGTTGCCGAGATGGTGCTGATCTGGGCGCCCTCGGTGCCGCTCAAGCATCGCGGGGTGCTGGTCGCGCTCGTCTGCACGGCGCTCCTGTACCTGCTCGGCGCGTGGATCGCGCGCGTCACGCCGCGCATGCGGCCGGTCGGCATCGGCCTGCTCGTCACCTCGGCGATCACCCTGCTCGACGTGCTCACGCTGCTCGCGATGCGGCTGTCGCCGGAATTCCTCTCGCTGCTCGCCGCCGCGAACCACGGGATCGCGATCGAGGTGCCGGCGAGCGGGCTGATCCGCGGCGCGTGCCTCGCCGTGCTGCTCGGCTGGCTCGGCTGGTGGTTCGCCGCGCCCGGTGCACGCGCGGCGGGGCGCGAGCTGGCTGACTGACGAACCGCGGAACCGCGGAACCGCACGCGCGGGCGTCCCACGCCCGCCGCCGATCCTTCCGTTTTCATTTCCGGATACTTTCATTTGCCTTCACATTCGCGTCACATCGGCCCCTTATCGTCCTTTCGTTTTGAAAGACTCCATCAAGGAAGCCGAAAACATGAAGCGAACGAGACTGGCGGCGCTGCTCTGTGCAAGCGTCTTCGCGGCGACGGGCTGCGGTAGCGACGACGGGCCGACGAGCGCGGTGCCCCGCATCGACGACGGGGCGCAGGCGACCGCGGCGCGCAACGTGATCTTCTTCCTCGGCGACGGGATGGGGCTCACCACGCTGACCGCCGCGCGCATCTACGGGGTGGGCGAGGACGGCGAGCTGACGCTCGACACGCTGCCGGAAACCGCGTTCGTGAAGACCTATTCGAACGACGCGCAGGTGACCGACAGCGCGCCGTCGATGTCCGCCTACATGACGGGCGTGAAGACCAACAACGAAGTGATCGCCATGACGCCGGACACGAAGGCGATCGAGCCGACCAAGGATCTCACCGGCAACTGTGGCGCGAACAACGGCAAGGCCGCGCGCACGCTGCTCGAGATCGCGAAGGAGCGCGGCATGGGCACGGGCGTCGTCACCACCACGCGCGTCACCCACGCGACGCCCGCCGCGACCTATTCGCACGTGTGCCACCGCGACGCGGAGAACGACATCGCCGCGCAGCTCGTGCCGGGCGGCGCGGGCTACAACGCGGCGCTGCGCGACGGCGTCGACGTCGTGCTCGGCGGCGGCTCGCAGTTCTTCGTGCCGAAGGACGGCGGCGGCAAGCGCGTCGACGGGCGCAATCTCGTCGCCGAGTTCAAGGCGAAGGGCTACGCTGTCGCGCAGACCCGCGACGAGCTGCAGGCGGCCGACGCGACCAGGAGCGGCAAGCTGCTCGGCCTCTTCGCGTCGAGCCACATGAGCTACGACCTCGACCGCAATCCGGCCAAGGAGCCGAGCCTCGCCGACATGGCGACGCGCGCGCTCGACGTGCTGCAGAAGAACCAGAAGGGCTATTTCCTGATGGTCGAGGGCGGCCGGATCGATCACGCGCTGCACGACACCAACGCGAAGCGCGCGCTGCAGGACACGATCGCGTTCGACAACGCGATCCGCGCGACGCTCGACAAGGTGCGCAAGACCGATCCGAAGCTCGAGAACACGCTGATCGTGGTCACGGCCGACCACGACCACACGCTGGTGCTGAACGGCTATGCGGCGCGCACGGGCAAGACCGAGGCGGGCAAGCCGGGCGTGCTCGGCGTGCTGCGCAACTACCAGAACGGCGCGGTCGCGAAGGACGCGGACGGCGCGCCGTACACGATCATCGGCTTCGGCAACGGCGAGAACCGCGTGCAGGGCAGCCGCGCGGGCACCAACCTCAGCGACGCGGTGACGGGCGCGGACGACTATCGCCAGGAAGCGGTCGTGCGGATGGACAAGGGCGGCGAAACGCACGGCGGCACCGACGTGTTCCTCGGCGCGATCGGCAAGGGCGCGGAGCAATTCCACGGCGTGATCGAGAACAACAAGGTGTTCGAGCTGGTCCGCAACGCGGTGCAGCTGTGAGCGCGGCCTTTCAGGGAACAGGGGAATACAGGATGTCGACTATCAAGCGCATCGCGGCGGCGACGCTGGCCGCGGCGGGTATCGCGGGCATGGGCTTCGGCCAGGCGGCGCAGGCCGCGGGCCAGGCGAAGAACGTGATCTTCTTTCTGGGCGACGGCATGGGGCCGACCACGGTCACCGCGAGCCGCATCTACAAGGTGGGCGAGGCGGGCCAGCTGACGATGGAGAAGCTCGCGCGCACGGCGCGCGTGAAGACCTTCTCGAACGACGCGCAGACGACCGACAGCGCGCCGTCGATGGCCGCGTACATGACCGGCGTGAAGATGAACAACGAGGTGCTGTCGATGTCGTCCGACACGCGCGCGGTGGCGCCGGGCGCCGATGCGAACGGCAACAAGACCGTCAACAACTGCGCGCCGGGCAACGGCCGCGCGGTGCCGACGCTGCTCGAACTCGCGAAGGCGCGCGGCAAGGCGGTCGGTGCGATCACGACCACCGAGCTGACCCACGCGACGCCGGCCGCGACCTACTCGCACATCTGCCATCGCGACGCGCAGTACGACATCGCCGCGCAGGCCGTGCCGGGCGGAGTGGGCTATAACGCGGCGCTGGGCGACGGCGTCGACGTGCTGATGGGCGGCGGCCGCAACCACTGGACGCCGTACGATGCCGCCAGCAACAAGCGCGGCCGCGCGGACGGGCGCAACCTGCTCGCCGAATTGCGCGCGAAGGGCTATGCGGTCGCGGCGACCAAGGACCAGCTCGCGCAGGTCAAGCAAGGCAAGCTGGTCGGGCTGTTCAGCACGACGAGCCACCTCGAATACGAACTGGACCGCGCCGCCGGCAAGGGCGAGGGGCCGACGCAGCCGAGCCTCGCGGAGATGACCTCGAAGGCGATCGACGTGCTCGCGCAGAATCCGAACGGCTATTTCCTGATGGTCGAGGGCGGCCGCATCGATCACGCGCTGCACGGCACCAACGCGAAGCGCGCGCTCGAGGACGCCGGCGCGTTCGACGAGGCGATCCGCGTCGCGCTGTCGAAGGTCGACCTGTCGAACACGCTGATCGTCGTGACGGCCGACCACGACCACACGATGACGATCAACGGCTACTCGAAGCGCGGCAATCCGATCCTCGACATCAGCCGCAGCTATCGCGACGGCCAGCCGAACAAGGACGCGGACGGCAACACCTACACGACGCTCGTGTTCGGCAACGGCGCGAACCGGCCGAACGTGCGCACGTCGGTCGATTCGGCGGTCGTGACGGACGAGGCCTACCTGCAGGAGGTCGGCGTGCGGGTCGGCGGGCCGGGATCGGAGACGCACGGCGGCGGCGACGTGATGCTGTTCGCGGACGGCGCCGATGCGAAGGCGTTCAAGGGCACGATCGACAACACGAAGGTGTTCGGTCTCGTGCGCTCGGCGTTCGGCTTCTGAGCGGGCGGCGATGAACGGAATCGGAATGCGGGCCCTCGCGGGCCTCGCGTGCGGCTGCGCGGCGGCGCTGGCCTGCGCCGCGCCCGCGCTCGACGCGGTGCTGCTGCACGAAAGCATGACGGTGGGCGCCGACGGCGTGACGCGCACCACCTCGTATCGCGAGCGGATGGTGCGGCGCGAGGGACATGTGTGGGTCGAGCGCGTGAAGCCCGGCGCGGACGGCGAGGCGGAACACGGGCACGCGCATGAACAGGCCCGGGCTCGTGCGTCGGACGCGGCGTCGACGGGTGTGCGGCCCGTCGCGGCGGAGGCGCACGCCGGCCACAAGCACTTCGACTTCGCGTCGGCGGCGCGTCATGTGACCCATGACGGCCGGTGCGCGCGGATCGAGTACGTGAGCGCCGCCGAGCGGACCGTCGTCGATGTGCCGCCTGCCGAATACGAGACCACCGGCTTCGACGGTTCGTGGGACAACGCGTACTACCTGACGCCGCCCGCGCGCCTGAAGCCGCTCGCGGCGAGCGCGAAGCCGGGCCGCGCGCCGGGCACGCGCTGGTACGAGCAGAAGGTCGCGACGGCCGGCGCGCAGGGGCTGAACCGGATCCTGTGGAGCGAGACGCTGCAGGCGCCGCTCGCGATCGAATACCGGAGCGCGGACGGCCGCGTCACGCGCAAGCTCACGCTGACGCCGGTCGCGCGCGCCGCGACGCCGCCGTGGGCTCAGTTGCAAGGGTACGCGCGCAAGGAATACGCGGACTTCCTCGACTGATCGGACGCGGCGGGTCGGGTAGGATGCAGGCTGATCCCACCCGACGACGAGCCCGCCGATGCCTGCCTCCTCCCTGCTCCTCGAAGTGATCGCCACCACGGTCGGCGACGCCCGCACCGCCGCCCGCGCGGGCGCGGACCGGCTCGAACTCGTGACGGCGATCGGCGAGGGCGGCCTGACGCCGAGCGTCGGGCTGATCGAAACCGTGGTGGCCGCGGTGCCGATCCCGGTCAACGTGATCGTGCGACCGCACAGCCGCTCGTTTCACTACGACGCCGACGATCTCGCGACGATCGCGCGCGACGTGCGCGCGGCGGTCGCGGCCGGCGCGCACGGCATCGTGTTCGGCATGCTCGACGCACACGGCGAGGTCGACGTGAACGCGCTGCAGCGCGTCGCCGACGCGGCGGACGGCCGCCCGCTGACCTTCCATCGCGCGTTCGATGTCGCGCGCGATCTCAACGCGGCGTTCGAGGTGCTGCTGCGCGTGCCGGCGGTGACGTCGGTGCTGACCTCGGGCGGCCATCCTTCGGCGCTGGACGGCCGCGACGTGATCGCGCGGATGGTGCGGCGCGCGGCGGGTACGTCGTGCACGGTGCTCGCGGGCGCGGGGCTGACGGTGGCGGCAGTCGGGGAATTCGCGCGTGCGACCGGCGTGCGCGCGGTGCATTTCGGCTCGGGCGTGCGCGAGCGCGGCGAGGTGCTCGCGCCCGTCGACGCGCGCCAGGTGGCGAAGGCGCGCGCCGCGTTGGACGCGGCGGCGTAGCGGTTCAGCCGGGGGCCGGCGCGCGCGGCCCCGACCCGCATGCGCGGGGTGAGCCGCCGCGCAAGGGCGAAGCGGCCGGGGCCCGCTCGAAAACACATGAAGCCGGTGTCCGGCCGGTCGGCGTTGCGATCCGCGTCGGGCGTGAGGATGCGACGTTTGAAGCGGAAGCGGAGGCGGGAGAGAGGCCGGTCGTATGCCTCGACGCGGTCGAAGACGGCTTGCCCGATGTCGAGCGCGGCCGATGAGGCGCGGGATTCCGGCACGGCTCGTCGCGGGCCGCGCAGGCCGGTTCGCGACGATGCAGGCCCCGCGTCGGGCCTATCGGCCCGGCCCTGACGACTGCCGCGCAACGCGGAGCGGGGCCTGCGCCGCCGAGCCGCCCCGCCAGGCGGCCCGGACCGCGCGATCAGTCGATCGGTTGATCAGTTCGCCGCGCCGTGCGCGCAGGACTGCGCGGTTTCCTTCGGCATCTGCTGCGCAACTTCCGTGCGCATCCCGAGCCGCGCGAGCAGTTGCCGGTCGGCTTCCGCCTGCGGATTGCCGGTGGTCAGCAGCTGGTCGCCGTAGAACATCGAGTTCGCGCCCGCGAGGAAGCACAGCGACTGCATCGCGTCGTCGAGCTGCTCGCGGCCGGCCGACAGGCGCACCATCGCCTTCGGCATCGTGATGCGCGCGACCGCGATCGTGCGCACGAACTCGAACGGGTCGAGCGCCGCGGTGCCTTCGAGCGGCGTGCCCTCGATCGCCACCAGGTTGTTGATCGGCACCGATTCCGGATACGGGTTCAGGTTCGCGAGCTGGGTGATCAGGCCCGCGCGCTCGCGGCGCGATTCGCCCATGCCGATGATGCCGCCGCAGCACACGTTGATGCCGGCGTCGCGCACGCGGTCGAGCGTGTCGAGGCGGTCCTGGTAGGTGCGCGTCGAGATCACCTGGCCGTAGAACTCGGGCGAGGTGTCGAGGTTGTGGTTGTAGTAGTCGAGGCCCGCTTCCGACAGCGCCTGCGCCTGATGCGCCTCCAGCATGCCGAGCGTCACGCAGGTCTCCATGCCCATCTCCTTCACGCCGCGGATCATGTCCTTGATCGGCTCGAGATGGCGGTCCTTCGGATTGCGCCAGGCCGCGCCCATGCAGAAGCGGGTCGCGCCGTTGTCCTTCGCGACGCGCGCGGCGGTGAGCACCGCGTCGACGTCCATCAGCTTCTCGGCCTTGAGGCCCGTCTCGTGGTGCGACGATTGCGAGCAGTAGCCGCAGTCTTCCTCGCAGCCGCCGGTCTTGATCGACAGCAGCGTCGACAGCTGGATCGCGTTCGCGTCGAAGTGCGCGCGATGCGCCTGCTGCGCGCGGAACATCAGGTCGTTGAACGGCAGCTCGTACAGCGCGAGCACGTCGGCCACGCGCCAGCGCGGGGCGGCGGGAGCGGCCACCGGCACGGCGGCGGGCGTCGGGGAGGTGGTCTGGGCTTCGGTCATGTCGTTTCCTGGTTGTGTCGTGGGAACGTGGAAGGGGCAATCAGGACGCGCCGCGCGCGGCGCGCAGCGTGTCCAGCAAGCGGGGAATATCGAGCGCGTGCGACGCACGCGCGGGATCGGGCGGGCTCTGGTGCGCGATGCTGCCGACGAGCGGCGCGCGATGCTCGCGTTCGAGCCACAGGCGCAGCGTGTCGAGGTTCTCGTCGGCATAGCCCATCGCCGGGTCGATGCGGTTCGCGACCCAGCCGGCGAGGGTCAGGCCGCGCGCGGCGATCGCGTCGGCGGTGAGCAGCGCATGGTTGATGCAGCCGAGCCGCATGCCGACCACGAGCACCACCGGCAGGCCGAGCGCGACCGCGAGGTCGGCGGTGTCGCGGGTCGTGTCGAGCGGCACGCGGAACCCGCCGACACCCTCGACCACCACGATGTCGGCCGCCTCGCACGCGCGCTGGTGCGCGGCGACGATCGTGCCGATGTCGAGCGTCACGCGCTCCTCGGCGGCGACGATGTGCGGCGCGGCGGGTGCTTTCAGCAGGAACGGCGTGCGGATCGCGGGCGGCAGCGCGACGTTCGCGGCGGCGTCGAGCTGGTCCGCGTCCTCGTTGCGCCAGACCCCGTCGCGCTCGTAGGCGCCCGCCGCGATCGGCTTCATCGCGGCGGCGCGCAGCCCGTGGCGCGCGAAGCCGTACAGCAGGGCGGCGCTGACGAAGGTCTTGCCGATCTCGGTGTCGGTGCCGGTGACGAACAGCGAAAGCGGGGCGGTCATGCGGCGCGCGCCTCCCGCGCGGCGGCCGCGTCGCCCGCATGCGCGAGCGCGGCGTCGAGGCGCGCGAGATCGTCGAACGAATGCGCGGCCGACAGCGAGACGCGCAGCCGCGAGGTGCCGGCGGGCACCGTCGGCGGCCGGATCGCGGGCACCCACAGGCCATGTTCGTCGAGCGCGGCCATCGCGGCGAGCGTCGTCTCGTTGTCGCCGATCACGAGCGGCTGCACCGCCGTGTGCGAGTCGGGCGCATGCCAGCGGGTGCGGCGCAGGATCGCGCGGGTGCGCTCGATCAGCTGGCCGAGGTGCGCGCGGCGCGCGTCGCCTTCGGCGCCGCCGATCAGTTCGAGGCTCGCGGATACCGCGTGCGCGACCGACGGCGGCGCGGCCGTCGTGAAGATGTAGCTGCGCGCACGCTGGACCAGCCATTCGATGACGGTCTCGTGCGCGACGACGAAGGCGCCCGCGACGCCCGCCGCCTTGCCGAGCGTGCCGACGTAGACGAGGTTCGGCGAGCGCAGCGCCTGCGCGGCGAGCGCGCCGCGCCCCTGCGGGCCGAGCACGCCGAAGCCGTGCGCATCGTCGGTGACGAGCCAGGCGTTGTGCGCTTCCGCGAGCGCGACGAGGCCCGCGAGGGGCGCGACGTCGCCGTCCATGCTGAACACCGTGTCGGTGACGATCAGCTTGGTGTCGGCGTCGGAGGCGGCGAGCAGCGCGGCGAGCGCGTCGGTGTCGCGGTGCGGATAGATCTGCACGGTCGCGCGCGACAGCCGTGCGCCGTCGATCAGCGACGCATGGTTCAGCGCGTCGGAGAAGATCGTCGCGCCGCGTCCGGCGAGCGCGGTCAAGGCGGCGAGGTTCGCCATGTAGCCGGTGCTGAAGTACAGCGCGCGCGGCGCGTCGCAGAAGCCGCCCGCGAACGCGGCCAGCGCGTCCTCGAGCCGCGCGTGCGCGCGCGAGTGTCCGCCGAGCAGGTGCGAGCCGCCGCTGCCGGAGCCGTAGCGGCGCGCGCCTTCGGCGAACGCGTCGACGAGCCGGGGATGCGCGGCGAGGCCGAGGTAGTCGTTGCTCGCGAAACCGATGATCGTCCGCCCGTCGACCGTCATGTGCGCGTCGCATGCGGTGTCGGCGATGCGGCGCAGGCGGCGCAGGCCGTCGGCGTCGAGGGCGGCGAGGCCGCGGGCGAGCGTGTCGAGCAGGGGATGGGTCATGCGGCGGCTCCTTCGAGCGTGGCGTCGAGCGTGTCGAGCGTGCGCGCGGCGAGCCACGCGAGCTCGTCGTCGTCGAGGATGTACGGCGGCATCAGATAGACCGTGGTGCCGAGCGGGCGCAGCAGGGCTTCGCGCGCGAGCGCATGCTCGAAGAAGCGGCGCGGGAACGTGCGCGCGGCCTCGCCGTCGAGCGCGACGTCGAACGCGAAGATCGTGCCGCGCTCGCGCAGGTGCCGCACGCGCGGATGCGCGGCGAGCGGCCGGAGCGCCTCGCGCAGGCGCGCCGACTTGCGCGCGTTGGCGGCGAGCACGTCGTCGCTCGCGAACAGGTCGAGCGTCGCGAGCGCCGCGCGGCACGCGAGCGGATTGCCCGTGTACGAGTGCGAATGCAGGAAGCCGCGCGCGGTGTCGTCGTCGTAGAACGCCGCGAAGATGGCGTCGCGCGACAGCACGATCGACAGCGGCAGGTAGCCGCCCGTGATGCCCTTCGACAGGCACAGCAGGTCGGGCCACACGCCTGCCTGCTCGCAGGCGAAGAAGGTGCCGCTGCGGCCGCAGCCGACGGCGATCTCGTCGGCGATCAGGTGCACCTCGTGCGCGTCGCACAGCGCGCGCAGCCCGCGCACGTAGGACGGATCGTGCATCGCCATGCCGGCCGCGCACTGCACGAGCGGCTCGATGATCAGCGCGGCGATCCGGTCGCCGCGCTCGTTGAACAGCCGCTCGACATCGGCGAGCGCGCGCGCGGCGACGTCGGCCGCGCTTTCGCCCGGCTGCGCGAGGCGCGCGTCGGGCGATGCGACCACGTGCGCGGCGCGGATCAGCGGATCGTACGCATCCCTGAAGAGCGGCACGTCGGTGACGCCGAGCGCGCCGACCGTCTCGCCGTGATAGCCGTTCGCGACGCAGGCGAATTCGCGCTTCGCGTCCCGACCGCGATTGCGCCAGGTGTGGAAGCTCATCTTCAGCGCGATCTCGACGGCGGACGCGCCGTCGGATGCGAAGAACGCATGGCCGAGCGTGTGCTGCGTGAGCGCCGAGAGCCGCTCCGCGAGTTCGATGGCGGGCTCGTGCGTGCAGCCCGCGAGCATCGCGTGTTCGAGCGTGTCGAGCTGGTCCTTGAGCGCCGCGTTGATGCGCGGGTTCGCATGGCCGAACAGGTTCACCCACCATGAGCTGATCGCGTCGAGATAGCGCCGGCCGGCGCGATCGTACAGCCACGGGCCGTGGCCGCGCGCGACGGGAACGAGCGGCAGCCGCTCGTGGTGCTTCATCTGGGTGCAGGGATGCCAGACCGCGCGCAGGCTGCGCGCGACCCAGTCATCGGTCGCTGGTGTGTTCAAAACGACTCCGTGACGAAGACGCGGCGTTGCGGGCGCAACCACGGGGGCGCGGCCCGCCGCCGGATCCGATGGCCGGCGGGCGGCCCAGGGCGGCGTGAAAACGCATGCGTGCAAAACCAAAACCGGGCCGAGATTAGCGCGTTCCGCGCCTCGTTGCACTAGCCGTTACAAACCCGCCGAGCCTTGTCTGGCATGGAGTTGCGGGCATTTGTCGACGTCTCGCGACGGTTCGGGCGCGTTCCTTGGAGAAGTCCGCTTTTGACGACGGCAAAGTGACGCTCCCCGGCGGATGGACATCTGTTCGGAAGCGGAAAAAGGCGGGATGGCGGCCGGCGCTTTCGGCGGCCGGGCAGGGAGCGTGGCGGCGGCGCGACCAGGGCGGCCTCGATCCGGCCTGTGCGCGGTCCGCGTGGCCGAACGATCAGACGAAACGGCGAGGGGCGCGCGCGACGGGAATCAGCGGCTCGCGAGCGCGTGAGCGGCGGCCGGGGCGTCGTTCGCCGGACTGGCGTCCGCGCTGCGCGTGGCGTCGCGCCAGACGACCCGGTCGTTGACCGCATACAGCTTGCAGGGACCTGTCCCCTGTTTCTTGCAGTTGTCGAGCGCGAGCGCCATCGGGTCGTCGCCGCCTTCGGCCCAGGACCACGCGCCGTCGCCCGATACCGCGAACGCGCGGCTCGGGTGCTGGTTCAGGAAGTGGCGATAGCCTTCGCGGCCCGCGTCGTCGAGGAACGGCACCGCGTCGACCGCGTCGATCGACGCGTAGCCGCTCGCGTTCGGCTCGCGCGGGCTGGCCACCGCATAACGCACGGCGGCCGGCATCTTCAACTGGGCCAGGAACGCGCCGACGGGCGGCCACCAGATCGGCACGCCGTCGCGATCGACGATGATCCGGTGCGCGTCGTCCTTGTAGCGGCCGAAGTCGACGAACAGCGTGCTGGCGCCGTGCGCCATGTAGGCGTTGCGCAATTGTCCGACGAGTGAGGGCGACCACACCGAATCGTTGTCGCCGTACAGCCACAGCGACGGCACGTGGGTTTCGGCGCCGTAGGTGTCGAACGCGCCGACGAGGTTCTTCTGCCAGTTCGGGCACAGGTCCTGGCGCAGGCCGCCCGAGAAATTGATGATGCCTTTCACGCCGGGGGCGGCCTCGGTGCCGTACGCGAGCGACACCATGCCGCCGTGCGAGGTGCCGGCGACGAGGACGTGCTGCGCATCGACATACGGCAGCTTCGTCATGTAGCCGATGGTCGCCTCGACGTCGCGCGCCTGCGCGAGGCCGTTGCGCTCGACGTCGCAGCCTTCCTGCACGTAGGCGCCGCCCGAGCCGGCGAAACCCTGGCGGTTCGGCGCGACGACGGCGTAGCCGCGCCGCACGAATTCGCGCGCGAACGACAGCGGGCGGCTGCGCGGCTGGTCGCGCAGGTCGCCTGAATTCTTGCCGTGATTGAAGATGACGAGCGGGAACGGGCCGGGGCCGTCGGGCTTGAACACCGTGGCTTCGAGCGTGACCGCGCCGGCCGCGCCGGCCGGAATGCGGATCACCTGCTCGTTGAGATCGGCGGCCACCTGGGGCAGGCCGGAATCGGCGTAGTCGAAGCGCTCGGCGCTGGCGAGCGCGCCGCCGGCGTCGGGCGGCGCGGCGGCAGGCAGCGGTCCGGCCTGAGCGGCCGACAGCACGCAAGCCGCCATCCATCCCACTACTGCCTTGCTGAACGCCATCTGCCCGTATCCGTTGAGATCGTAGACCCGAATGACCCTCATCGTAGCCTGACAATTTTGCGCTGTGCAATGCGGGAGTTACCCGGCATCCGCGATGGCGGCGCCGACCCGGCGGCCGCTTACAAATGCGCCGGTCGAGCGGCGAAACGGCTGCCGGATCGGGGGCTCAGGCATGGCGCCGGCGACCGGGCGGGCGCGACGGCGCACCCCGGCGCGGGTCCGGACGAATCGCAAGACGGCTGGCGCGCGTGCGGGATGTGTGGGGCATCGAACGAAGCGGCCGCCGTGAACGGACCGCGCATCGCGACGCGGCGTGATGCCGGCGTAGCGCGCGATCTCGACGGCGACGTCCGGGCTCGCGTGCGCGTCGATCCCGTGGCGCGGATTCGACGCGCACGTGTCATTCCGCCGCGGCCGGCAGTGGAAAACCCGTGATGTCGAGCTGCGCGAGCGTGCCGTCGTCGGCCGCGGCGACCGACACGCCGGGCGCGATCGCGTACCACACCGAGGCGTCGCGCCACACGAGCCGCAGCGTGCCGGTGCCGCGCGCATGCCAGGCGGCGGGCTCGCGTGCGCCGAGGCGGCCGAGCGCGTCGAACGCGCCGTCCAGGCGGGGCGTGACGAGGGCCGGGCGCGCGACGGGCAGGCGCTCGACGCGCCGCCAGCCGGCCGGGTTCGTATAGAAGTCGAACGCGGTGAGCCGGCCCAGGCCGTCGAGCGTCAGCGCCAGCGGGCCGGCGACGATCACGCGCGTGGCGGCGGGCAGGTCGGTGTGCCGCTCCGGCGCGCCGTCGAGGCGCACGGCGGCGTGCTGGTAGTCGATGCTGCCGAGCAGCGTGAAGCATTCGCGATCCCACAGCACGCTGGCGCGGGCCGGATGCGCGAACGCCAGCGGATGCACGGTGACCGGCGGCGCGGCGCGCCCGTTATCGCTGGTAGCTGACATGGAGGACCGTGTCGTCGTGATCGCGCACCGCGAGCGCGAGGCGATAGGCGAGGCCCTGGCGCACGAGCGGGGCCGCATAGCGACTGACGCCGCGATGGCCCGCGCGATCCGGCGAGCGGACGCCGTAACGGATCGCGAGCCGCAGGATATGCGCAGGCACGAAGCGCGAGTCGTCGCGCAGATGCGCGGGGGACACGGCGACCCGCGGCGCGGCGCGCAGCAGGGCCGCGAAGCGCCGGCGCAGCAGCGCGCGGAGCGCATTGGCCGCGTCGCGGTCCATCGGGCGTGCGGCGAGCAATGACACGCAGCGGCCGTCGAGGTCGAGGATCCGCACGCTGTTGCACGTGCGGTGCGCGTAGCCGACGAACGCATCGACGTGCGGGTCGTGCAGCGCGTGCGCATCGGCCGGCAGGCCGGGCGGGCGCAGTTCGAACGGGCCCGCGCAGACGGGCGGGCAGACGTGCAGGTAAAACGGAGTGGGGGTGGCGGGGCGAGGCGGCATCGGATGCGGTTCCCTGTCGGTCTGAACCAGGGACACACGATATCGGGCCGCGTGGCGTCCGATCAATCAGCAAAGTCCGAAACGTGCGGCGGGGCGCGCCGCACGCGCCTCAGTGTTCGCTCACGTCGCCGTCGACGTAGCGCCAGCGGCCGTCGTCGCCGCGCGTGAAGCGGCTGGTTTCGTGCAGGCGGTGCGCGCGTCCGCCGATCTTGTAGCGCGCGACGAACTCGACCACGGCGTGGGTCGCATCGAGCGGCGCGTGACGCTTGATCGACAGGCCGAGCCAGCGCGGCGGCTCGTCCTGTGCATCGAGGTCGGGCGGGCAGGTGCGCGGATCCCAGGTGTCGCGCAGGTAGCGGGTGTCGCGGAGCACGTAGGCGCTGTAGCGCGAGCGCATCAGTTCGAGCGCGTCGGGCGCGAACGCGCCGCCGTCGAGGAAGCGGCCGCAGCAGGCGGCGAAGCGCGGCGCGCCCGCGCCGGCCGGACGGTTGGGCGCGGCGCCGCCGCACGGGCAGTCGAGAGGTCGGGAAGCGGACATGCGAACGGAGAAGGGTCGAGGGCCCGGCAGCTTACCAGCCCAGCTCGATGCCGTCGTACTGGAAGAAGCGGCCGTTCGACTGCTCGCGGTCGCCCGCGGCCTGTGCGATCACGCGGCGCATGCCGGTGACGCTGGTCTCGGGGTCGATCGCGGCCTGCGCGCCGCCCATGTCGGTGCGCACCCAGCCCGGATGCAGCGACAGGCAGGCCGCGTGGCGGGTCTGCAGCGACGCGATCCGCACCGCGTCGTTGAGCGCCGCCTTGCTGACCCGGTACAGCCAGCCGGTCGTGCCGGTCGCCTCGCTGATGCTGCCCATCCGGCTCGACACGGCCGCGAGCACGCCGTGCGCGTCCTCGACGAGCGGCAGCAGGATCGGCAGCAGCTGCATCGGGCCGCGCACGTTGGTATGCATGACCGAGTCGAAGTCCTCCGCCGTGACGGTCTCGACACCCTCGGTGCGCGGGCCGTACACGCCCGACACCAGGATCGCCGCGTCGAGCCGTTCGCCGTCGAGCTTCCAGCCCAGCGCGGCGATCTGCTCGGGCCGCGCGATGTCGAGCGCGTGCGCGTCGGCGCCGAGCGCCTGCAACGCGCGCAGCGCCTCGTCGTCGCGGGCGGTGGCGATCACGTTCCAGCCGTCGCGCTTGTACTGGCGCGCGAATTCGCGGCCGAGGCCGCGCGACGCGCCGACGATCAATACGGTTTTCATGGAAGGACTCCTGCCCCGGGGGGGCTCAGATCAGTTCAATACCCATCGCGGTGGCTTCGCCGCCGCCGATGCACAGGCTCGCGACGCCGCGCCGGCCGCCGCGCGCGCGCAGCGCGCCGAGCAGCGTGACGAGGATCCGCGCGCCGGACGCGCCGATCGGGTGGCCGAGCGCGCACGCGCCGCCGTTCACGTTGACCTTGTCGTGCGGCAGGTCGTGATCGCGCATCGCGGCCATCGCGACCACCGCGAACGCCTCGTTGATCTCGTAGAGGTCGACGTCGGCCGCGCGCCAGCCGTTCTTGTCGAACAGCCGGCGGATCGCGCCGACGGGGGCGGTCGTGAAGCGCGACGGCGCCTGCGCGAAGGTCGCGTGGCCGACCACGCGCGCGAGCGGCCGGGCGCCCAGGCGTTCGGCGGTCGAGGCGCGCATCATCACGAGCGCGGCGGCGCCGTCGGAGATCGACGACGCATTGGCGGCCGTCACCGTGCCGGTCTTGCTGAACGCCGGCTTGAGCGTCGGGATCTTGTCCGGGTTCGCCTTGAACGGCTGCTCGTCGAGCCGGATCACGGCGTCGCCCTTCTTGCCCGTGACCGTCACGGGGGCGATTTCCCAGTCGAACGAACCATCTTCGTTGGCGCGCCTGGCGCGCGCGAGCGATTCGATCGCGAACGCGTCCTGCGCCTCGCGCGTGAAGCCGTACTCGCCCGCGCATTCCTCGGCGAAGGTGCCCATCAGGCGACCCTTGTCGTAGGCGTCCTCGAGCCCGTCGAGGAACATGTGGTCGAGCACCTGGCCGTGGCCCATGCGCATCCCGCCGCGCGACTTGGGCAGCAGGTACGGCGCGTTGCTCATGCTTTCCATGCCGCCCGCGATCATCACCTCGGCCGAGCCGGCCACCAGCATGTCGTGCGCGAACATCGCGGCGCGCATGCCGGAGCCGCACATCTTGTTGATCGTGGTGCAGCCCGCGCCGAGCGGCAGGCCCGCGCCGAGCGACGCCTGCCGCGCGGGCGCCTGGCCCTGGCCCGCGGGCAGCACGCAGCCCATCACGACCTCGTCGATCCGCGCGGCGTCGAGCCCCGAGCGTTCGAGCGCGGCCGCGATCGCGACCGCGCCGAGCTGCGGCGCGGCGAGCGAGCTGAAATCGCCCTGGAAGCCCGCCATCGGCGTGCGCGCCGCCGCGGCGATGACGATCGGATCGGGGTTAACAGCCGTCATGCTTTGTCTCCTTGATGGTTTTGGCAATCAGTTCGGTGGCCCCGGCGAGCTTCGCCGCATCGGCGGCCACCATGTCATTGTCGGCCGAATGCGCGCGCGTCGCCGAGATGCCCTCGACGCAGCGGCGATAGGTCGCGTCCAGCTCCTCGGGCTGCGACACCGCCATCCCGAGATTGCGCATGCGGCCGTCGTGCACGCCGTAGACGAGCCCGTGCACGGTCAGCGACTGGCCGCGCGCCCAGGCGTCGTTGACGATCGTGGTGCGGCACACGTTGAGGACCTGCTCGATCGCGTTCAGTTCGATCAGGCGGCGGTAGCGGGCCTCGCCGACCGGCCACTCGTCGAGCAGGTTCGCGTGCTTCTCGCGCACGTCCTGCACGTGGTGCAGCCAGTTGTCGGCGAGCCCGACGCGGCGGTTCAGCAGCGCGGCGTTCACACCCGAGCAGCCGTAGTGGCCGACCACCATGATGTGCTTGACGCGCAGCAGGTCGACGGCGAACTGGAGCACCGACAGGCAGTTCAGGTCGGTGTGCACGACCACGTTGGCGATGTTCCGATGCACGAACACCTCGCCGGGCGGCAGGCCGATGATCTGGTTGGCGGGCACGCGCGAGTCGGAGCAGCCGATCCACAGATACTCGGGCGCCTGCTGGTCGGCGAGGCGCGAGAAGTATTGCGGATCGTCTTCGAGCTTGCGCTTGACCCACGCATCGTTGTTTTCGAACAGGTGGGCCAGCGGGTGATCGGTGAGGTTCATCGCGGTAGGTTTCCGTGCATGAAGGGGGATGAAGGTGGCGCTCAGGCGGCGCGCCGCGCGCCGTCGGCGGACGCGGGTTCGCCGAAGCGCGCCGGATAGCGGGTGCGAAAGCGCAGCGCCGCGTCGTAGGCGTAGAAATCGGACAGTTCGCCGCGCAGCAGGTGATCCTTGCTGTCCTGCCACAGCGCGGGGTCGAAGAAATCGGCATGATGCCGCAGGAAATGCTCGCGCACGCGCGGCTCGCCGAGCAGGAACGGGCCGTAGGTCTCGGGGAAGATGTCGTGCGGGCCGACCGAGTACCACGGCTCGCCCGACATCTCATCCTCCTCGTTGCGCGGCGGCGGCACGCGCCGCACGTTGCAGTCGGTCAGGTATTCGATCTCGTCGTAGTCGTAGAACACCACGCGGCCGTGGCGCGTCACGCCGAAGTTCTTGTACAGCATGTCGCCGGGGAAGATGTTCGCCTTGATCAGCTCCTTCACCGCGTTGCCGTACTCCTTCACGCCGTGCTCGACCTCGGCGTCGCTGCCGTTCTGCAGGTACAGGTTGAGCGGCACCATGCGGCGCTCGATGTACAGGTGCTTGATGACGAGGTCGTCGCCCTCGTATTCGAGCAGCGACGGCACCTCCTTCTCCAGCTCGCGCACGAGCGCGTGGTCGAGCCGCGCGAGCGGCAGCGCGACGCTCGAGTATTCGAGCGTGTCGGCCATGCGCCCGACGCGGTCGTGGCGCTTCACGAGCTGGTACTTCTCCATGATCTGCGCGCGCGTGGTCTCCTTCGGCGGCGGGAAGCTGTCCTTGATGATCTTGAACACGTACGGGAACGACGGCAGCGTGAACACCAGCATCACGAGCCCCTTGATGCCGGGCGCGATGATGAAGCGGTCGCTCGAATGCGACAGGTGGTGCAGCAGGTCGCGGTAGAACAGGTTCTTGCCCTGCTTCTGCAGGCCGAGCGAGGTGTAGATCTCCGCCTTCGGCTTGCCCGGCATGATCGTGCCGAGGAAGGCGACGTACGCGGACGGCACGTTCATGTCGACGAGGAAATACGAGTGCGAGAAGCTGAAGATCACCTGCAGCTGCTCGCGGCGCAGCAGCACCGCGTCGAGCGCGAGCGCGCCGGGCCGCGCGTGGCGGACCGGCACCGCGAACGGCAGCACGCTGTCGCCGTTGATGATGCGGCCGACGATGTACGCGGTCTTGTTGCGGAAGAACAGCGACGACAGCACGTGGATCTGGAAATTGACCGCTTCGCTGAACGCGCCGAATTCGTCATGGATCGCCTGCATCACGCAGCCGATGTCGCGCGCGAGGTCCTCGAACGGCGGCGCGAGCTGGAAGTTCGTGACGACCCGCTCGAGCGTCGCGGCGAGACCGTCGCCGCCCGGGTAGTAGGCGCGGTAGGTCGGCTTCGCGGCCGGCTCGTCGTTCTCGATGTACTCGGTCGAGATCGCCGGGCGCACGAAGATGAAATCGTTGTTGAAATACGAGCGGTGCAGGATCTTGCAGCACACCGAATTGAAGAAGGTCTCCGCGCATTCGGGCTGGCGGTGCGAGGTCAGGAGCCCGATGTAGTGCAGCTTGATCTGCTGCCAGACGTCGTCGTCGATGTGCTCCGCGTCGTATTCGTCCTCGAGCAGCTCCACGCATTCCTGCACGCGGTCGTCGTAGGACGTGATCCGCTCGCGCGCGAGCTTCTGCAGCCCGTGCCAGTCGGCGTGCTCGAACAGCAGCTGCGCCTCCACCGCCGCGGCGCGGAACACCCGGTAGTGGTGGTCGAAGTGCTCGAGCATCGTCTGCGCGACGTCGAAGCCGATCTGCGACGACAGGAGTTTGGGAAAGTGATTCATGGGGCGTGCACGCTCAGGACGGGGAGCTTTCGACATTTTAGCGCCGCGCGGGCCCGATGCCGGCGTTCCCGGGACGGGCGGGAAACGGCGGTGAAAGGCGGATTCCGCGAGATTCGACGACGATCGGGACATCTTCCGGCAATGATCCACCTTTATCAAGGATCACGGCGCGAACTTTTTTGCGCTTGCCGACGTGCGCGCGGGCGCGTCTTCGCCCGGGGCGATAGAATCGATTCCACGCGCCGCCGTGCCCGGCGCGACGACTACGAGATCCCCCGATGAACGCCCTGGAACATCAACTCGACTATCCGTTCGCCGATACGCTGCCCGCGCCGGGCGACACCTTCGAGGTCGCGCCGGGCGTGAGCTGGCTGCGCATGCCGCTGCCGTTCTCGCTCGATCACATCAACCTCTGGCTGCTGCGCGACGAGATCGACGGGCAGGCGGGCTGGACGATCGTCGATTGCGGGATCGCGACCGACGAGATCCGCGGGCATTGGGAGCAGCTGTTCGACACGAAGCTCGACGGCCTGCCCGTGCTGCGGGTGCTCGTCACGCATTGCCATCCGGACCACTTCGGCCTCGCTCACTGGCTGTGCGAGGGCGGCGCGCGCGCGCGCTGGCAGGCGCGGCTGTGGATGACGCTCGGCGAATACGCGTTCGGCTGCCTGCTCGCGGGCGGCAACGGCTCGAACGCGGGCGGCGCGGCGGCGGCCGAGCATTTCGCGCGTCACGGCCTGGCCGATCCCGTCGCGCTCGACAAGCTGCGCAACCGGCGCAGCTATTACTCGGACCTGGTGCCCGCCGTGCCGCCGCGCTATCGCCGCCTGCGCGAGGGCGACACGGTGCGGATCGGCGCGCGCGACTGGCGCGTCGTGACGGGCTTCGGCCATTCTCCTGAACATTGCGCGTTGCACAGCGCGGCCGACGGCGTGCTGATCTCGGGCGACATGGTGCTGCCGAGGATCTCGACCAACGTGTCGGTGTTCGACCTGGAGCCCGAGGCCAATCCGCTCGCGCTGTATCTCGACTCGCTCGGCCGCTACGACGCGATGGCGGCCGGGACCCTCGTGCTGCCGTCGCACGGCAAGCCGTTCCGCGGCTTGCACACGCGCATCGCGCAGCTGCGCGAGCATCATCGCGCGCGGCTCGACGAGGTGCGCGAGGCCTGCGCGGTCCAGCCGATGAGCGCGGCCGATATCGTGCCGATCATGTTCCGCCGGCGCGAACTCGACATCCACCAGATGACCTTCGCGCTCGGCGAGGCGATCGCCCACCTGCATCTGCTGTGGCTCGCGGGCGAATTCGCGCGCGAGCAGGGCGCGGACGGCGTGCTGCGGTTCCGGCCGCGTCGTCCGGCCGCCGCCGCGCGCTAGGCGAGCGGCTCGCAGCGCCAGCCGGCGGCGCTCCAGCGCATCGCGTGCGTGGGCGCGAGCGCGGCGAGAAACGCGTCGTCGTGCGAGGCGGCCACGAGCGCGCCCGGGAAGGTCGCGAGCGCCGTCTCGAACGCGCGCACCGATTCGAGATCGAGATGGTTGGTCGGCTCGTCGAGCAGCAGCAGCTGCGCCGGCGCGCCGCGCCACAGCGCGCAGGCGAGCGCGGCCTTGAGGCGTTCGCCGCCGCTCAGCCGGCCGGTCGGCAGCGTCGCGCGCGTCGCGTCGAGTTGCAGCAGCGCGAGCCGGCTGCGCAGCTCGCCCTCGGCGAGCGGCGTGTCGAGCAGCCCCAACTGCTCGACGATCGAGCGTTCGGGATCGAGCAGCGCGAGCCGCTGGTCGAGGTAGGCGACGCCGACATGCGTGTCGCAGCGGCCCGCGCGCGGCGCGACGAGCCCCGCGAGCACTTGCAGCAGCGTCGATTTCCCGCAGCCGTTCGGGCCGGTGAGCGCGATCCGCAGCGGCCCGTTCGCCGACCAGGTGACGGCGGCGGCGGGGTTGTCGTCGGCGAGCCAGGGCAGCCGCGCGTCGTCGAGCGTGAACAGCTGGCGGCGCGCGCTCACCTCGGCGCCCGGCAGCGACAGGAGTACCGGCGTGTCCGGCTCGATCCGCGCAGCGGCGCGCGCGACCCCGTCGTCGAGCGTCGCCTTGTGCTCGCGCTGGTCGCGCCGCACGTGTCCCATGATCTCGACCGCGGCGTTCTTCAGGGCGAAGCGGTCCGAGCGCGTGAGGTTGGCGGTTTCCGCGTAGCGTCGCGCGCCGGCCGCGCGACGCTGGATCGTGTCGTGCTCGCGTTCGAGCCGGCGGCGCACCCGGCCGCGCTCGGTGCGCGCGTGATCGAGCGCGGCCTGCGCGGCGTCGCGCTCCGCGTCGCGCTGCGCGCAATAGTGCGCGTAGTCGCCGCCGTAGGCGCGCAGTCCATGCGGCGTCAGCTCGACGATGCGCCGCATGCCGGCGAGCAGCCCGCGATCGTGGCTCACCACGACGAGGCCGCCGCGCCAGCGCGCGAGCTGGTCGCGCAGCCAGGCGCGGCCCGGTGCGTCGAGGTGGTTGCTGGGCTCGTCGAGCACGAGCAGGCCCGCGTCCGACAGGAACGCGCCGATCAGCGCGACGCGCGCGCGTTGGCCGCCGCTCAGGTCGCGGGCCGGGCGGGCGGGATCGAGCGCGCCCAGGCCGGCGGCGTCGAGCGCGGCGCGAAAGCGCTCCGCGAGATCCCAGCGCTCGCCGATCACCTCGAAGTCGCTCGCGTCGGCGCGACCCGCCGCGAGCCGGTCGAGCGCCGCGAGCGGCGCGGCGAGGCCGGCGAGCGCGGCGGCGCTCGCGCCGTCGCGCGAATCGTCGAGCGCCTGCTGCGCGACGAACGCGACCGGCGCGTCGTGCTTGACGGTTCCGCCGCTCGGCGCGAGCCGGCCCGCGATCAGTTGCGCGAGCACGCTTTTGCCGATGCCATTGCGGCCGACGATGCCGGTCGGCGTGGCGTCGAGGATGAGGTCGAGCGAATCGAACAGCGTGACGCCGTCGTCGAAGCGGAAGGAAACGTGATGCAGCGCGACGCGCGCCGCGGTGGACGTGATCTGGGCCATAAGCGCCTCCGGAAATGCATGAAACCCTGCGCGCGGCGTGCGTGACGCGGCGGCGGCGACATTCGGGAAGGGCTTAGTTGTTCACTTTGGCTGAGATCCGGTGAGGAGGAAAACGGGCGGAGTATAGCGCGGGGCGCACGCGCGGGACAAGCGCCGGGCGACGTCCGCCGCACGCCGGCCTTGTCGGCGGGCTGGAGGTCGCGCTTGCGCGACGCCGCGCGTCGGGCCGGTGATGGGGAAGCCGCCCGCGTCGCGCGGGCGGCCGCGGGCTGCGTTACTGCACCGACACCCTCGTGAAGTTCTGTCGACCGAACGGGCTGACGCGATAGCCGCTCACGCCCGCGCGGGTCAGCGCCGACGCGGTCGGATAGCCGAGCGGAATCCACAGCGCCTGGTCGTGGATCAACTTCTGCGCGGCCTCGTAGGCCTTGGTCCGCTTCGCGAGGTCGGCGGTTTCCTTGCCGTCCGCGATCAGCTTGTCGAGTTGCGGATCGCAGTAGCGCGCGAAGTTGATGCCGGACTTCACCGAGTTGCAGCTGAACTGCGGGGTCAGGAAGTTGTCCGGGTCGCCGTTGTCGCCGGCCCAGCCCATGAACAGCAGATCGTGCTGGCCGAGCTTCGCCTGCTTGATCAGCTCGCCCCACTCGATCACCTTGACCTCGGCCTTCACGCCGATCTTCGCGAGATCGGCCTGCAGCAGCTCGGCGCCCGCCTTCGGATTCGGGTTCAGCACGCTGCCCGTCGGCCGCACCCAGATCGTCGTCGCGAAGCCGTTCGGGAAGCCCGCGGCGGCGAGCAGCAGCTTCGCCCTGGCCGGATCATGCGGATACGGCGCGATCGATTTCGCGTAGCTCCAGGTGTTCGGCGGATACGGATTGTTCGCGGGCGTCGCGGTGTTGTCGAACACCACCTTCAGGTAGGTCGTGCGGTCGAACGCGAGGTTGAGCGCCTCGCGCACCTTCGGATTGTCGAGCGGCTTCTTTTGCGTGTTGAGCGCGACGAACGCGGTCATGAACGCGGGCGTCTCGACCACCCTGAGCGCCTTGTCGCCCTTCGCGGCGGCCACGTCCTGTGGCTTCGGCGACAGCGCGATCTGGCATTCGCCCGCCTTCACCTTCTGCGCGCGCACGGCCGGATCGGGCGTGATCGCGTAGATCAGGCGATCGACCTTCGGCTTCGCGCCCCAGTATGACGGATTGACGTCGTAGCGGATCACCGCGTCCTTCGTGTAGGCCTTCAGCACGAACGGGCCGGTGCCGATCGGCTTCGCGTTGAGGTCGGTCTGCTTGCCGGCCTTGAGCAGCTGGTCCGCATACTCGGCCGAGTAGATCGATGCGAAGCCCATCGTGAGGATCGGCACGAAGGTCGCGTTCGGCTCGTTCAGCTCGAACTTCACGGTGCTGTCGTCGACCTTGGTGACGGCCTTCACGAGCTTCGTGAGGCCCATCGACTGAGCGTGCGGGAAGCCGCTCGCCCCGGCGACCTTGTGCCACGGATTGGCGTCGTCGAGCATCCGGCCGAAGGTGAACACCACGTCGTCGGCGTTGAGCGCGCGGGTCGGCTTGAAGTAATCGGTGGTCTGGAACGCGACGTCCGGGCGCAGGTGGAAGGTGTACGTGAGGCCGTCCGCGCTGACGTCCCATTTGTCCGCGAGCGCGGGCGTGACCTTCTTCGCGGCTTCGTCGTAGGACACGAGGGTGTTGAAGATGACGTCGGCCGACGCGTTGGTGGTGACGAGCGAGTTGTACTGGACGACATCGAAGCCGTCGGGGCTCGACTCGGTGCAGATGGTCAGCGGCTTGGCCGCGACGAGCGCCGGAGCGGCGGCGAGCAGCGCCGCGGCGGTAAACGACGTGAAACGCATAGGATCTCCCACGTGGCTTGATTCTTGGGGCGGCAAACGAGCCGGTGGCGCGCCGGCGGGCCCGCCAGCCGGATAGCATACCGTCAATGCGGGTCGGACCGCCAACGCGGGCGCGCGCGCCGCCTGTCATGGCGGCGGGATCGACGACATGACGTTTCACGGGGGCGGTGGGGCGTCGTTAATGCGGCTCGGTCGGCGGCGCGACGCGCGGACGTTGCCGCGGACGCCGAGCCGCGCGCTCGCGACCGGCCGCGCATCATCGTTCGCCACTTTCATCGGCGTCACATCGGGCGGTGAAAATCCAGTTAATATGACGGCCATCATATTTCATGGGCGAGGCGCGGATGTCGGTCGCGGGTGGCGGCAAGCAGAAGGGACGGCGGGTGTCGCCGCCGCGTGGGCCGGAAGCCGGCGGCGAGCGCGCGGCGCGTGGGGCCTATCGTGTATCGCGTGCGGCGGTGCTGGCCCGGGGACGCCGTGCCGCGGGCGCGTTCACGGGCGCGGCGGCGGGGGGGATCGCGCGCGCCGCGCGGGTGTCCGCGCGCGGCGGCGACGGCCGCCAGGCGACGAGTGTCTCGCTGGCGTTGATGCCCGCCGCCGACGAGGCGCCGGCCGGTTTCGGCGCCCCGACAGCGAGGATGGGGCGCGGCGAGCCGGCTTCGCGCGGGATGGCCGCGTGCGACGAGACGCACGACGTGGCGGGGGCGCGGTGAGTCGCGGCCGGTGAACGGCGATCAGTGAGCGGTCAATGATGGAGGCCGGAGGCCGAACGCTGAACGCCGAACGTTGAATGCTGAACGCCGAACGCCGAACGCCGAACGCCGAACGCCGAACGTTGAATGCTGAACGCCGAACGCCGAACGCCGAACGCTGAACGCTGAACGCCGAACGTTGAATGCTGAACGCCGAACGCCGAACGCTGAACGCTGAACGCTGAACGCTGAACGCTGAACGCTGAACGCTGAACGCCGAACGCCGAACGCCGAACGCTGAACGCTGAACGCCGAACGCCGAACGCCGAACGCTGAACGCTGAACGCTGAACGCCGAACGCCGAACGCCGAACGCCGAACGCCGAACGCCGAACGCCGAACGCCGAACGCCGAACGCCGAACGCCGAACGACGAACGACGAACGACGAACGACGAACGACGAACGACGAACGACGAACGACGAACGACGAACGACGAACGACGAACGACGAACGACGAACGACGCCGCCGTGTCGCGTGGTGTGCCCGGCAAGGCCCTCGCGATGCGCCGGGAAAGCCGGGAAAGCCGGGCGAACGCGATGAACGCGATGACCGGGCCGCGCCGGGCGACCTCGTCGCCCGCGACGACCCGAACCGGATTCCGCGGGCCGTCGCGGGTGACGATCCGCCCGACCCCGCATCGGGATGAAGTGTCGCGCCGCGCCGCGGCGCGCGGCCATATAGGGCGGCGCGTCGCGGCGGGCGTTCCAGTGACGTGATGAAAGGAGCGAACGATGGAACTGAAGCAAGCGGTGGCGCTCGTGACGGGCGCGAACCGGGGCGTCGGCCTGGCCTACGTGAAGCAGTTACAGGCGGCCGGGGTGAAGAAGATCTACGCGGCGGCGCGCGATCCGGCGCGCATCACGGTGCCGGGCGTGGAAGCCGTGCGGCTCGACATCACCCGGCCGGACGAGGTGGCCGAGGTCGCGCGCTCGCTGGGCGACGTGAACCTCGTGATCAACAACGCGGGCATCCTGCGTCCCGCGCCGCAACTGCTGTCGGCGGCCGGCGCGGCGGCGTTGCGCGAACAGCTCGACACCAATTTCTTCGGCACGCTCGCGGTGGCGCAGGCGTTCGCGCCGGTGCTGCGCGACAACGGCGGCGGCGCGCTCGTCAACGTGCTGTCGGTGCTCGCGTGGCTGAGCCTGCCGAACGCGGGCGCCTACGGCATCTCGAAGGCGGCCGCGTGGGCGGCGACCAATGCGATCCGCCAGGAACTGCGTGCGCAGAACACGCTGGTCGTCGCGGTGCATGCGGCCTACATCGACACCGACATGAGCGGCCACCTGAGCGGCGTTTCGAAGCTGAGCCCGGACGAGGTCGCGCGGCAGACCCTCGAAGCGATCGAGGCGGGGCGGGAGGAGGTGCTGGCGGACGACGTGACGCGACGCGTCAAGGTCGCGCTGGCGGCCGAGCCGGCCATCTACGTGACGGGGCCGCGCAACGGTTGAGCGGGGAGGGAAGGCCCGCGGCCTAGTCGGCGCGGGCGCGGGGCTTGCGCGGCGCCTTCTCGAACAGCCGGTCGTACAGCCAGCGCGGCATCACGTGCAGCACCATGCCGACGACGCCCATCTGCCACGGAATCACGCGAAATCGCGCGCGCCCGGCGATGGCGCGCGCCGCGCGCTCGGCGAAGCGTTCGGCATCGAGCAGGAACGGCATCGGATACGGATTGTGGGTGGTCATCGGCGTGCGGATGTAGCCGGGCGAGATCGTCACCACGGCCACCCGCGCGGGGCGCAGCTCGACGCGCAACGCTTCGAGATACTTGATCGCGGCGGATTTCGACGCGCTGTACGCGCCGGAGCCGGGCAGGCCGCGCACGCCGGCGACGCTGCCGATACCGACGAGCGTGCCTCGTCGCGCGGCCGTCATCGGGCCGACGAACGGCTCGAAGGTCGCGACCATGCCGTAGTAGTTGATGTCCATCACCGCGCGAAACGTGGCGAGATCGCCCTGCCCCGTGACCGCGCCCTGGCTGATGCCGGCGTTGGCGATCACGATGTCCGGGCAGCCATGCGCCGCCATGAAGCGGGCGGCCGCCTGCGCGAGCGCGTCGGCGTCGCGCACGTCGGCGGGATACAGATGGATCGAGGCGGCGGGAAAGCGTTGCGCGAACGCGGCGAGCGTGTCGCCGCGCCGCGCCACGAGGCCGAGCGTCGCGCCCTGCGCCGCGTAGTGCGCGGCGAGCGCGAGCCCGATTCCGCTGGAGGCGCCGGTGATGAAGACCTTCAGCGGTGCAGCCATGAAGCGTGAACCCAGGTTGAACGTGAAACTGAACGTGAAACGGCGTCAGGCGTGGATCAGAGCTTCTTGTCCTGAACCTGCTTCACGAGGAAGTCCATCACCTGCGCGGTGCCGTCGAGGCTGTTCGTGTAGGCGGGGCCCGTCTTGTACTTGCCCTGCACGACGATGGTCGGCACGCCGTCGATGTTGTAGTTCTTCAGCAGCTCAGCCGATTGCTTGACCTGGCCCTGCACGCTGAACGAGTTGTACGCGTCGAGGAACTTCTTCTTATCGATCCCTTGCGTGGCCAGGAAATCGGCCTGGGCTTCCGGCGTCAGCAGGTAGTTCTTCTGCTTGTGGATCGCGTTGAACACGGCGGGCGTGACCTTCTCCGACTCGCCGAGCGCGGCGAGCGCGTAGAACAGCTTCGAGTGCGGCACGAAGTCGTCGCGGAACGCGACCGGCACGCGCTTGAACGCGATCTTGTCGCCCTGCTTCTTCACCCAGGCCTCGACGGTCGGCTCGAATTCATAGCAGTGCGGGCAGCCGTACCAGAAGAACTCGATCACCTCGACCTTGCCGGCCGGCGCGGACACCGGCTGGGGCGCCTTCATCACCTCGAAGTCCTTGCCGGCCACCGGCGCGGCCGGCGATGCGTGCGCGAAGCCCGCGACGAGGCTCAGGGACAGGAACAGCGTGCTAAGCAGTTTTTTCATGTTGGAAGTTGGATCGGTTGCGTGGTTGGCCTGACGGGCGCGCGGCGATGCCGCCCGTCACTGCTTCGTGAAGCGGATCACCGCGGTATCGACACCAGCGTCGGACAGCCGCTGGCGCGCCGAGTTCATGTCGTCGAACTTCGTGAACGGGCCGACCCGCACGCGATAGTAGGTGACGCCGCTGACGTCGCGCTTCGACACCTTCGACTCGAAACCCTGGAATCCGAGGCGCGCGCGCTGCTGCTCGGCGTCGCCCTCGGTCTTGTACGCGCCCACCTGCAGGAAATAGCCGGTGTTCGCGTCGGCGGTCGCGGCCGTCGCGGAGGAGGTCGGCTTGGCGGCGGTCGCGGCGGCCGACGAGGTCGCCTTCGGCGGCGTCTGCGCCTGCGCGTTCCTGGCGGTCGACGGCGACGACGAGGGCGCGGCGGCCGTCGCGGTCGACGGCTTCTTCACGGGCGGCGTGATGTCGGCGGGCTTCGGCGCGACGGCGACGCCGTTGTCCGCGCCCGGGTTCGCGTCGCCGTTGGTCGCGGCGCCCGGCACCTCGACGATCTGCGGTTCGGGCAGCAGGCCCGGCTGGGTCGGATTCGCGGCCTGGCCCGGCGCGGTGTTCGGCGGCGTGGGCTGGGCGGCCTGCGGGACCGGCTGGCCGGGCGTCTTGCCCTGCAGCGCGCGGTTCGGATCGAATTGCTGCGGCTGGCTTGCGCCGGCATCGGTGGGCGGCGGCACCTTCGACACGAACGGCGACGGCGCGCGCGTGATATAGAGCGCCACCACTACCGCGATCGCGAGGCCGACGATCAGCCCCAGCACGATACCCAGAAATGTTCCTCCGGCTTGTTTCGACTGCTTGGTAGTGCGGCGTGGTTTTGCCATTGCTTGAGTCACCTGCAAAAAGAATCGTGAAACGGTCGCGGCCGGACGGCGCCGCGACCCGTGACGGTCTGTCCTCGCGCGTTACATCTTCTCGGGCGCGGACACGCCGAGCACCGCGAGGCCGTTCTCGAACACCTGCCGCGCGGCGGCGAGGAGCGCGGCGCGCGCATTGCGGGGCGCCGCGTCGTCGACAAGCACGCGCTCCGCATTGTAGAACGAGTGAAACTCACCCGCGAGGTCGCGCAGATAGAACGCGACCGCGTGGGGCGCCAACTCGCCCGCCGCATGCGTGAGCAGGTCCGGGTACTCGCCGAGCTTCTGCAGCAGCGACATCGCGGACTTGCTCGACAGCGGCGCGAGGTCGGCCGTCGCGAGCTGCGCGGCGTCGACGCCGTAGCGCGCCTTCAGTTCGTTGAGCACCGAGCAGATCCGCGCGTGCGCGTACTGCACGTAGTAGACCGGGTTTTCGTCGTTCTGTTTCAGCGCGAGGTCGATATCGAACACGAATTCCGTGTCGGCCTTACGCGAGATCAGGAAGAAACGCACCGCGTCGCGGCCGCGCGTGAGGGTGGCCGCGTCGAGCTGGTCCGGCGCGACCTCGGCGCCCGGCTGCGCGCCGCCCGACCATTCGATCAGATCGCGCACGGTCACGTAGCTGCCCGCGCGCTTCGAGATCTTCACTTCCTGACCGTCGCGCATCACCGTGACCATCTTGTGCAGCACGTAGTCGGGATAGCCCTTCGGGATGCCGACGTGCAGGCCCTGCAGGCCCGCGCGCACGCGCGCGATCGTGCCGTGGTGGTCGGTGCCCTGGACGTTGATCACCTTGGTGTAGCCGCGCTGCCACTTGGTCACGTGGTAGGCGACGTCCGGCACGAAATACGTGTAGGTGCCGTCGGTCTTGCGCATCACGCGGTCCTTGTCGTCGCCCTCGTCGGTCGTGCGCAGCCACAGCGCGCCTTCCTGCTCGTAGGTCATGCCGGCCTTGACCAGCGCGTCGACCGTCTGCTCGACCCGGCCTTCCTTGTACAGCGACGATTCCAGGTAGTACTCGTCGAACACCACGCCGAACGCCTTCAGGTCCATGTCCTGCTCGCGGCGCAGGTAGGCGACCGCGAAGCGGCGGATCGCGTCGAGGTCGTCGAGGTCGGCGGCGCCCTTGACCGGCACGCCGTCCGACGCGGCGACCGTCTCGCCCGCCAGGTAGTCGCGCGCGATGTCGGCGATGTATTCGCCGTTGTACGCGGCTTCCGGCCAGAGCGCGTCGCCGGGCTTCAGGCCGCGCCCGCGCGCCTGCGTCGACAGCGCGAGGTTGTTGATCTGCACGCCCGCGTCGTTGTAGTAGAACTCGCGGTGCACCGCGTAGCCCTGGCTCGCGAGCACGCTCGCGAGCACGTCGCCGAGCGCCGCCTGGCGCGCGTGACCGAGGTGCAGCGGGCCGGTCGGGTTGGCCGACACGAATTCGATCAGCACGCGCTTGCCGGCGTCGCGCGTCGACTGGCCGAAGGTGCGGCCCTCGGCCAGCACCGCGCCGACCACGGCCTGCTTGGAGACGGCGGTCAGCCGCAGGTTGATGAAGCCGGGGCCGGCGATCTCGGCGGCCTCGACGAGGTCCTGCGCGCCCGGCTGCGCGGTCAGCGCGGCGACGATCCGCTCGGCCAGCTGGCGCGGATTCGTCCCCAGCGGCTTCGCGAGCTGCATCGCGACGTTGCAGGCGACATCGCCGTGCGCGGCCGCCTTCGGGCGCTCGAGCGCGATCGCGGGGGTGACGAACGCCGCGTCGGCGTCGCCCTTGAGGTCCTGGACCACCTGCTTGACGCTGTCGGCGAGCAGGGTTTCGAGAGTGTGTTTGTGTGCGGGCAGCATGGCTGGTCGTTAAATGTCGTTGACGACGGCCCGCCTGGGCCGGGACGCCGGCGCGCCCGGGGGCGCGCGTTTCAGGAATCGTTGAATTTTAACAGGTGCTAATATGCCGTTCAGGTGCCATGCGCCCGAGCGGCCTGATGCGCGCTCGCCGGGCTTCCGGAGCAGCGGGGGCCGGCACGCACAACAAGATGAAAAGGGATTGTCATGATTACGTTCAAGAGCAAAGCGGCACAGGATCTCGACGTGCTGAAGGATTTCGCGGTGTACGTGCTCGGTATCGTCGGCAAGCAGCTGGGCGAGCGCGGGGTGATCACGTCCGACGAACTCGACGGCGCGATCGCCAAGCTGGAAGGCGCGGTTGCGCAGGCCAAGCAGCAACGGGCCGAGCACGCGGGGCATTTCCACGAGGAGGAGCCGGATCACGCGCACCACGAGGTGCCGGCGAGCCTGGCCCAGCGCGTCGCGCCGTTCCTGGTGATGCTGCGCGAGGCGAAGGCGCAGAACGCCGACATCCACTGGGGCTTCTGAGCCCGCGCGGCGTCGCGCCGCGCCGGATGTGCCAAAGCCCGCATGCATGCGGGCTTTTTTCTTGAAGAGGCGGGCCGCCGCCCCGGCGCGTCGTCACAGCAGCGGCGCGAGCGCGCGCCGCGCGTCCTCCGGGGACAGCGCCATGCGCCGCGCGAAATCGTCGAGCTGGTCCTGGCCGATCTTGCCCACCGAGAAATAGGTGCTCTCCGGGTGCGCGAGGTAGAAGCCCGACACGCTGGCGGCGGGCAGCATCGCGAGCGAATCGGTCAGGCTCATGCCGATCTCGTCTGTATGAAGCGCTTCGAACATGTCGCGCTTCACCAGATGGTCCGGGCAGGCCGGATAGCCGGGCGCCGGGCGGATGCCCTTGTATTTCTCGGCGATCAGATCGTCGTTGCCGAGCGTCTCGTCGTTCGCATAGCCCCACAGGTCGCGCCGCACGCGTGCGTGCAGCAGCTCCGCGAACGCTTCCGCGAAGCGGTCCGCAAGCGCCTTCAGCATGATCGCGCTGTAGTCGTCGTGGTCGGCCTCGAACTGGCGCTCCTTCACGTCGACGCCGAGCCCCGCGGTGACCGCGAACAGGCCGATGTAGTCGGCCACGCCCGACGCCTTCGGCGCGATGAAGTCGGCGAGCGAGCGGTTCGGGCGCATCACGCCGTCGACCACCGGCCGCACGCTCTGCTGGCGCAGGTTGCGCCAGGTCATCATCACCTCGCTGCGCGATTCGTCGCTGTAGATCTCGATGTCGTCGTCGCCGACGGTGTTGGCGGGCAGCAGCGCGATCACGCCGTTCGCGCTGAGCCAGCGGCCCTGGATCAGGCGCGCGAGCATCGATTTCGCGTCGGAGAACACGCGCCGCGCCGATTCGCCGACGATCTCGTCGTTGAGGATCGCCGGATACGGGCCGGCGAGGTCCCAGGTCTGGAAGAACGGGCCCCAGTCGATGTAGGTCGCCAGTTCGTTCAGGTCGTAGTTCTTGAAGAGGCGGCGGCCGATGAACTTCGGCTTGGGCGGCGTGTAGTTCGCCCAGTCGAGCGGGGTCCGGTTCGCGCGCGCCTCGGCGAGCGTGACGAGCGGCTGGGCCTTCTTGTTCGCGTGCTGGTCGCGGATCCGGTCGTAGTCGGCCTTCAATTCGTCGAGATAGCGCGTCGCGCCCTCGTCGGACAGGAGGCTCGACGCGACCGACACCGAACGCGACGCGTCCGGCACGTAGACGACCGGGCCTTCGTAGTGCGGCGCGATCTTGACGGCGGTGTGCACGCGGGAGGTGGTCGCGCCGCCGATCAGGAGCGGGATCTTCTTGATGCGGAAGTAGTCGTCGCGCTGCATCTCCGAGGCGACGTAGGCCATTTCCTCGAGGCTCGGCGTGATGAGGCCGGACAGCCCGATGATGTCGGCGCCCTCGACCTTCGCCTTCGCGAGGATCTCGTTGCACGGGACCATCACGCCCATGTTGACGACTTCGAAGTTGTTGCACTGGAGCACGACCGACACGATGTTCTTGCCGATGTCGTGGACGTCGCCCTTGACGGTGGCGATCACGATCTTGCCCTTCGCGCGCACGTCGCCGCCCGCCTCGGCGAGCAGGCGCTTTTCCTCCTCGATGAACGGGATCAGGTGCGCGACCGCCTGCTTCATCACGCGCGCCGACTTCACCACCTGCGGCAGGAACATCTTGCCCTGGCCGAACAGGTCGCCGACGATGTTCATGCCGTCCATCAGCGGCCCTTCGATCACGCTGATCGGGCGGCCGCCCGCCGCGGCGATCTTCGCGCGGGCCTCCTCGGTGTCCTCGACGATGAAGTTCGTGATGCCGAGCACGAGCGCGTGCGCGAGACGCTTCTCGACCGGCTGGTTGCGCCATTCGAGGTTCTCTTCCTTCCTCGCCGCGCCGGTCTTGAACTTGTCGGCGACTTCGAGCAGGCGGTCGGTCGAGTCGTCGCGGCGGTTCAGGATCACGTCCTCGACGCGCTCGCGCAGGTCGGCGTCGAGGTCGGCGTACACGCCGAGCTGGCCCGCGTTGACGATGCCCATGTCCATGCCGGCCTGGATCGCGTGGTACAGGAACACGGTGTGGATCGCCTCGCGCACCGGATCGTTGCCGCGGAACGAGAACGACACGTTCGACACCCCGCCGCTCACCTTCGCGTGCGGCAGGTTCTGCTTGATCCAGCGGGTCGCCTCGATGAAGTCGACCGCGTAGTTGTTGTGCTCCTCGATGCCCGTGGCGACCGCGAAGATGTTCGGGTCGAACACGATGTCCTCGGGCGGGAAGTCGCACCGGTTCACGAGAATGTCGTACGAACGCGTGCAGATCTCGGTCTTGCGCGCGTAGGTGTCGGCCTGGCCGGTCTCGTCGAACGCCATCACGACGGCCGCCGCGCCGTAGCGGCGGATCAGGCGCGCGTGGTGGATGAAGGCTTCCTCGCCTTCCTTCAGCGAGATCGAGTTGACGATCGCCTTGCCCTGCACGCACTTGAGGCCCGCCTCGATCACTTCCCACTTCGACGAGTCGATCATGATCGGCACGCGCGCGATGTCCGGCTCGGAGGCGATCAGGTTCAGGAAGCGCACCATCGCCGCCTTCGAATCGAGCATCGCCTCGTCCATGTTGATGTCGATGACCTGCGCGCCGTTCTCGACCTGCTGGCGCGCGACTGCGAGCGCCTCGTCGAACTGGCCGTTGAGCACCATCCGTGCGAAGGCCTTCGAGCCGGTGACGTTGGTGCGTTCGCCGACGTTGATGAACAGCGTGCCGGGCGTGACGTTGAACGGCTCGAGGCCGGCGAGACGCATCGTGTGATCGGTCATGGCAGTGGGGGCGGGGCGGGTTTGGGGGGGCGCGCTCAGGCGGCTTCGCTGTACTGCGCGGGCCAGCGGCGCGGTTTCAGGTCGGCGAGCGCCCGGGCGATCGCCGCGATGTGCTCGGGCGTCGTGCCGCAGCAGCCGCCCGCGATGTTCACGAGGCCCGCCTGCGCGAATTCCTTCAGCAGGCTCGACGTGACGTCCGGCGTCTCGTCGAAGCCGGTCTCGCTCATCGGATTGGGCAGGCCGGCGTTCGGGTAGCACGACAGGTAGGTGTCGCAGAGCTTCGCCAGCTCGGCCACGTAGGGCCGCATCAGCGCCGCGCCGAGCGCGCAGTTCAGGCCGAAGGTGAGCGGCTTCGCGTGGCGCAGCGAATTCCAGAACGCCTCGACCGTCTGGCCGGACAGGATCCGGCCCGAGGCGTCGGTGACGGTGCCCGAGATCATGATCGGCAGGCATTCGCCGGTGTGCTCGAACAGTTCGTCGAGCGCGAACAGGGCGGCCTTCGCATTCAGCGTGTCGAAGATGGTCTCGACCAGGAACAGGTCGACGCCGCCGTCGAGCAGCGCTTTGGCCTGTTCATAGTATGTATCGCGCAGTTCGTCGAAACTGACGTTGCGCGCGCCCGGATCGTTGACGTCGGGCGAGATGCTCGCGGTCTTCGGCGTCGGGCCGATCGCGCCCGCGACGAAGCGCGGCTTGCCCGGGGTCGAGTGGCGCTCGGCCGCCTCGCGCGCGAGCCGCGCCGATTCGAGGTTCATCTCGACGACGAGGTCTTCCATCCCGTAGTCGGCCTGCGCGACGCGCGTCGCGCCGAACGTGTTGGTCTCGGTGATGTCGGCGCCCGCCGCGAAGTACTGGTCGTGGATCTCGCGGATCAGGTCCGGCCGCGTGATCGACAGCAACTCGTTGTTGCCCTTCACGTCGCGCGGGAAATCCCGGAAACGCTCGCCGCGGTAGGCGGCCTCGTCGAGCTTGTAGCGCTGGATCATCGTGCCCATCGCGCCGTCGAGGATCAGGATGCGCTGCTGCAGCAGCGCGGGCAGCGCGGCGCCGCGCGTGTAGCGGGCGGACGGGGCGAGCGGTCGGGACGCGGACATGTCGGTTTACCGGCGAGTCGGGAAACCGTCATTGTAGCGGGTGGCGGCACGTGCCGCCGATCAAGCAAACCCCCCGCGCGGCGGACCGGGCGGGGGGAGAGGAGTGCGTGGAGGAAACGACCCGCGGCGCAGCCGGCGGCGCGGGCCGGCGGCTGCTCAGTGCAGCACGACGGGTTGGGTCATCAGGCTGTCGAATTGCCCGAGGAATTCGTCGACCTCGTCGAGGCTCGGCTCGTCCTGGATCAGTTGCTTCACATGCTCGCGGAACCGTGCCGCCAGTTCACCGTCGATGAAGATCTCGCGCTGCGCGTGCTTGTCGACGATTTCGTAGCCGCCCGCATTCATCGCGTGGTGGCCTTGCTGCGGCGGAAACTCGACGACGCAGTAGTTGGGGCTGTTGTAGATCATTTGCATGGCGGCACTCCTCTTCGCTGTGGCTTCTGGCCTTGTTGCCCGGTAGATGGGGCAGGCCGGGCCGGTTTCAAGGGGTTGGCGCTGCACGCCCGCAAGCGGAGGGGGCGTATCGGTTTAGAAGCCGATATCGGTAAAACGTTTCCGTGAGTTTGCGCGTGGACAGGATTTCGTGTCAAAGATTGTCAAGGGGTCGCGGGGGCGGGATCGGTCTCGGCAGGGGCGGTCGAATTTACCGGCTCGCTGTCCGCGCCCGGCGCTGGGGCGTCCGGCGCGGCGTCCGTTCCCGCGGCCGGCGCGCGCCGGCCGTGCCACACGAGTTCGATCTGCGCGCCGTTCGGTTCGGTCTGCACCATCCGCGCGGGCAGCCAGTCGAGCGACGGCGCGAGCCACAGATCGATGCGGCGCGTGTCGCCCGGGCGGCGCGGCAGGCGCATGAAGTGCCGCGCGGGCAGGCTGCCCTCGGCGGTCTGCACGGTCTCGTCGCCGATCGTGGTGATCGGCCAGATCTCGCCGTTGTTGTTGTCGACGACATAGAACTCGCGCGTGACGCCCGGCCGATAGGTGTCGGGGGCGCCGCGCAGCAGCCCGGCCAACTGCATCAGCATGCTGAAGCGGTCCTGCGCGCCGTCGGGCAGCGCGAGCGAAGTCGGGGTGCGGGTGAAGACGATCTGCTTCGTCTCCCGGTTGAAGATCGCGATGTCCTCGGGGCGCTTGCCGCGCTGCTCGATGTACTGGTCGGGCGCGATGCCGAACGCATCGATGCGGCCGCGGCTGTGGTATCTGAATGGTCCGACGAACGGCACGGGCATGGTGACCGACAGCGTGTAGCTGCGGCCGTCGCTGCGCCACAGGATCGTGCCGGTCGCGTTCTGCACGCCGTTGTAGAACGTGTCGTACTGCAGATCGCCGGAGGGCGGCGCGAGGAACTTGACGCCCGCCGCCGCGTGTTCGGCGTCGGCGTGCGCGGCATGCGCATCGCCGGCCGCTGCGGCGGCCGCGCCCGATCCGGCGGCCGCGCCCGAGGCGGCGCTCGACGCGCTCGCGGGCGTGGTGAGCGGTGTGCTCGCCGTGTCGACGGCGCTCAGCACGGGCGGCGCGGAGGGGGCCGGCGGCGCGGCGGCGCGGCGCGGCGCATCGCTGTGCGCGGCCTCGCGGCGCGGCGCGGCGGCCGGCTGGCGTTCGATGGGCTGCGGTTTCAGCAGGGCGATCTCGATCGGCGCGTCGACGGGCGCGAGCGGCTTGAACGGTTCGCGATAGCGCGTGAGCCACAGGCCGGCCAGGCCGTGCAGGCCGAGCACGAGTGCGAGCACGACGCCGAGCCGCCACGCGCGGCGCGCGGCGGGGGACGGACGGGGCGAAGCGGACAGCGGCGGCATGGAGTGGGGACGCGGGGCTCGGGCAAACGTGAATCGGGCGACGGCGCGGCGCGGCTTCATCGCTGGGACCGGCCGCGCGCGCGAACGTTCGCGCAGGGCCGCGCGCGCTCAGGCGTCGCGCGGGGCCTCACTATACCCAAGTTCGTAGGACAGTTTTTGCGCGCAGGCGCGCAGCGCGACGTCGATCTCGCCGCCCCAGCGAATGTCGAACGCGCCTTCGTGGCCGAGCACGATCAGCGCGAGCGCGAGATCGCCGACCGCATCGAACACCGGCATGCAGAACGCATGGATGGTCGGCAGCAGCATGCCTTCGACGCGGGCCGCCTGGTGCGCGCGCACCTCGGCGAGCAGGGTCTCGACCTCGGCCGGCGTGCGCGGGCCGCCGTGGTGCGGCGAGCGCCGCGTGTCGGCGAGTTCGCGCTCGAGCAGCGCCGCCGTCTTGCTGCGCGGCAGGTAGGCGGCGAACAGCAGCCCGGTGGCGGAGCCGAGGAGCGGCATCACGTCGCCGAGCTTGAGCGACGCCCGGGCCGGATGGCTCGACTCCATCCAGTGCACGACGGTCGGCCCCTGGTTGCCCCACACAGCGATCCCGACCGTCTGGTCGAGCTGGTCGCGCAGCGCGGTGAGCGCGATCCGCGCGAGCTTCACGCCGTCGATGCGCGCGAGGCGGGCGAGGCCCATCTGCAGCGCGAAGCCGCCGAGTTCGTAACGGCCCGACACCGGGTCCTGCGAGACGAGCCCGAGCCGCAGGAAGCTCACGAGGTAGCGGTGCGCCTTCGCGGGGCTCATGCCCGCGCGTTGCGCGAGATCGCGCAGCATCATCGCGCGCGGCTCGTGCGTGAGCACGTCGAGCAGGCGGAAGCCGACTTCGATCGACTGGATGCCCGAGCGGACTTTCTCCTCGGTGGCGTCGTCGGCGAGATCGTCGTCTGGAGCGGCGGATACGGACATGGGCGGGGCGGCGCGCACGGCGCGCGAACGAGAAGGAAGGGAAGCGGACGGGCGGCGCGCGGGCGGCCGCCCGCCGCGCGGATGCCGCCGCACGGATTCACCATCGTAAAATAGATTCCTTCCATCGTCACTACCACGGTTCTCTCCCCGCTATGAAACTTGCATCGCTGAAGGACGGCACGCGCGACGGCCAGCTGATCGTCGTGTCCCGCGACCTGCAGACGGCGGCGATCGCCGACGCGATCGCCCCGACCCTGCAACGCGTGCTCGACGACTGGGCGTTCTACGCGCCGCAGCTGCGCGAGCTGTACGACGCGCTGAACCACGGCCGCGCGCGTCATGTGTTCGGCTTCGAGCCGGCCAACTGCATGGCGCCGCTGCCGCGCGCGTTCCAGTGGGCGGACGGCTCCGCCTACGTGAATCACGTGGAACTGGTGCGCAAGGCGCGCGGCGCGGAGATGCCGCCGGAGTTCTGGACCGATCCGCTCATGTACCAGGGCGGCAGCGACGATTTCATCGGCGCGCGCGACGACATCGTGTGCCGTTCCGAGGAGTGGGGCATCGACTTCGAGGCCGAGGTCGCGGTGATCACGGCCGACGTGCCGATGGGCGCGATGCCCGACGATGCGCTGAAGGCGGTGCGGCTCGTCACGCTGGTCAACGACGTGTCCTTGCGCAATCTGATTCCGGCCGAGCTGGCGAAAGGCTTCGGGTTCTTCCAGAGCAAGCCGGCGACCGCCTTCGCGCCGGTCGCGGTGACGCCGGACGAACTGGGCGAGCATTGGCGCGACGGGCGCGTGCATCGGCCGATGCTCGTGCACTGGAACGGCAAGAAGGTGGGCCAGCCCGAAGCGGGGGCCGACATGGTGTTTCATTTCGGCCAGTTGATCGCGCACGCCGCGAAGACGCGCAACCTGCGCGCGGGGGCGATCGTCGGCTCGGGCACGGTGTCGAACCAGGATGCGAAGCGCGGCTATTGCTGTATCGCGGAGAAGCGTTGCCTGGAGACGATCGAGCACGGCGCGCCGCAGACGCCCTTCATGCGCTACGGCGACAAGGTGCGGATCGAGATGGTCGATCCCGACGGCAAGTCGATCTTCGGCGCGATCGAGCAAGCGGTGGCGCCGCCCGACGGCGCGGCCTGACGCAGGGGCGCGGCGGCGCGCCGCGTTTCACCGCACGGCGGCCGCGAGCCGCCGCGAATCCCACACGCCGAGTTCGATCGCATGCTCGAGCATGCCGACCGTCAGCGGTTCCCTGTCGTACTTGCGGCGCAGTTTCCGCGAGAACGGCATCGCGAGCCGTTCGAGCGGCCTGAAGCCGGCCGTGCAGAAGTAGCGGTCGAACGCGTAGTCGCCGGGATCGACGGGGAAGTGGGCAAAGAACCTGCGCATGAAGTCGCCGGCGTCGTCGCCGGTGACGTCGAGGTCCTGCTCCAGCCGGTCGGCGCGGTGGACCGGCCAGTACGGCCGCATGCCGATTTCCCGGCGAACGAAGGATTCCAGCTGGATCCAGGTGGTGTAAGCCATCGGGAATACATGGATTCGGAGTGTAAGTGCGCGGCGGCGCGCGCCTCGGCCGGTTCGGCCCGGCGCCGATCCGCCGGCCGGACGCGCCGCAACCGCCCGGCCCGCCGCACGCGCACGACGCGCCTGTATTGCGTTCGTATTGCGCCGGAATCGCGGCCCCGGCTCCGACCGTGGCGGACATGATGAACGGAACCCGTGCGGCGCGGCATGCCCGCATGAAAATAAACCCGCGAGATTTCGTCACGTCCGGACCCGATTGTTTCGGGCGGCCGCGCGGCGTCGCCGCGTGCGGAACAATCCGCCGCGCTGCTGCGTTCCGGCGCGTCGCGAGCGGGTAACGCCCGATGCTGATGGGCGGCGTGTTCGCTACACTCTTTCCCTTACCTTTCTCAGTCAAGGAGCCGCGCATGGCCGATCTCTCACTGTATTCGGGCTATGAGGCGCTGCACGTGCAGCGCCGGCCGCACGGGATCCTCGAGATCGTGATGAGCGGCGCCGGCACGAATCGCAGCGGCCTCGCCACGGCGGACGAGCGCATGCATCGCGAGCTGGCCGATATCTGGCGCGACGTCGATCGCGATCCCGAGACCCGCGTCGCGGTGATCCGCGGCGAAGGCAAGGGCTTTTCGGCGGGCGGCGATCTCGCGCTCGTCGAACAGATGGCGAACGATTTCGAGGTGCGCGCGCGGGTCTGGCGCGAGGCGCGCGACCTCGTCTACAACGTGATCAACTGCGGCAAGCCGATCGTGTCGGCGATGCATGGGCCGGCCGTCGGCGCGGGGCTCGTCGCCGGGCTGCTGGCCGATGTGTCGATCGCCGCGAAAAGCGCGCGCATCATCGACGGCCATACGCGCCTCGGCGTCGCCGCGGGGGACCACGCGGCGATCGTCTGGCCGCTGTTGTGCGGGATGGCGAAGGCGAAGTACCACCTGCTGCTGTGCGAACCGCTGAGCGGCGGGGAAGCGGAGCGGATCGGGCTCGTGTCGCTCGCGGTCGACGATGCGGACCTGCTGCCGAAGGCGTACGAGGTCGCGGAGCGGCTCGCGCACGGCTCGCAGACGGCGCTGCGCTGGACCAAGTACGCGCTCAACAACTGGCTGCGGATGGCCGGCCCGACCTTCGATGCGTCGCTCGCGCTCGAATTCATGGGATTCTCGGGGCCGGACGTGCACGAGGGCATCCGTTCGCTGCGCGAGCGCCGCGCTCCCGATTTCTCCGGCGGCGCGCCGTTCTGAAACCCGGCGCGCGGCCCGCGCGCTATGATCGGGGCCGTGCGCCGCGCGCTCGTTGTCCGCCACATTCATCAGCAAGGATGACCGTATGACTGACACCACCGGTTCCTCACCGTTCGCCGGCTTCGCCGGTTTCCCGCCCGCGGGCCTGTTCGACAAGATGTGGGAGATGATGCGCCTGTCGCCGTTCGGCGGGATGGCCGGCTTGCCCGGCTCGGCGCAGGGCCTGCCGCCGTCGCTGTCGGCGATGTCCGACCTGATGGCGCCGCTCGCGAGCGTCGAGGAACTCGACAAGCGCATCACCGACCTGCGCGCCGTCGAGCAATGGCTGAAGCTCAACCTGAACATGCTGCAATCGGCGATCCAGGCGCTCGAGGTGCAGCGCGCGACGCTCGCCACGCTGCGCGCGTTCGGCGCGCTCGCGCAGTCGTCGATGGAGGCCGCCGAGGCGGCCGTCGCGAGCGCCGAGCCCGGCGTCGCGCCGCCGTCCGCCGCCGGGGCGCCGGCCGCCGAGGCCACGGCCGGCGCGGGGCCGGAATCGGCCGGGCAGACGCCCGAGGCATTCGACCCGGCCGGCTGGTGGAATCTGTTGCAGTCGCAGTTCAACCAGCTCGCGAGCTTCGCGATGACCCAGCCGGGCGCGGCGGCCGCGCCGGCGTCCCCTGCCGGCAAGGAGCCGGCGGCCAGGCAGGCCGCCCCTAAGCCGGCGGCCGCGAAACCGGCGGCCGCGCGGCGCACGGCGTCGCCCCGGCCGGGCGCGGCGGCCGAGCCGCCCGCCGAGGGCGCCCCCCGCGCCGCGAAGAAAGCGGCGAAGCGGAGCGCGTGATGCGCGGCGCCGGGCTCCGCTGAGGCGCGCATGCGGCTCGCGCTCGTGCTGATGGGCGGCGGCGCGCGCGCCGCGTATCAGACCGGCGTGCTGAAGGCGCTGGCCGAGATCGCGCGCGCGGCCCTGCCGGATCGGCGCGAATTGCCGTTCGCGGTGATCTGCGGTTCGTCGGCGGGCGCGATCAACGCGACGTCCCTCGCGAGCCACGCCGACGATTTCGAGCACGGCGCCCGCCGCCTGCTCGCGTTCTGGGAGCAACTGCGCGCGGACCACGTGTACCGCACCGACTGGCTCGGCATCGCGGCCGCCGGCGCGCGCTGGCTCGCGGCGATGAGCGTCGGCTGGGCCGCGCGCCGCGCACCGCGCGGCCTGCTCGACAACAGTCCGCTCGCGCACCTGCTGCAGCGCGAGCTGAACTTCCACCGGATCGAGCAGATGCTGGAGGCGCGCACCCTGCATGCGTTGTCGGTGACGGCGCTCAGCTATACGAGCGGCCGCCACCTGACCTTCTACCAGGCGAGCGAGCCGATCCACGCGTGGCGGCGCGCGCAGCGCACGGCGCGCATGGTGGACCTGTCGGCCGCGCACCTGCTCGCGTCGTCGGCGATCCCGTTCGTGTTCCCGGCGGTGCCGCTCGTGCTGGACGGCCAGATCGAATATTTCGGCGACGGCTCGATCCGCCAGATCGCGCCGCTGTCCCCCGCGATCCACTTCGGCGCGGACCGCATCGTGGTGGTCGGCGCCGCCGCGGCGCGGCCCGAGGTGCCGGCCTTGAACGGCGGCGGGCGCGGCTACCCGTCGCTCGCGCAGATCGGCCAGCAGGTGCTTGCGAGCGTGTTCCTCGATTCGATCGGCACCGACATCGAGCGGATCGAGCACATCAACGGCGTGATCGAGCACCTGCCGCACCATGTGGAACCCGAAAGCGGCTGGCGGCACGTCGACGTGCTCGCGATCGCGCCGTCCGAGCGCATCGAGCTGATCGCGGCGAAGCACCTGAAGCGCCTGCCCCTGTCGGTGCGCGGGCTGCTGGGCGCGGTGGGCGGCAACCAGCCGGCCGGCGCGTCGTTCGCGAGCTACCTGCTGTTCGAGTCCGAATTCGCGCGCGAGCTGGTGGCGCTGGGCTATCGCGACGCGCTCGGCCAGCGCGAGGCGCTGGCCGGCTGGATCGCGCAGGCGGATGCGCCGCGCGCGCCGCGCGGCGCGGGCAATCACGGGGCCTGACCGCCGGGTTGCATTTACGCGACGCTTTCGGCCGACTTTCGGTGCGGCGCTTTGCCGCAGCGGCGTCAATCGGGGCGAATCCGGTGTCGCGGATCGGTCATGGTCGCGTGCTATCATGGCCGCCGCCGAATACACCATATCGAGCAGCCCGCCGCGCCCCCGTCCTGGACGGCTGCGCGAGCAGGCCCGACAACGAAGCCGGCAGGACGCCGGCGTCTTCACAGGCACGCGCGGGCGGCTCCGCTTCAGCGGATTGCTTCGTGCGGCTTGCCCCACAGCGGCTGCAAGGCCGCCCGCAATCGGTGCGAAACCTGCATCCGCGGGCTGGTTTGGCGCGTAAAATTATTGACTTGGTTGCGAGAGCGCCCCTGCACCGGGCGGTGTATCCGCAACAATCTCGTTTAGATGTCGCATTGCGCAGAACAGGGGTGGGACCATGAACACCATGCTTTATCCGGAACTTTACAAATCGCTCGAAGCTGTCCGCTGGGATATGGAGAAGGACATCCCGTGGGACAAGTTCGACGCGTCGCTGCTGACGGATGAGCAGGCGAGGACGATCAAGATGAACGCGATCACCGAGTGGTCGGCGTTGCCCGCGACGGAGATGTTCCTGCGCGACAACCACCACGACAGCGATTTCTCGGCATTCATGAGCGTCTGGTTCTTCGAGGAGCAGAAGCATTCGCTGGTGCTGATGGAATACCTGCGCCGCTTCAAGCCGGAGATGATGCCGACCGAGGAGGAGCTGCACGCGGTGCGCTTCGAGTTCGATCCGGCGCCGCCGCTGGAAACCCTGATGCTGCACTTCTGCGGCGAGATCCGCCTGAACCACTGGTATCGCCGCGCGGCCGAGTGGCACACGGAGCCCGTGATCAAGCACATCTACGAGACCATCTCGCGCGACGAGGCGCGTCACGGCGGCGCGTACCTGCGCTACATGAAGAAGGCGCTCACGAACTGCGGCGACGTCGCGCGCGCGGCGTTCGCGAAGATCGGCGTGCTGATGGCGTCGGCGCGCCGCACCGAGAAGCCGCTGCACCCGACCAACCTGCACGTGAACCAGGCGCTGTTCCCGCGCGACACGGTGCAGTCGCGCCTGCCCGATCCGGAATGGCTCGAGCGCTGGCTCGACGAGCAGATCCGTTTCGACGGCGAGTGGGAGAAGAAGGTGGTCGAGCGGATCCTGCACAATCTGTCGATCCTGTTCGAACGCACCTTCGCGACCGCGCAGGAACTGAACCGCTATCGCAAGGAAGTCACCTTGCGGCTGCAGGCGGAAACGGGCTCGATTCAGCCGGCCTGACGCGCCGGCCGCGCCCGGAAAGCCCGCCGGTTCCGCCCGCGGGCTTTTTCTTTGGGCGCCGCGTTTGCCGCGGCCCCTCTCATCACCGCACGGAAATGCCTATGCCCGCCTCCTTCGAACGCAAGCTGATCACCCGCGACGCACTGGCCGCGCTGCGAGCGTCGCTGAACGGGCCCGTCGTGTTCACGAACGGCGTGTTCGACATCCTGCATCGCGGCCACGTCACCTATCTGGCCGACGCGAAGGCGCTCGGCGCGACCCTGATCGTCGGGGTGAACAGCGACGCCTCGGTGCGCATGCTCGGCAAGGGCGACGACCGGCCGATCAATCGCCAGGAAGACCGGATGGCGCTGCTCGCCGCGCTCGAATGCGTGGACTGGGTGGTGGGTTTCGAGGAGCAGACGCCGGTCGCGCTGATCGGGGCGCTGCGCCCCGACGTCCTCGTGAAGGGCGGCGACTACGACATGGATGCGCTGCCGGAATCGGCGCTCGTGCGCGGCTGGGGCGGCCGGGCGCTCGCGATCCCGTTCGAGTTCGAGCGCTCGACCACCGCCTTGCTGAAGAAGGTCCGCGCGCACGGCTGAGCCGCGCGCACGGCGCGTCAGCCCGGGGCGCGTCGCCCGGGGCGCGTCAGCCCGGCGCGGCCGAGGCGGGCGCGGCCGCGGAGGCGGCCCCCGGCGCGGAGGCCGGCGCAGCCGCCGAGGCGGCGTCGAGCGGTTCGGCGTCCAGGTTCGGCTGCTCGATCGGGCCGCCGACCACCGGCTGGTCCGCCGCCTGCGCGAGCGCGGTCACCCGCAGCGCGTCGGGGCGCACCTGTTGCGCGAGATGGCCGGGCTCGCGCGGGCCGGCCGCGGGCAACGGCCCGAACGTGCCGCGCATCACGACAAACGCGAGCATGTTGGCGAGAAACAGCACAGCTATCAGCCAGCGCAGCATCGTCAAGCCTCCCACCGGTTCGACCGGTTATCAGTCCTTGCAGCCCATGCCGGCGCGCCTGCCGCCGGCTCCTCGATGCTTCTCCCTCGACGCCGCGCGCGCCTCAGGCCGCCTGCGCGATCCGCGCGAGACCCGACAACACCAGTGAATCATGGCGCGTGTGCGCGAGGCTCAGCGCTTGTGCGATCGCATCGGCCGCGCCGCCCGACAGCACGACGCGGATCGGCGCGCGCCACGCGGCGGCGAGATCGCGCGCCGCGCGCTCGATCAGCCCGGCCTGCGCGTACAGGCAGCCGGCGGACAGCGCGTGCGGCGTGTCGACGGCGAACGGTTCCGCCGGCTGCGACGCCGCTGCGTCGAGCAGGCGCGTCGCGGCGTCGGCCGTCAGGGTCGGCAACTGCGCCGTGTGGGCGCCGAGCGCGCGCATCATCAGGCTCCAGCCCGGCGCGATCAGTCCGCCCGTGAAGCGGCCGTCGGCGCGCAAGGCTTCGAGCGTGGTCGCGGTACCGAAGGTGGCGATCAGCAGGTGTTCGTCCGGAAACGCCGCGCGCGCGCCGATCAGGCCCGCCCAGCGGTCGCTGCCCAGCTGGTCGGGCGTCGCGTAGCCGTTGACGACGCCGCATTGCGCGGTGCGCGCGCGGATCGTCGTGCGCGGCAGCGCGGGCCAGCGCGCGTCGAGCAGTGCGTCGAGCCGCGCCGCGACCTCGGGGCCGGCGACGTTGGAGATCCAGGCGCCGCGCGGCGCGGGCAGGGCCGACCAGTCGGGCGCGTCGCCGGGCGCGTGCCCGAACGCGCCGCCCGCGCCCAGCTCGCCGTCCGGCGCCGCGAGGGCCCACTTGATCCGGCTGTTGCCGGCGTCGATCAGCAGGACCGGGCCGTTCACGGACGACTCCCGGGCTCCCGCAGCGAGATGTCGCCGGCGGCGATCACCTGACGGCCGGTGGCGGTGTCGAGCAGCAACTGGCCCGTGTCGTCGACGCCCGTCGCGGTGCCGCGCGCGATCTCGACGCCTTGTTCGAGCAGCATGACCTCGCGGTCCGCATGCGCATGCAGCGCGTTCCAGCGCGCGCGGAACGGCGCGAACCCCTGCGTGCCGAACAGCGCGAGCGCGGGCGACAGTGCGTTGAGCGCGGCGGCGAGCGTATCGGTGAGGTTCGCGGCGGGCCACGCGGACGACAGCGCGGTGGGCGGCAGCCCGCTGGCGAGCGTCGCGTTGCTCGCGCGCAGCGCGGCGACGTCGGCCGCGACCGCTTCCGCGCCGCGCACGTTGATGCCGAAGCCGATCACGGCGGCGGTCGCGTCGCGGGTGTGCCAGACGGTTTCGATCAGGATGCCGGCGAGCTTGCCCGTGAGGCCGGTCGCGCCGTTCGCGGTGAAGGTGCCGAGCAGGTCGTTGGGCCATTTGAGCGCGACGCCGTGGCCGGCTTCGAGCGGCAGGGCCGAGAGCCCTTCGGCGAGCGCGACGCCGACCGCGAGGCTCAGGCCGCCGAGCTGCTCCACGGGGCGCGGCAGCACGCAGCCGACCGAGCACAGCAGCGCGTTGCCGGGCTGCGCGAACCAGGGGCGGCCCTGGCGGCCGCGGCCGGCGGTCTGTTCGTAGGCGACCCGGACGATCGGCCGGGGCAGCGCCTCGCGCGTGCGCGGCAGCGCCTTCAGTTGTTGCGCGAGGTCGGCATTGGTCGAGCCGGTGGCGGCGACGACATCGAGCGGCCAGGGCGGTTGCGCGGCGACGAGCAGCGAGCCGATGCGCACCAGATCGATGGTCGCGTGAGCGGGCAGGGGAGTGGCTGTCATGGCGGCTATTGTACGAGAGCCGACCGGGGGGCGCGACGGACGCGCGGATCGATCGGGCGAGGTCGGCGCGAGGCGCGCGCCGCTCGACGAATGCGGCGTCGAGCCCGCCTTTCACTTTCTTTTCGGCACGGGAGGCCCGAGCGTGCGAGGCCGTGTTCGCGCGCCCGCCGAGCGCGCAAGGCGTCGGCGGAGGATTGCAGCGACAGGCGGGGCGCTTCATGGTCGAGGGCGCCGGCCGGCGCGACGCGCGCGACCGGGCCGCCGATGTCCACCCTTGGTTCGACGACGACGGCGTCCCACCGCCCGCCGCCGTCGCCATGACCGGCACGGCGCTTTCCCGGCGCCCGGCTCGCCGCTGCCGCCACGCGCCGCCCGGACAGGCTCAGGGCGCGCTCACCGGATGCTTGAGCGCGTGCGCGGTCTCGATCCACTGGGCGTGGTACTCGGCCTCGTCGCGCGCGAGCCCCAGTTCGCCGTTGCGATACGCCATCGCGAGCGTCTGCACGGCCTCGGGCAACTCATGGTCGGCCGCGTGCCGGTACAGTTCGAGCGCGCGCGCCTCGTCGCGCGGCACGCCGCTGCCGTCGCGATAGGCGTTCGCGAGCATGAACTGCGCGGCCGGGATGCCCTGGCGCGCCGCCTGCTCGAACCAGCGCGCGGCGGCGGCCGGATCGGCCGGCGTGCCGTAGCCGCTGCGATACATGAGCCCGAGATAGTAGCCGGCGGCGGGGTCGCCCGCGGCCGCGACCGGGCGCAGCAGCGCCAGCGCGCGCGGGTAGTCGCGCGCGACGCCGCTGCCGAGCAGCAGCGCCTTGCCGAGCGCGAGCTGCGCGGCGCGCGCGCTGGCGGGCGCCTTGCCGTCGCGCGCGCCGCCATGCGCGGCGGTCTCCAGCCAGCCGAAGCCCTCGTCGCGCAGCCCCGGCTCGCGGGCGCCGAGCAGCGCGACGCCGAGCGCCGCCTGCGCGTCGCCCGAGCCGTGCCGCGCCAGCTCGCGCAGCTTCTGCAGCGCGCGCGGCTCGCTCGCCTGGGCGACCATCGCCTGCCATTCCTCGATCTGCGCGCGGCTGGCAGGCGCGGGCGCGCGAGCCGTCCAGCCGGCCGCCGCCACGCCGGCGGCGAGCACCGCCGCGAGCGCGAGCATGCCGGGCGGCGCGAGCCGCGCGCGCAGCAGGCGCCGCAGCGGGCTGCCCGCCGGCGAGCCGATCGTCACGAATTCAACGTTGCGCATCGCGTGCCTCATTGCGTCAGGTCGATTTCATAGGTCGCGAGGTTCTTGCCCGTGCCGTCGTCGGCCGCCACCTGCGTGATGCCGATCAGGCCGGCCTTGGTCGCTTCCGCGAGCAGGTTCGGCGCCGACGCGAACTGCACGTGCGCGACCGAACCGGCGAGCTTCGTGAAGCGCCAGCTGCGCGCCGAGCCATCGGCCGTGCGCGTGATGTTGACGCGCTTCTTGATGTACGCGATCAGCACGTCGCGGTTCGCATCCGGCGACGCGAAGATCGTCTTGCTGCCGTCGAGGCCCGGGAAGTTGCCGCCACCGCTCGCGCGGTAGTTGTTGGTCGCGACGATGAACTGCGCGTTCGGATCGAGCGGCGCGCCCTTGTACAGCAGGTTCTTGATGCGGCCGCCCGGCGCCTGCGTGACGTCGATCTCGTAGCTCAGGTCGGCCGACGTGAACATGTCGAAGTTGTAGCCGGGGAAAGCGCTGACGAGCTTCTGCACGGTCGGCTTGGTCGGATCGATCGTGTTGAAGCGCTTCGCCGCGGTCTCGAGCCAGTTCTTCAGGTCCGCGCCGCTCACCTTCACCGCGTACACGGTGTTCGGGTACAGGTACAGGTCGGCCGCGTTGTTGATCGCGAGCGCGCCCGGCGCGACGTCGGTGAAGTCGTTGCCGCCGCCGAAGCCGCTCTTGAACGGCGCGCTCACCGACAGCACCGGCAGCGTCGCATACTGCGGCAGGTTGGCCTGCACGTAGGTCGCCACGTAGTCGGCCTGCGCCTCGTTGACGATCTGGATCGCGCCCGGATCGCCGACGTCGGCGAAGTAGCTGGTCATGCGGTAGTCGGTGCGGCCGACGGGCGTCTTCACGTAGTCGATGGTCGCCTGATGCTCGGTCGCGATCGCCTTCGACACCGACGGGTCGGCCGCCACGTACGACTTGTCGGCGTTCTGGATCGAGCGCGCCTCGACCGTGGTCTGCGACTTGTCGACGTTCCAGCGCTTGCCGTCATAGGCGAGCCCGAGCTTGATCACGCCGAGGTGCTTGCCCCAGAAGTTCGCCATCACGGTCGGCACGCCGTTGACCGTGCCCTTGACCTTGTCGACGCCCGGCAGGTTGAACTGGCCGACCGTGCTCGTCGCATCCGGGAACACCTGGTGCGAGTGGCCGATCAGCATCGCATCGATGCCCGGCACGGTGGACAGCCACCAGCTGCCGTTCTCCATCGTCGGCGAGTACGCCGAGTTGTCGAGGCCGCCGTGCGAGATCGCGACGATCAGGTCCGCGCCCTTCGCGCGCATTTCCGGCACGTACTGCTCGGCGGTTTCTTTCAGGCCGCGCGTGTAGACCTTGCCGTCGAGCCAGCGCTTGTCCCAGTTCATGATCGCGGGCGGCGTGAAGCCGATGATGCCGACCTTCACGGGCGCGCTCACGGTGCTGCCGTCGGGCGCCGTCGCGGTGACCGTCCGGGTGATGATCGTGTAGGGCTGGAACAGCGGCGCGTTGGTCTTCGCGCTCACCACGTTGGCGAGCACCTGCGGGAAATCCGGGCCCGCGCACTTCTTCTGCTGCGCCGGGTCCGGCATGCCGGCCACGTTGAAGGTGTTGCCCGTGACCTGCGACAGGTACGGCAGCCCGTAGTTGAATTCGTGGTTGCCGATCCCGCCGCCGTCGAACTTCGCCGCGTTCATCACCTTGTAGATCGCGAGCGTCTGGTCGCACGACACCGGGCTCACGAGCGCCTGGTAGTCGGCGAGCGCCGTGCCCTGGATCGTGTCGCCGTTGTCGAACAGCAGCGTGTTCGGATACTGCGCGCGCGCCTGCGCGATCAGCGTCGCGACCCGCTCGAAGCCGAGCGAGTTGTCGGCCGCGAGCTTGAAATAGTCGTACGACAGCACGTTGGTGTGCAGGTCGGTCGTCTCGAGCACCGCGACCGTCGCCTTGGTGCCGACGGCGGGCGCTTGCGCGGCGGGCGGCTGGGCGGGCGAGCTGGTGCCGTCGCTGTTGCAGGCGGCGAGGAACGCGAGGGACGCGAGCGCGGCGACGGCCGGCAGACGCGGGCGGGACAACGGCGGGAAGAGCATCGGATTTTCCTGTTCTGTGTGCTGTCTTGTCGTGCGGAAAAGAGAAGCGGCGCGCGGGCGCCGACGGCCGTCTATTCGGCGCGTGAGAGTATCGAAAGGAAACGTGACGGCCGAATGAAAGTGCCATGATGGCTGTTCGGAAGCTGCGCGCCAGCTGGCAGGGCTGGCAGGGCCGCGGGCCGGAGCCGGGCAAATCGGCGCGTCGCGGGATGGCCCGGTTCGCTACAATGGCCGCTGTCATCGTTCTGTCCCGAATCGCCACTTGGATTTCCAGACACCTCCGGGCCTGTCGGTCGAGACCGGCAGCCAAGGCAAGACCGTGCGGCTTTCCGGCCAGTGGACGGCGCTCGCGCTCGCGCTCGATCGCGACCGGGGCGGCGCCGCGCGCCGCGTGGCCGGGCTCGCGCGCCATCCGGTGCGCGAGTGGGACCTGTCCGCCATCGAGCGGCTCGACCACGTCGGCGGCCAGGCGCTGTGGCGCGTGTGGGGCCACCGGCTGCCCGCCGACATCGCGCTGACCGACACCCAGCGGATCGTGTTCGAGCGGATCCAGCGGCTCGACGAGGGGCGCGAGCCGCCCGAGCCCGTCGTGCACGCCGGGCCGGTCACGCGCCTCGGGCTCGCGCTGTTCAAGTTCGGCGAGCACCTGCGCGGCGCGATCACGATGTTCGGCAGCGTGATGCTCGACCTGCTCGGGGTGCTGCGCCGGCCGCGCACGATGCCGTGGACCGAGTTCTCCGCGAGCATCTACAGCGCGGGCACGCAGGCGCTGCCGATCACGGCGCTCGTCGCGTTCCTGATCGGCATCGTGCTCAGCTACCTGTCCGCGCAGCAGCTGCAGATGTTCGGCGCGAACCGCTATATCGTGAACATCCTCGGGCTGTCGGTGATCCGCGAGCTGGGGCCGGTGCTGTCGGCGATCCTGGTCGCGGGCCGCTCGGGCTCGGCGATCACCGCGCGGATCGGCGTGATGCGCGTCACCGAGGAGCTCGACGCGATGCGCGTGATGGGGATCCCGCACGGCTTGCGGATCATCCTGCCGCGGGTGCTCGCGCTCGGCGTCGCGATGCCGCTCCTCGTGATGTGGACCAACATCGTCGCGCTGTCGGGCGGCGCGCTCGCCGCGAAGCTCGTGCTGGGCATCGACGTCAGTTACTTCGTGCGCTCGCTGCCGGGCGTGGTGCCGATCGCGAACCTGTGGATCGGGCTCGGCAAGGGCATCGTGTTCGGGATGCTGATCGCGCTCGTCGCCTGCCACTTCGGCTTCCGGATCAAGGCGAATTCGCAGAGCCTCGGCGAGGGCACGACGACCTCGGTCGTCACCTCGATCACGGTCGTGATCCTGGCCGACGCGGTGTTCGCGATCCTGTTCCAGAACGTGGGGCTCGGCTGATGGCGACCAACGACCTCGTGATCGAAGTGCACGACCTGTCGAAGCGCTACGGGCGCAACGTCGTGCACGAGCACCTGGATTTCGACGTGCGGCAGGGCGAGATCGTGTCGATCGTCGGCGGCTCCGGGTCGGGCAAGACCACGCTGGTGCGCCAGATCCTCGGGCTCGAACGGCCGACGTCCGGCACCATCAAGGTGTTCGGCCAGGACAACGCGACCATCGACGCGGATTCCGCGCGGGTCATGCGCAACCGGTCCGGCATGCTGTTCCAGCAGGGCGCGCTGTTCTCGTCGATGACGGTGTTCGACAACATCGCGCAGCCGCTGCGCGAGCTGGGCAAGATCCCGGAAGACCTGCTGCACGATATCGTGATGCTGAAGCTCGAGATGGTCGGGCTGCCGTGCAAGCATGCGTCGAAGATGCCGGCCGCGCTGTCGGGCGGGATGGTGAAGCGGGTGGGGATCGCGCGCGCGATCGCGCTCGAGCCCGAGCTGCTGTTCCTCGACGAGCCGACGGCGGGCCTCGATCCGCAGGCGTCGGACGAATTCGTCGAGCTGATCGCGACGCTGCATCGCACGCTGGGCCTCACGGTCGTGATGGTCACGCACGATCTCGACACGATGGTCGCGCTGTCGACGCGGGTCGCGGTGATCGCGGACCGCAAGGTGCTGGTGGCCGCGCCCGTCGAGGCGGTCGCGAACGTCGATCATCCGTTCATCCACGAGTATTTTCTGGGCCTGCGCGGCCGGCGCGCGCTGCAGGCGTTGCCGCCCGAGCGGCGTGCGAAGCTGCCGAAGGCCGCGCTCGCGCCGGCGCTGTCGAGTGTCGAGTTGTAGACGACGAAGGAATTCCCGAATGGAAAACAAGTCACATGCGTTCTGGGCCGGGCTGTTCACGATCGGGTTGCTGTCCGCGATCGTGGGCGCGGTGTTCTGGTTCAACGTCGACCGCACCGTGCGGATCCCTTATGACCTGGTCGCGCGCACCAATGTCACCGGGTTGTTCCCGGACGCGGCGGTGCGCTATCGCGGGCTCGACGTCGGCAAGGTGCAGTCGATCAACTTCGATCGGGCGCACCCGGGCGAGATCGTGATCCGGATCCTGGTCGACAAGGACGCGCCGATCACGCGCTCGACCTTCGGCAGCCTGGGTTTCCAGGGCGTGACGGGCATCGCGTTCGTGCAGCTCGACGACACGGGCGGCGACGTGTCGCCGCTGCCGACCTCGACCAAGTCGGTCGCGCAGATCCCGATGCACCCGAGCCTGTTCGACCAGATCCAGCAGCGCGGCGACGAGCTGCTGCGGCAGATGGAAGTGGCGGCGAAGAGCGTCAACGCGATGCTTTCCGACGACATGCGCGCGCAGCTGCGCGCGACCGCGGCGAGCATGCAGCAGGCGGCGGACGGCGTGACCACCCTGACCCGGCAGCTCGGGCCGGCGGTCGCGCAGATGCCGGAGACGGTCACGCAGGTCAACCGCACGCTCGCGTCGGCGAATGCGCTCGTCGCGCCGGGCGGCCCGCTCGCGGCGAATCTCGACCGCGCCGGCAAGGCCGCCGAGCAGGCGGGCGCGGCGTTGTCGACGATGGACCAGACGCTGGCCGACCTGAACGCCCGGGTCCACTACGACACGCTGCCGCGCTTCAACACGCTGGCGACGAACGTGAGCGACGCGTCGCGCACGCTGAAGGACGTCGCGGGCGAGGTCGGGCGCAATCCGCGCAGCCTGCTGTTCGGCGCGCCGGGCGCGGCGCCGGGGCCGGGCGAGGCGGGCTTCGCCTGGCCGCAGGGCGCGGCCGCCGGGCAGTGAGCGGCGGTGGGAAACAGAACCTTGTCTTTTGAAATGCAGGAACACGTCATGTCACCTTTTCCTCGCCGTCCGGCTCGCCCGGGCGCCGCGCTGCTCGCGGCGCTGACGCTGACGCTCGCGCTCGCGGGCTGCGCCGGTACGCCGGCCGCGCTGAGCAACATCCGCTACGACTTCGGCCCGGCGACGCCGGCCGCGTCGGCGGGCAGCGGGCCCGCGCTCAAGGTGCTCGACGTGACGGCGCCCGACGTGCTCGATTCGGACAAGCTCAACTACCGGCTCGCGTATGCGGACGCGCAGCGCCTCGCGTCCTACCGCGACAGCCGTTGGACCGCGCCGCCCGCGCAGTTGCTGACGCAGCGCCTGCGCGGCGCGCTGGCGCTGCGCGGCACGGTGCTGGAGGGCGCGGACGGCGTGCGCGCGCCGGTGCTCAAGGTCGAGCTCGACGAATTCGAGCAGGTGTTCGACGGCCGCTCGGAAAGCCATGCGGCGGTGACCGCGCGCGCGACGCTGACGCGCGACGGCAAGGTGCTGAGCCAGCGCACGTTCGTCTCGCGCGCGCCGTCGAGCACGCCCGATGCGGCGGGCGGCGCGCGCGCGCTGGCGACCGCGAGCGACGAGCTGGTCGCGCAGCTGGTGGCCTGGCTCGGCGTGCAGACCTACGCGGCCGCGCCGTGACGGGCGCGGCGGCTGCGCGGTCCGGATGAAGCCCGGCGCGGGCCGCCGTTCGACGCTCGCGCGGCAGGCGCTCGCCGTGTACGCGGCGCTGATCGTCTATGCGTCGCTGTCGCCGTTCTCCGGATGGCGCTCGCTCGGCGTGGGGCCGTTCGACTACGTGCTCGCGCCGATGCCGCGCTACGTGACGACGTTCGACGTCGTCACCAATATCCTCGGTTACCTGCCGTTCGGCGCGCTCGCGGTGCTGTCGCTGTATCCGCGCTGGCGCGGCGCGCGCGCCGTGCTCGCGGCGGGCCTCCTCGGCGTGCTGCTGTCGGCGGCGATGGAGGCGCTGCAAACCTACTTGCCCGCGCGCGTATCGTCCAACCTCGACCTGGCGGCCAATGCGGGCGGCGCGCTCGCGGGGGCGCTGCTCGCCGCGCCGGCGGCGGGCGCGCTGATCGAGCGCGGCCTGCTGCGGCGGGTGCGCGACGCGTGGTTCGACGCGGAGGCGTCGACGCCTTTGTTCATCGCGGCGCTGTGGCCGTTCGCGGTGTTGTTTCCCTCTCCCTGGCTGTACGGGCTCGGCGACTGGCCGGCGGCGCTGTGGGCGCGCACGGATGCGTCGATGCGCGGCGCGCTGCTCGATTGGCTGCCGCCCGCCTGGCAGGTGGCGCGCTGGCCGGAGCGGCTCGACGGCTGGCTCGGCGCGTCGGGCTGGGATGCGCTGGTGGCGGGACTGGGACTTGCCGGGGCGCTGCTGCTCGCGTCGCTCGCGATGCGTCCGGACGCGCCGCGCGTGCGGCTGCTGGCCGGCTACGCGGCGCTGGCGCTGGGCTTGAAGGCGGCGGCGGCGTATCTGCAGGCGCGCGGCGGCTTGCGCTTCGAATGGGCCGCGCCCGGCGCGTGGCTGGGGATGGGGTCGGCGCTCGCGGTGGCGTGGCTCGCGCTGCCGCTCGGGCGGCCGGCGCGGGTCGGGCTCGCGACGCTCGCGCTGGCGGCGGCGGTGGCGCTGGTGAACCTGCTGCCGGTGGATCCGTTTTTCGAATACACGCTGTCCGACTGGCGGCAGGGCCGCTATGTGCATTTCAACGGGATCGCGCACTGGCTCGCGTGGAGCTGGCCCTATGCGGCGCTCCTGTGGCTCGCGACGCAGATCGAGCGCGGCTGGCTCGGGCGGCGCGGCTAGCGTCAGCGGGCGGGCGAGCGGCTCGCTATAATCGGGCGTTCCCGAATTCCAACCATTCCCACTCTACCGGCGCCGACGTCGCGCCCGATCGCCCACATCATGGATGCCTACTACCAACACCACGTCTTTTTCTGCCTGAACCAGCGCGAGGCGGGCGCGGAACGCCCGAGCTGCGCGAACTGCGATGCGCAGACGATGCAGGAATACGCGAAGAAACGCGTGAAGGAGCTGGGGCTCGCCGGCGCCGGCAAGGTGCGCATCAACAAGGCGGGTTGTCTCGACCGTTGCGAGGAAGGGCCGGTGATGGTCGTGTATCCGGAAGGGACGTGGTACACGTATGTCGACAAGAACGATATCGACGAGATCGTCGAGTCGCACCTGCGCGACGGTCAGGTGGTGGAGCGGCTCCGGATCTGAGCGCGGGTCGCGGGTTTCGAGTGGTGGAGTGTGAAGTGAACGAGACAGCAGCATGAACGTACATACGCAGAAGTCCCTGATTGCCGGCCCGGTCGGCGAGATCGAGATCGCCGTGGACCTGCCCGACGCCGTGCGCGAAAACGGCGAGGCGCCGCGCGGCATCGCGCTCGTCGCGCATCCGCATCCGTTGTTCGGCGGGACCATGGACAACAAGGTCGCGCAGACGCTGGCGCGCACGCTCGTGCAGCTCGGGTACGTGGTCTATCGATCGAATTTCCGCGGGGTCGGGGCGACGCAGGGAGCGCATGACAACGGCGTCGGCGAAGCGGACGACCTGCTTGCCGTGATCGCGCACATGCGCGCGCAGGGCGCGTATGCGCAGATGCCGCTCGTGCTGGCCGGGTTTTCGTTCGGAACCTTCGTGCTGTCGCATGTCGCCGAGCGGCTGCGCGGGGCCGGGCAGGCCGTCGAGCGCATGGTGTTCGTCGGGACGGCGGCCAGCCGGTGGCAGGTCGCGAACGTGCCCGAGGATACCGTCGTCATTCACGGCGAGGTCGACGAGACGGTGCCGATCTCGGCCGTTTATGACTGGGCGCGGCCGCAGGAATTGCCCGTGGTCGTCATTCCCGGCGCGGAGCATTTCTTTCACCGCAAGCTGCATGTGCTGAAGCGGATCATCGTGGCGGCGTGGCGCTAGGTCCGCCTCGCGCCGCCGCCCCGATGCGCGCGACTCAGGACCCGGCCGGGGGCGCGTCGTCCTGCACGGAATCGGCCCGTTTGCGCGCCGTCCGGGTCAGATCGGACTGAGTCAGGTCGCCGCCGAAGTGATCGACCAGTTTCTGTGAAAGACGCGTGTCGTCGCTGTTGGCATATTGCCCCGGAAACAGCGGGCCAACCTTGTAATCCTGGTCCTCGAAGCGGGTGACGACGAACTTGGGCGTGTGGTCGGGGTTTGCCGCGACGGCTTCGGTCGCGACGGTGTCCCGGTTGACCTCGGTGGTTTCGCATACGTCGCAGGGCGGCTTGGTGCCCGCCACGTAAAGATCGATGGGCTTCGTCGACGCCATTTTCCGCTGCTCGGGCGTGAGGGGCGGCGCGGTGGCGTCGGGCTCCTCGAGCTCGTGGAACTGCCGCCTGGCCTCCGTTTCCAGCGCGGGCTGATTGCGCTGGACGTGCTCGATGATGCGCTGTTCGGCGTGCTGCATGATGCGCGTGGAATCGGTCGCCCGTCCCGGCGCCATCATGATCTTGCCGTCAGCCTCGCTGCTGCGCAGGGCGTCCCGCAACTGCGTCAGCAGATGCTTGACGCGATTGCGCTGGACCGCGCTCAGGTTCAGGCCGTGCGACGGATCGGTCGACGCGCCGGAGGACGTGGACGCGTTGATCTCGGCTTCCGCGCGGTCGAGATGCGCCTTGAATTTATCGGGTTCGTTGACGAAGGCGAGCAGTTTATTCAGGTGGCGCTCCTCCTGCTGGCTGATGCGCGCGTTTTCCTGCAGCTTGGGCAGTTGGACGGCATGGGCGTCTTCCCGAAGCTTGGCCCCCGTCACGTCCCGGAGTTCCTTGGTCAACGTCGCCACGAGCGCCGTCCGGTCCGCGCCGGGCGCCGTATATTTTTCCGCGAGATTCTCTATCTGGCTGCGTTGCGTCGCCGCAGCCGTGCGGAATTGCGCCAGGCCGTTTGTCAGTGCTGCGGTATCGGCGGCGGGCGCGCGAATCTGGGTGAGGAGGTGGTGGGTGGCGGCTTCGTCGTGGGGCTGCCATTTCAACGTTTCAAGCTGCCCCATGTGGGTGTCCAGGTTCTGGTTGGAGAACCCGTTCTGATTGGCGAACAGATCGTGAAGCGCCCGGCCGGACTGCTCCGCGTCGGTGCGGAGCGCCGTGACATCCGCCGCGAGCGAGATTTTCTCGTCGGCGGTCCGTCCATATTTTTCAGCCAGCCCGTTGAGTTCTCCGTCGGCATGGGCATGGGCGGCATGGGCCGCCGCGCCGTGGCCGACGCAGTTCGTCACGAGCTGGGACGTTTCTTCGGCTTTCGTCCTGGTTGCGTTGACGATCTGCGTGCGGTCCGCTTCGTTGTTGATGATCTTGTGCAGTTGCGCCTTGAGCAAGGTGTCCGCGTCCGAGGCCGCATTGGTTCCCAGGTACACCGTGCCGTTGAGCACCGACGCCTGGACTTCCGGGGTGGTTCTCCTGGGAGTCGCCTGTTTCGCGGCCAGCAAGGCGGTCGTCGCGGTCCAGCGCAGCGCCTGGGGCACGCGCGCCTGGCCCTGGTAGCGCGTCAGCGAATCAAGCATGTGCGCCGTGCCCGCGGGCGGATTGCGCTGCGCGACCTTGGCGTTGTCGACCGGATGCTTGCCGTCGGAACGGTTGGCGTTGGGCTGGAAATCCGCCGGCATGTACCGATCGATCTGGACGGCGTTGTGGGCGGTGGGGGATTTGAGCATCGCGAATCGTTCCTTGTCTGGAAGAAATCCCGACAGGATGCAGCGGCGAGGCGCGCGCAGGTCGCCGCACGCGAACCGCCGGCCGCCCAGGCGAAGCCAATGCGGCGCGGCGCCGATGTGCGCCGGGCGTTTCGCCCGGCAGCCGGATCGGCCGGGCCGAACCTCGGCCCCTTCGTTTCGATGCGCAATAATCTCGGCCGATGTTGACCGATACGCGTCGCGACGCGTATCGGCCTGCTTGCCGGCGCCGCCGCACGCCCGGGTTCGCCTCGCAACCCCACGTATAATGCCCAGGTTCCAAGCGCCGCCCGGCTGGTCCGGCCGGATCCGCCGCCCGGTCCGCGGCCCGCGCGCCTCCCGTGCGCCCAGCCCGCGAACCGATCGTCCCGCGATCTGTCCAACCGGCGCGTTTCGCCCGCTCCGCCTCCCGCGAACGCCGAAACGCCCGCCGCCCGGCTCTCAACCGCGCACCCCGTGCGCTGCACTTTCTGCCTGAATCGACCATGCGTTTGTCTTCCTTCGGCCTCACGTCCCTCGCCTCCACCACCACCCTCGCGCTCGCCGCCCGCAATGTCGCCCTCGGCATCGCGCTGCCCGCCGCGCTCGTGTCGACGATCGCCGTCGCCGAAGCCAAGCCCGCCGCCAAGGCCAAGGCGCCCGCCGCGCCCGCCGCTGCCGAGCCGACCGGCGCGCCCGCGACCTTCATGCCCGGCGCCGTGCCCCCGCCCGGCGTCAACGCGCGCTCGTGGGTCCTCGTCGATGCGTCCAGCAATCAGATCCTCGCCTCCGGCAACGCCGACGAGCGCATCGAGCCGGCCTCGCTCACGAAGCTCATGACCGCCTATCTGGTGTTCGAGGCCCTCGACGCGAAGAAGATCTCGATGGAGCAGATCGTCACGCCGAGCGAGGCGGTCCGCCGCGTCGGCCGCGACGAATCGCGCATGTTCATCGAAGCCAACAAGCCGGTCTCGGTGCACGACCTCGTCTACGGGATGATCATCCAGTCCGGCAACGACGCGGCCATCGCGCTCGCCGAGCTGGTCGGCGGCAGCGAAGCCCAGTTCATCAACATGATGAACACCGAAGCCCAGCGCCTCGGCATGAAGAGCACCCGCTTCGCCGACGTGAACGGCATGCCCGATCCGCAGCACTACACGACGGCCAACGACCTCGCGACGCTCTCGACCCATCTGATCCGCGATTTCCCCGACTACTACAACATCTTCTCGGTCAAGGAATTCACGTACAACAAGATCAAGCAGCCGAACCGCAATCGCCTGCTCTGGATCGATCCGACCGTCGACGGCCTCAAGACCGGCCACACCCAGGCAGCCGGCTTCTGCCTGATCGCGTCCGCGAAGCGGCCGCTGCCGGGCGCGTCGGAAGGCAACCGCCGCCTCGTCACGGTGATGATGGGCGAGGTCAAGGAAAGCGACCGCGTCCAGGACAGCATGAAGATGCTGAACTACGGCTACAGCGCGTTCGACGCCGTGCGCCTCTACAAGGCCGGCCAGGCGATCGAAACCCCGCGCATCTACAAGGGCAAGAGCAACACGGTCCAGGTCGGCGTGCTGAAGGACCAGTCGATCACCGTGCCGAAGGGCATGGGCGACAAGGTCAAGCCGGAAGTCGATCTCAACGCCCCGCTGATCGCGCCGCTCGCGCAAGGCCAGCAGGTCGGGACGGTCAAGCTCGTCGCCGACGGCAAGACGCTCGCGCAATTCCCGATCGTCGCGCTCGAAGCCGTGCCGGAAGCCGGCCTCCTCGGCCGGATCTGGGATTCGATCCTGCTGATGTTCAGCAAAAAGAAGTAAGCTACGCGGAGTCTTCCTTCCGATCCCTTCTCGAGCCCAACCGTCATGAGCCAAGCTGATTTCGATCCGGTCGTTTACCTGAGCGTGTCGTCTCACGTGCAACGCGTGCCGCTGTCCGAGGCGCGCATTCCGGTCCTCGACCGCGGCTTCATCTTCGGCGACGGCATCTACGAGGTCGTGCCGGCCTACGCGCATGAAGGCGGCCGCGCGCCGTTCCGGATCGCGCAGCATCTCGCGCGCCTTGAACGCAGCCTCAAGAAGATCGGCATCGAGAATCCGCACGACGAGGCCGGCTGGCGCGCGCTCATCGACGCGTCGCTCGAAGCGAACGCCGCCGCGCTCGGCGAGGGCCGCCATGCGCTCGTCTACATCCAGGTGACGCGCGGCGTCGCGAAGCGCGGCCACGCGTTTCCGGCGGGCGCCGTGCCCACCGTGTTCATGATGGTCAGCCCGCTGAGCCTGCCGAGCGCCGAGGTGCGCGCGCGCGGCGTGCGCTGCGTGACCGCCGAGGATCGCCGCTGGCTCCATTGCGACATCAAGTCGACGTCGCTGCTCGGCAATGTGCTGATGGCCCAGCATGCGGTCGAGCACGATGCGTTCGAGACGATCCAGCTGCGCGACGGCCACGTCACCGAATGCTCGTCGGCCAACGTCTGGATCGTGAAGAACGGCGAGCTGCTCGCGCCGCCGCGCAGCAACAAGATCCTCGAAGGGATCCGCTACGCGCTCGTCGAGGAGCTCGCGAACGCATGCGGCATCCCGTTCGTCTCGCGCGACATCAACGAGGCCGAGCTGCGCGCGGCCGACGAGATCATGATCACGTCGGCCACCAAGGAAATCCTGCCCGTGACGCTGCTCGACGATCTGCCCGTGCAGGGCGGCACGCCCGGGCCCGTCTACGCGGCGCTGTACGAGGCCTATCAGCGCGCGAAGACGCGCGAGCTGGAACCTGTCTGACCTTTTTGCCGGAGTATCACCATGACCGAACCCACCAAGACCGTCGAAATGACCGGCGCGATCGAGGCGCGCAAGGACTCGCTGCTGGAGTTCCCGTGCGACTTCCCGATCAAGATCATGGGCAAGGCGCATCCCGAGTTCAAGGACACGATCTTCAAGGTCGTGAGCGTGCACGACAACGAAATCGACCTCGAGAAGATCGAGGAGCGCGTGTCGAGCGGCGGCAACTACACGGGCCTCACGATCACCGTGCGGGCCACGAGCCAGGCGCAGCTCGACACCATCTATCGCGCGCTCACCGGCCATCCGATGGTCAAGGTCGTGCTCTGATCCTGCGCGTCATACCTGCCGGCGCGCGGCGGCGTCCGCCGCGCGCCGCGCCTCCAGTCCCGCGCACTCCAGCTTGAAGCGCGCGATCTCCTCCAGCAGCCAACGCCGGAACGCCTGTACCCGCGCGGTGCGCAGCATCGGCTCCGGGCACACGAGGAAGTAGTGCCACGGGCTCGGCCCATCGATATCGAACAAGCGCACGATCCGTCCGAGCGCCAGCTCGTGGATCGCCAGCGAGCGCCGCACGAGCGCGATGCCCTGGCCGTCGATCGCCGCCTGCAGCAGGTTCGATGAATCCTGGTACAGCACGCCGCGGCGCGGTTCGGTCAGCGTATCGAGGCCCGCCGCGTCGAACCACGGCCGCCACAGCTCGTCGTTCGAGCGCAGCAGCGCGTAGCGCGGCAGGTCCGCGGGCGTGCGCGGCAGCACGCCGCCGTTCAGGGTCGGCGCGCAGACCGGGAAAAACGCCTCCTCGAGCAAGGGCTCCACGTACAGCCCCGGATAGTCGCCGGTGCCGAAGCGGATCACCGCGTCGACGTCGTCGCGCGAGAAATCGGTGAGCACGTTGGTCGACTGCAATTCGAGATCGATTTCCGGATGCCGTTCAATGAAGGGGCCGATCCGCGGCGTCAGCCAGCGCGCGGCGAACGACGACAGCATCGACACCACGAGGCGCCGCTCGCGATCGCTCGCGCGCACGTCGCGGGTCGCGTCGGCGAGCATGATCAGCGCGGTGCGCACCTGCTGCGCATAGCGGCTGCCCGCCTCGGTCAGCTGCAGGCGCCTGCCGTGACGCAGGAACAGCGGCGTGCCCAGGTCCGACTCCAGCGCGCGCACCTGATGGCTCACCGCGCCGTGCGTGACGAACAGCTCGTCCGCCGCGCGCGAGAAACTGCCGTGGCGCGCGGCCGCCTCGAATACCCGGAGCGCATTCAGCGCAGGCAGCTGGCGTAAGTCCATTTGCTAATTTTTCTCACAAGGCGGTGAAAATAGATCGTTTGGTGCAAGTCGTTGATCCATATACGATTGGAGCCATTGAAGCAGATTTGTCGGAGACTGTCATGAGAGAGATTTCCTCAAGCATTACCTTCGAAATCCAGGCCGGCGAGACGATTCCGCTGCGGGTCGCGCGCAGCACCCGGCTGAGCGTGCAGGGCGGGGTGGTGTGGGCCACGCGCAGCGACGATGTCGACGATTACTTCCTGGTGGCGGGCGAGGGCCTGAAGCTGCGCCGCGGCGAGCGCCTGTGGCTCAGCAGCGACGGCCGGGCAAGCGCCTGCGTCGCGTTCTCGGTGGCGCTGCCGGTGCGGCAGGCGGCCGTGTCGGGCGTGAAGCGCGCGCTCGCGCGCGTCGCCGGCTGGTTCGGCGACGACTGGCGCACGGTCTGACTCCATCGGCCGCCGCGGCGGCCGGTGATTCGTCCCCTTCATAGGCCGGCGGCGCGGGTGGGATTTCGGTAAACTATCGCCCATGTCTGCCTCGCCGGTCGTTCCCCCTCCCTCCGTTTCCGCCCCGCCGCCCGTCACGGTCCGCTGGCTCGGCGTCGAGCCCTACCCGGTCAGTTTCGATGCGATGCGCGCGTTCACCGAGGCGCGCACGGCGGACAGCGGCGACGAAATCTGGGTGGTCGAGCATCCGCCCGTCTACACGCTCGGCCAGGCGGGCGACCCCGCCCACCTGCTGGTGGCCGACAGCGGCGTGCCGCTCGTCAAGGTCGACCGGGGGGGGCAGATCACCTATCACGGCCCCGGCCAGATCGTCGTCTACCTGCTGCTCGACTTGCGGCGGCGCAAGCTGATGGTGCGCACGCTCGTCACCCGGATCGAGGATGCCGTGCTGGAAACCCTCGCGGCGTATAATCTCGCGTCGGTTCGCAAGGCGGGCGCGCCCGGGATCTATGTGGCATCCGGCCCTCACGAGGGCGCCAAGATCGCGGCGCTGGGCCTCAAGATCCGCAACGGCTGCAGCTATCACGGCCTGAGCCTCAACGTGAAGATGGACCTCCGGCCGTTCCTCGCGATCAACCCCTGTGGTTACGCGGGGCTCGAAACGGTCGACATGGCGAGCGTGGGCGCGACGGCCGGCTGGGACGAGGTCGCCCGCACGCTGGTGGCCCGTCTGATCGCCAACCTCGACGGCGCAACCGCGGCCGCCGTATTGCCGCAGGCACTGGAACAATCGAATGACTGACCTTATCGCTACCTCCGCATCGGCCGATCCGGCCGCCGCCTACGATCCGACCGCCAAGCAGAAGGCGCAGGCGAAGACGGCGCGCATCCCGATCAAGATCATCCCGATCGAGAAGCTGAAGAAGCCGGAGTGGATCCGCGTGAAGGCGGCCACCGGCAGTTCGCGCTTCAACGAGATCAAGACGATCCTGCGCGAGCACAACCTGCATACGGTGTGCGAGGAAGCGAGCTGCCCGAACATCGGCGAGTGCTTCGGCAAGGGGACGGCGACCTTCATGATCATGGGCGACAAGTGCACGCGCCGCTGCCCGTTCTGCGACGTCGGCCACGGCCGCCCCGATCCGCTCGACGTCGAGGAGCCGAAGAACCTCGCGCGCACGATCGGCGCGCTCAGGCTCAAGTACGTGGTGATCACGAGCGTCGACCGCGACGACCTGCGCGACGGCGGCGCGGGCCATTTCGTCGAGTGCATCCGGCAGGTGCGCGAGCACTCGCCCGAGACCCGAATCGAGATCCTCACGCCGGATTTCCGCGGCCGTCTCGATCGCGCGCTGCAGATCCTCAACGCCGCGCCGCCCGACGTGATGAACCACAATCTCGAAACGGTGCCGCGCCTTTACAAGGAAGCGCGCCCCGGTTCGGACTACGCGCACTCGCTCAAGCTGCTCAAGGATTTCAAGGCGCTGCACCCGGACGTCGCGACCAAGTCGGGGCTGATGGTCGGTCTCGGCGAGACGCCGGAGGAAATCCTCCAGGTGATGCGCGACCTGCGCGAGCACGACGTCGACATGCTGACGATCGGCCAGTACCTGCAGCCGTCCGAGCATCACCTGCCGGTGCGCGAGTACGTGCACCCGGACACCTTCAAGATGTACGAGGAAGAGGCGTACAAGATGGGCTTCACGCACGCGGCGGTCGGTGCGATGGTGCGTTCGAGCTATCACGCGGATCTGCAGGCGCACGGCGCCGGCGTGGTGTAAGCCGCGCGCAGCGTTTCCGTTGCGCCGCACCGAGAAAGGCCCGCAGCGATGCGGGCTTTTTGCATGGCCGCGCGCCGAACAGCGCCGCTGCGCCCGCGACCCCGGCACACACGGCGATCGCCATCGCCAGCACCCCCTGACCCGTCCCGAATCCCGCGCTCACGCCGAACGCGGCGAGCGATGCGCCGCCGATCTGGCAGCAGCCGACGAGGCCCGACGCGATCGCGGGCCGCCCGTGCCGGGCGCCGATCGCGGCCGGCACCGCGAGCGACAGCGACGACCCGTTCGCCACGCTGACGAGCAGCATCGGCAGCACCAGCGCGGCGACCTGCGCGACCCCGAGCGCGGCGCAGACGACGAACGCCGCGCCGCCGAGCGCGAAGCTCGCGAGGCCGAGCGCGACGATCGCGTCGTAGGGCAGGCGGCCGAGCAGCCGCTTCGCGGCGAGGTTGGCGGCGATGATGCCGCCCGTGAGCGGCAGGTACAGCCAGCCGGCGGTGGTCGGCGCGACGCCGAGCCGTACGAACAGGAACGGCGACTGGGTGAGGTAGATGAACCATGCGGCGTAGATCGCGCACACGACCAGCGTGTAGCGGATGAAGTCGCGGTCGGTGAGCACTGCGACGAAGCCGGCGCGCGCGCGGGGCGTGTCGACGCCCTGCGTATCGACGCCCGACGTATCGACGCCCGATGCGTCGCGACGGGTTTCCGGCAGATAAACGAGCGTGAGCAGCAGCGCGAGCGCACCGAACGCGGCGACGAAGACGAAGTCGGCCCGCCAGCCGAACCGCTGCGCGAGATGCGCGCCGAGCGCGGGCGCGAGCGCCGGCGACAGGGATACGAGCGGATACACGATGCCGTACACGCGGGCGGCCGCCTGCGTGTCGCAGGTGTCCGCGATGATGGTGCGGCCGAGTACGAGCCCGGCCGCCGCGCCGAGCGCTTCGAGCGCGCGCCAGGCGAGAAACGGCATGAAGCCGGCGGCGCTCGCGCAGCCGAGCGAGCCGGCGATGTACAGCAGGATGCCGGCGATCAGCACGGGCTTGCGGCCCCAGCGGTCGGCCAGCGGCCCGTAGCCGAGTTGCGCGATCGCGAGCGCGAGCAGGTAGACGGACACGGTCTGCGGCATCCGCCAGTCGGCGACGCCGAACGCGACGGCCATCGCGGGCATGGCCGGCAGGTAGACGTCGGAGGCGAGCAGGCCGAACACGCTCAGCACGGCGACGACCAGGATCAGGGAGGGATGGAGCATGGCGGGAGCAGGGCGGAGTGAAAAGGTCTCGCATCGTAGGCGCGTCGTGCTCGTGTGAAAATGCATGGAAATGCACGAGGCACATGCAAAAACGCCTGAACGACGAGAAACGAAAGCGATGACGAACGGGAACTGGGACGACCTGCGGATCTTTCTCGCGATCTGCCGCGCGGGTTCGCTGTCGGGCGCGGGACGCACGCTCGGGATCGACCAGACGACGGTCGGGCGCCGCCTGGCCGCGCTCGAGGCGCGGCTCGGCGCGACCCTGTTCCTGCGCACGCGCGGCGGCGAGGCGCTGACCGACGCGGGCCGGCAGGCGCGCGACGCGGGCGCGGCGATGGAGCGCCTCGCGCTGTCGTTCGAGCGGCGCGCGGAGCAACTCGACGAACGGATCGCGGGCGAGGTGCGGGTCACCACCACCGATGCGCTCGCGGTCGATTTCGTGACGCCGGCGATCGCGTCGCTGCGCGAGGCCCACCCGGACGTGCGCGTGATCCTGACGACGACCCGGCGGCTTCTCGACCTGTCGCGCCGCGAGGCCGACATCGCGATCCGCACCGTGCGTCCGGCCCAGGGCGAACTGATCGTGCGCCGGCTCGCGCAGTGGGAGGTCGGGCTGTACGCGACGCGCGGCTACCTCGACGCGCGCGGCGCGCCGCGCGCGGGCGACGGGCTCGCGGGCCACGACATCGCGCTGTACCAGGCGGGCGTGACCGAGCGGCAGGACGGCACGCTCGTGGGCGAGTCGATCGCGCACGCCCGGGTGGCGGCCGAACTGGATTCGAGCCTGATGCTCGCGACTTTCGTGCGCGCGGGGCTGGCGCTCGGCGAACTGCCCGTCTATCTCGCGCGCCGCGATCCGGCGCTCGTGCGGGTCTGGCCGGAGGCGCGCCGGGCGGCCGACTACGAGGCGTGGCTGGTCCTGCATCGCGACCTGGCGCGCGCGGCGCGCGTGCGGGTGGTGGTCGACGCGCTCGCGGCGGCGTTCGCGCACGCGTGAGCGTCGCTGCGGCGCGGCTTTGCCGGCCCGATCGCGCGGCGCATCCAATCGAACAGGGAAAGCAAAGCGCCAACGGCATCAATAGCATCGCAGGATTAATTGGAACCCCGCGGTTTCAAACCTCCTATAGTCGGAAGCCTTTTTGCCGCACCGACAGGAGAGAAGTACCATGCAGCGTTCCCGATTGATTCGCCTCGCGGCGGCCGCGCTGACGGTCGTCGCATCCGCCGTGGCCGCGCCGGCCGCGCACGCCGGGCCGCGCGAAGTGGTGATCGCGTACCAGGACATGGTGGTGCCGTGGCGCTATGCGCAGGCGAGCGGTGAAGTCGAGAAGGCGACCGGCTACAAGGTCACGTTCCGCAAGCTCGACAGCGGCGCGGACGTGATCCGCGCGCTCGCGTCGGGCTCGGTGCAGCTGGGCGAGGCGGGATCGAGCCCGATCGCGGCCGGCTTGTCGCAGGGGCTCGACATCTCGCTGTTCTGGATCCTCGACAACATCAACGACGCCGAGGCGCTGGTCGCGCGCGACGGCTCGGGCGTGACGAGCATCGCGGGCCTGAAGGGCCGCAAGATCGGCGTGCCCTACGTGTCGACTTCGCATTTCCACACGCTGGTCGCGCTGCAAAACGCGGGCGTGAACCCGAACGACGTGAAGATCGTGAACCTGCGCCCCCCCGAGGTCGCGGCGGCGTGGGCGCGCGGCGACATCGACGCGACCTACATCTGGGACCCGGTGCTCGCGAAGGTGAAGCAGAGCGGGCGGGTGCTGACCACGTCGGGGCAGATCGCGAAACAGACCGGCAAGGCGACCTTCGACGGCTTCGTGGTGAGCCGCGCGTTCGCGCGCGACAATCCCGAGTTCGTCGCGCGCTTCGTCAAGGTGCTGGCGGCGGCCGACGCGGACTACCGCGCGCGGCCGGCGGCCTGGGGCGTCGGCTCGGCGCAGGCGGCGGCGGTCGCGAAAGTGTCGGGGGCGAACCTGCCCGACGTGCCGGCGAGCCTCGCGCTGTACGCCTTCCCGACGCCGGCCGAGCAGGCCTCGAACGTCTGGCTGGGCGGCGGCGCGCAGTCGGGCGCGGCGAAGTCGCTCGCGGCGACGGCGGCGTTCCTCAAGGCGCAGGGCACGATCCAGGCCGTGCTGCCCGATTATTCGGCGGGCGTCGACCCGCGGTTCGTCCAGAAGGCGGCCGCGCGCTGAGCGCGGGGGAGGTCAACATGAGCAGGCTGGAGATTCGGCGACTGTCCGTCGCGTATCCGGGCGCGCGCGGCCAGGCCGGCACGCAGGCGCTGGCCGGGGTTGATCTGCGCATCGAGGCGGGCGAGTTCGTGGTGGCGCTGGGGGCGTCGGGGTGCGGCAAGACGACCCTGCTCAACTGCATCGCGGGCTTCGTCGCGCCGACCGAGGGCGACGTGCTGATCGATGGCGCGCCCGTCACGGGGCCGGGCGCGGAGCGCGGCGTCGTGTTCCAGAAATATGCGCTGCTGCCGTGGCTCGACGTGCTGGGCAACGTCGCGCTCGGCCTGCGTTTTCGGCAGGTGCCGAAAGCCGAGCGGGAGGCGCGGGCGCGCCGCATGCTTGCGCTCGTCGGGCTCGAACGACATGCGCATGCGCGCGTCTACGAGCTGTCGGGCGGGATGCAGCAGCGGGTGGGGATCGCCCGCGCGCTGGCGGGCGATCCGGGCGTGCTGCTGATGGACGAGCCGATGGGGGCGCTCGACGCGATGACGCGCGAGGCGATGCAGGAGCTGGTGCTCGACCTGTGGGCGCGGACCCGCAACACGGTGTTCTTCATCACGCACGGCGTCGAGGAGGCGCTGTTTCTCGCGACGCGGCTGGTGGTGATGACGCCGGGGCCGGGACGGATCGCGGAAACCTATGACCTGCCGTTCGCGCGTCGTTACGTGGAGACGCGCGATGCGCGCGCGGTGAAGTCGTCGGCGGAATTCATTGAATGGCGCGAGCGGCTGATCGAGCGCCTGCACCGGCGCGAACCGATGGAGGCGGCGGCATGAGCGGACGGGATGCGGTCGTGGAGCACCCGCGGTTCGCGGAAGAGAGGCGGGACGCGCGCGGCCGGGCGGACGCGCGGCGCGGGCGGCAACGACGCTATCGGGTGCCGGGCGAGGGCGCCACGGCCGGGCTCAGCGTCGCATCGGTGGCGGGGCTGGCCGTGCTGTGGTGGGCCGCGACGCGCTGGCAATGGCTGCCGCCGCTGTTCCTGCCGCCGCCGGACGCGGTGTGGCGCGCGTTCGTCGATGCGTGGCATGGGCGGATCCAGGGCGGCCTGCCGCTCGCGCAGCACCTGGGCTGGAGCGCGCTGCGCGTGTTCGGCGCGTTCGCGCTGGCGGTGGTGGTCGGCGTGCCGACCGGGATCCTGATGGGCGTGAGCCGCATCGCGCGCGGGCTGCTCGATCCGCCGCTCGAGTTCTACCGGCCCTTGCCGCCGCTCGCGTATCTGCCGCTCGTGGTGATCTGGTTCGGCATCGACGAGACCGCCAAGCTGGTCGTGATCTTCCTCGCCTGCTTCGCGCCGATCGCGATGGCCGCGCGCGCCGGCGTGAAGAGCGCGACGCTCGAACAGATCAATGCCGCGTATTCGCTGGGCGGCAGCTTCGCGCAGGTGGTCCGTCACGTGGTGCTGCCCGCCGCGCAGCCGGAAATCCTCACCGGCCTGCGGATCGCGATCGGCTTCGGCTGGACCACGCTGGTCGCCGCGGAAATGGTCGCGGCCACGGCCGGGCTCGGACAGATGGTGCTCAATGCGTCGAGCTTCCTGCGCACCGACGTCGTCGTGATGGGGATCATCATCATCGGCGTGATCGCGTGGGCGTTCGACCTGCTGATGCGGGCGGTCGAGCGCCGGCTCGTGCCGTGGAAGGGGCGGGGGTGAGCGGGCGGCGGCCCGACGGTGGCGGCGCCGGGCCTGGTGCCGCGCGGGCGCTTCGGTTCGGCGGCATCGATGGCCGCCTCCCACGGGCCGCCTTGCCCGATACCTGTCTCGCGGGACAACCGCGCGATATATCGAAAGCCGTTTATCGAAAGCCGTTCGCTCGTGACGGAATGCGCGCATTGGAACCGTTCGGCCGCGCGTTAAATCCGCGGATTCTCCGGGATTGACTGATGCGTGTTGCGATTTTAAGCGAATGGGTAATGGAAACGCGGACGATCGAATAAATCGGGAATCCCGGAATTCACGAAATTCACGGAATTCCCCGAGTCAATAAATCGAAGCTGATTTCTCCGATTCGCGCCAATGCCCGGCCATGCACGTTTTCCCACAGCCGCGGCACACTGATCCGAAAGCAGTGTCGATATGAATCGGAGACGCTGAACATCGTGCCCGGGGCGATCAGGATTTGCTCCTGAAGGCACGCCTTGAAAAGCGCGAGCGAATCCAATTCCCCCGGCAATTCGACCCACAGTATTGATCCTCCGATCGGATCATTCACGCGCGTCCCCTTTGGAAAGGCGCGCGCGATGATGCGCCGGGCTTCGACGCGGCTCTTGCAATACGCCTGATGCAGCGCGCGGAGCCGCCGATTGTAGTGGGACTCCGCGAGCAGTTCGGCGAGCGCCAGCTCGTTGATCAGGCAATTGCTGCCCGATATCGCGGATTTCAGCGTGCGGATGCGCGTGGCGAACGCACCGGCGGACAGCCAGCCCACCCGCAATCCGGGCGAGATCGTTTTCGAATAGGAGCCGCACAGCAGCACGGTTCCCGTCTTGTCATACGACTTCACCGCTCGGCGGTACACGTCGTCGTGGACCAGGTCGTTGTAGATCACGTCTTCGATCAACGGAATCTCATCCCGCGCCAGCAACTGCACCAGGCGTTCGCGTTCCGCGAGCGGCATGCACGTACCCGTCGGATTCGCCAGCGTCGGCGTCGCCAGCACGGCGCTCACGCGGTTGGTGCGCAACGCGAGCGCCAGCGCATCGACGGACAGCCCGTGCGTGGGATGAGAGGGGATCTCCAGGACGCTGAGCCCCAGCACGCCCAGGGTTCGCAGGAAGCCGAACGAGGTGGGCGACTCCACCGCCACCGTGTCTCCGGGCCGGGTCACGGCCATCAGGCACAAGCTGACCGATTCGGTTGCGCCGGTCGTCAGGATGATCTCGCGGGGATCGAGCGCGCATCCCATCGTCAAGGTTCGTCGCGCGATGGCCTTGCGCAGCGCATCCTCCCCGGGCGTCGTCGGATCGTATCCCGGCGCCCTGCCGCCGCGTTGCACGGCATGCAGCATGGCGCGCCTCATCTCGGCCTGCATCAGGTCGCACGCGGGGTACCCCGATCCAAACGAAACCAGATGGGGGACGGTCGTGGAGCGCATCATCGTCTCGATCAAGGTCGCGACTTCCACCGCCGCCGACCACGCGGGCAAGGCGCCGACCTCGGTCTCCGAGGCCCGATGCAGCGGAACGGACACGAAATGCCCGGCCTTGGGGCGGCATTCGATCAGTCGCGCGTCCTCGAGACTCCGATAGGCCTCCAGAACCGTCGACAGCGAGACGGAATGATCTTGTGCGCATTTCCTCAACGACGGCAAACGATCCCCCGGCGAGTAGGCGCCCACTTGAATCGCATATTCGATTCGCTTCGCCAACTTGACATAAAGAGGTTGGTATCCATATGAATCTGCTCGCATTCGACCCTGTACCTTTTTTCTATATGGCTGGTGAGTAAATCGGTTCCATGCTGTTCGGGTGTGTTTTTTTGTAATTGAATTGTTGCGAGATGTCTCGCGTAACCCGGTACAGATAGCCCGATATGAGGGGAGCACAGAATACAACTTGCGTCAGGTGCGAGTGTTAAAGCGTGGTTCCGTGTATCTGGTGCGATTCTTTTTCAAGGCTGATTATTTGGAAACGATTAAGCGTGTTGTGACCAACCAGCGAATCTATTTGTGATGCACACCATCCAGACAGAAGTTTTCCCAATCGGCATCAAACCCGGCGTCGATCCGTTCAGCGTGTATCGCCTGGCTGTCGAACGATTCGGAGCGCAACACGCATTTCTCGCCGAATCGGTGCGCGGGCCGGCGGCCGATTGCCAGCAGTCGTTCGTCGCCGTCAACAAGCTGGGCTCGATTTGCATGACGGCCGACGAGGTGCGCATCGACGCCGCCGACGCCGTGCGCCAGCACCTGATTCGCACGGTCGAGGCGGTGCCGGGCATGCCCCGGTTCGATGCCGCCGGGCGTGCGGCGCTGGCTTCCACGGATCTGCTGTGGCGCATGCTTCGCACCTTGCTGTTCTCGAGCTACCGGATGGAGAACGCCGGGGAGCCCTTCGTCGCCGGCTTCGTGGCAAGGATCGGCTACGACGCGGCCGCGCTCGTCGAGCGCCTGCCTCGCCGCCTGCCGCGTGACGAATCGACGCTGATCCGCCTGGATCTCTACCAGCACATGATCCTCTTCGGGACGGATGGCGCGACCCTGTACGTGAACCACGCGCCGGGCTTCGATGCGCCGGACCTCCCGGCCCTGCTGGGACTGTTCGACGCGCCGTCGCCGTTCCTGCCGGTTTCGCCGGAGGTCGGAGAGATTCGATGGTCGACCACCAAGGGGCGCTATCTCGATGCGTCGTGGACCGCGCTGGAGCATATCCATGCGGGGGACATCTACCAGGTTCAACTGGGGCATGAAATCCGCATCGGATCCGCGATGGACCCGTTGTCGCTCTACGCGAAGCTCCGGATGCAGAATCCCTCGCCGTACATGTTCCTGCATCAGGCCGACGACATGACGCTGGTCGGCGCGAGCCCCGAGAACTACGTGCGGCTCGCGGGCCGCCGGCTGTCGATGCGGCCGATCGCGGGCACCCTGGCGAAATCGGCCGGGATGGATCCGCAGGCGCTGAGGAACGAACTGAGCGCGTCCGTGAAGGAGAACGCCGAGCACGTGATGCTGGTCGATCTGTGCCGCAACGATATCGGGCGCATCTGCAAGCCGGGCTCGCTCGAGGTGCCGAGCTTGATGGCCCTGGAGGAATTTCCCTCGCTGTATCACCTCGTCTCGACCGTATCCGGCGATCTGCGTCCCGAGTGCGATGCGATCGACGTGCTGCGCGCCACGTTTCCCGCGGGCACGATGGTCGGCGCGCCGAAAATCCGCGCGATGGAAATCATCGAGAACCTGGAGGCCTCGCCGCGCGGCCAATACGCCGGCGCGATCGGGCTGATCGATTTTCGCGGCGAGATGAACCTGGCGCTCTGCATTCGGATGGCATGCCGGATCGAAGGCGAATATCGGCTGCGCGCCAGCGCGGGCGTGGTGTACGACTCGCATCCGGAACGCGAATGGCAGGAAACGCTGGCCAAGTTGCGCATGCTCTATCGCACCGTCACTGGACAGGAGTTGCTCGCATGAAGGTTGTGCTCGTGGATGCGTACGACAGCTTCGTATTTGTCATTGATATCTATCTCCGATCGATCGGACTGGATACCCGTGTTCTGCGCTACGACGATCCGGGGATCGACGCGATGCTCGCCGATCCGCCGGATGCCGTGGTGCTGGGGCCGGGGCCCGGGCGTCCCGAGGAGGCGCGCTATCCGGACATGATCCGCGCGCTGGAGCGGCGCGCGCCGGTGCTGGGGGTCTGCCTCGGGCATCAGGCCATCGGGATGGCCTATGGCGGGCAAGTCGTGCGCGCGCCCATCTGCATGCATGGCAAGACGAGCGTGATCGCCAACGACGGGATCGGCGTGTTCCGAAAGACCTCGGGCAAGCCGTTTGCCGCCACACGCTACCACTCGCTCGTGATCGCGCGCGACAGCGTGCCGGACGCGTTGATCGTCACGGCGCACGCGTTGGACGACCAGCAGGTGATGGGGGTGCGTCATCGGCATTTGCCGGTCGAGGGCGTGCAGTTTCATCCGGAAAGCATCTCCACGGAGAACGGCCTGTCGATCTTCAGCAGTTTCTTCGAACACCACCTGGGCGCCGCGTCGTCCAGGCGCGTAGCCGTCCCTGTCTAATCAGCAGTCCTTTTCTCTCACTAACGGAACGCCACGATGTCCAACATTGCCTACGATCCCGTCACCTTCGATGCCGAGCAGGCGCCCTGGGAGCGCTGGACCAAGCCCGGCGCCGATGGGCGGGTCAAGATCTTCTATTCCAACGGCAAGCGCCTGCGCCTGCTCGAACTGCCGCCCGGGTTCGACGAACAGCACTGGTGTCTGGTCGGGCATCAGGGTTATGTCCTCGAGGGGCGCTTCACGATCATCTTCGACGACCAGACATTCGACTGCCACCCGGGCGCGGCATTCTCGATTCCCGACGGCGTCCGGCATCGGTCCCGCGGCGCGGTCGACGGCCGGACCCTCGTGTTCGTGGTCGACAACCAGACGGAAGCCGCGTCGCGTTGATGCGCCGGTGGACACATGCCGATCCGTCATTGGTCTCCCCCTCACTCGCTGCGAGATGCGCTCGACGCCTGGCGCGCGCGCGATGCGCTCGTGGAAATGGACGCGGGGCTCGATCCTCATCTGGAAATCGCGGCCCACTATCGCACGCACTTCGCCGTATCGCCGGGGAGCCCGCGCAGCGGCGATGAGCCTGTCGTCCTGTACACCGGCGCGAACGGGCGCATGCCCGTGGCCATGGGCTGCTTCGGCTCGCGGGCGCGCAATGAATGGCTGCTCGGCGCGAGTCCCGGGAGCGGTGCGCGACATCTCGCGCTGAAGCTGGGCGCCCGCATTGCGCCGCGCTGGTGCGCCGCGCCGCCGTGCCGCGAGGAGCAGGCGCCGGCGGGGCTGGATGCGCTCCCGATCCTGACGACCACGGCGGACGACGCCGGGCCGTATCTGACCGCCGGCATCGTGTGCGCGGGGGATCCGGACCGCGGATTCGCAAGCGTGTCGATCCACCGGATGCGCGTGCTGGACGCCACGCGCCTGACGATCTGGATCCTGCCGGGTCGCGACCTCGACCAGCTGTATCGGAAAGCGCTCGACCAGCGTCGTCCGCTGCCGATCTCGATCAACATCGGTGCGCCGCCCGCGGTCTATCTCGCGTCGTGCCTGAGCGCGCCCTTCGTCGAACCCGGCCGTGGCGAACTGGAAACCGCAGGCGCCCTCCTGGGCAAGCCGATCGACATCGCGCGCTGTGCGACGAACGAGACGTTCTGTCTCGCGCAGAGCGAAATCGTCATCGAAGGCATGCTGCTCGCGGATACCGCGGACGAGCGCGCGCACGCCGCCGCGCGCGGGGCGATGCCGGAGTTCCTGGGCTACATGGGCGACGCGCACGCCGCGTTGCCGGTGATCGAGGTATCCGCGGTGTTCCATCGGCGCTCGCCGATCTATCAGGCGTTTCTCGGGCCGGGCAAGGAGCAATCCGAGCTGCTTGCCTTGCCGACCGAGGCCGGCATGATCCGCTATTTCGCGCAGCGGCCCGGCGCCGACCTGGCCGTGCTCGATGTGCATTATCTGTCCGCCGGCGGCGGCCAGCTGATTGCCGTGCTGCGCGTCAGGAAACACCGCGACACGGACGGCGCGATGGCGCGGCTCCGCGACGAGGTGATCGCGCGACACCGCCTCGTCAAGGCGATCTGGGTCGTCGACGAGGATATCGACATCCATTCCCCGGAGGACCTGTTCTGGGCCATGGCGACGCGCTTCCAGCCCAGCCGCGATCTTCATCTGCAAGCCGCGGTGCCGGGATTTCCGCTCGATCCTTCGCAGGGGATCGGCTATCTCGACGCAGCCGCGTGCCGAACCGACAAATATCTGCTGGACCTGACCGCGCCCCTGGCATTGCGGCAGCGATTCCAGCGCATCTGACGAGGGCCATCGATCATGAATCCACCTGAAGCGACGCCGCTGCATTTCGCGATCGTCACGGGCTCGGAACGGGCAATGGGCAACACCGAGCAGGTCGCCGAACACATCCGCTCGATCCTGGCGGATCACGCGTGCACGATAGACGTCGTGCATCTGCGCGAGCATCGGATCCTGCCGTGCGGAGGATGCGGCGAATGCAACATGCGCTCGACCTCGTGCGAGCTGGACGACGACATGCCGGGGATCGTCGCGAGGCTTCGCAAGGCCGACGGGATCATCTACGCGGTGCCGGTCCACGGCTACGGCATGGCGCATCCGATGCAGATCTTCATCGAGCGCGCCGGGGTCGGCTATCTCCGTTTCGAGCGACCGCTGGCCAACAAGGTCGCGGGTGCGGTGATCACCGGCCGGCGCTATGCGCACGAAGCCGTGTTTCACCAGCTGGTCAGCAATTTCCTGCTCAACAGAATGATTCTCGTCGGCAGCGGCTACCCGGTCGTCATCCACGGCGGTTCGCCGGGCGCCGGCATGAAGGATCGAGAGGGGCTCGAATCGCTGCACGCGATGCTGATGCGCATGATCGGCATGGCCGGCCTGCTGCGCGCGGTGCCGCCCGCGCAGCGGGCGCAGTATCTGGCGCCGCATACCGTCAACGAGCGCGCGGCATAGCGCCCGCCCGCCCCGTTCCCGCTCACCCCTACTTTGTTGGAGGCATTCTCATGTCCATCCCGGAACAACTGGCCGACATCCGCCGACAGATCGACGGCATCGACGATCAGATCGTCCCGCTCCTGGCGAAACGCATCGCGCTTGCATTGGAGGCATCCAAGCACAAGCACACGGTCGAGGAAATCCGCGGCTGCGACCGCGTTCAGCAGGTGCTCGACGCGGCGGCGGCGCGCGCGCGTCGCGCCGACGGGAACGCCGATGCGATCGTCGCGATCTACCGCGCGATCATCGATACGCTCACGGCGCTTCAGTTGCGCGAGAAGGGGCTGACGAATTCATGATGCGCGCCTTCAGGTATGCCGGAACGCTGGTCGCCGATTTTCCGAAACTGCGATCGCTCGTGTGCTTCGTGGACGGGCTGTCTCCCGAGCCGAGCGTGAGCGAGGCGGTCGAGGCGAACCTGGCGATCGCGCGCGAACGGCTGCGGCAACAGGGTTCGGAGAGCCAGATCGAATCGGTGCGCGACTGGCGGGCGGCCTATCGGCAGAGCGGCGTCGATCCGACCAAGTTCCGCATGGCGGCCGAATCGATTCTCCGGCGTCTGAGAACCAGCGATGCGTTCACGGTCGGTCTGCATCCGTTCGTGCTGCTCTGCAATGCGTTGTCCGCGCGCTTCGCGGTGCCCGTGGCCGGGCTGGACATCGACCGGATCGACGGGCGGCTCGAGGTCGGTTACGCCTCCGGCCGTTCCGCGTATGAGGGATTCGACGGCGAGACGGCCGTCGTGCCGGCCGGCGAAGTCACCTTCGAGGACGAGTCCGGCCGCGCGCATGCGCGCAAATGGTCCCATCGGCAAAGCGGCTTCTCCGCCATTTCGTCGTCGACCACGCGGGCGTTCGTCGTGGCGGAAGCGCTGCATGCCGGCGGCGAGGCCGATCTGCTCGCGTTGTCCGCCGTCCTGCGCGAGGCGATCCACGCGCATTGGCCACAGGCGTCCTGCACGGCTCAACTGCTGTCCGGTCATGCGTTGACGGCCGATTTTCCCTGCCCATGCCTTAACTAACGGAACGATTGTGATGAATCAGACTACCCGCTTCATGCTCGACGAGTCGAAACTTCCGCGCGTCTGGTACAACCTCGTCGCGGATCTGCCCCGACCCGCGCCGCCGATGCTGCATCCCGGCACGCGGCAGCCCATCCAGGCGAGCGACCTCGCGGGCCTGTTCCCGCCCGCGATCATCGAGCAGGAACTGTCGACCGAACGGGAGATCCCGATCCCCGACGCCGTGCGCGACGTGTATCGGCTGTGGCGGCCGTCGCCGCTGATTCGCGCGCATCGGCTGGAACGGGCGCTCGATACGCCGGCGCGCATCTACTACAAGTATGAGGGGGTGTCTCCGTCCGGATCGCACAAGCCGAATTCGGCGGTGCCGCAGGCCTGGTACAACCAGCAGGCCGGCATCAAGCGCCTGGTCACGGAAACCGGCGCGGGACAATGGGGCGCCTCGCTCGCATTCGCCGGACAACTGTTCGGGCTGGACGTCACCGTCTACCAGGTTCGCATCTCATACGACCAGAAGCCGTATCGCCGGGCGCTGATGGAAACCTACGGCGCGCGCTGCCTGGCGTCGCCGTCGCTGGAGACCGCATTCGGCCGTTCGATCCTGGCCGGCGATCCCGAGCATCCCGGTTCGCTCGGCATCGCCATCTCCGAGGCGGTCGAGGCGGCCGGGGCGACGCCGGAGACGCGCTATGCGCTCGGCTCGGTCCTGAATCACGTGCTGCTGCACCAGACCATCGTCGGTCAGGAAGCGCTGATGCAGATGGAGATGGCCGGCGACGATCCCGACGTCATCATTGCGTGCACGGGCGGCGGGTCGAATTTCGCGGGCCTGGTCTTCCCGTTCCTCGGCCAGCAGTTGCGCGGCGGACGCTCGCGCCGCTATATCGCGGCGGAGCCGTCGGCGTGTCCGTCGTTGACGCGCGGGCAGTATGCCTATGACTTCGGCGACACGGCGGGCATCACGCCGCTCGCGAAGATGCACACGCTGGGCGCGACCTTCACACCGCCGGGGCTCCATGCAGGGGGGCTGCGGTATCACGGCATGGCGCCGCTGGTGTCGCACATCCGCGAGTTGGGTCTGATCGAGGCGATGGCCTTCCAGCAAACCGAGTGCTTTGCCGCGGGCCAGCTGTTCGCGCGCTGCGAAGGCATCGTGCCCGCGCCGGAAGCCACGCATGCCGTGTCCTGCGCCATTCAGGAAGCGTTGCGGTGCAAGCGGGAAGGGCGGCCGGAGAGCATCCTGTTCAACCTGTCCGGGCATGGTCATTTCGACATGAGCGCGTATCAGAACTTCAACGCGTCGAAGCTCGCCGACCAGACTTACGATGAAGCCGAGATGGCGGCCGCGCTCGCCAAGCTGCCGGTCGTCGACTGACGCCGGGTCGGGCGCCGATGCGTCGGGCGCCGATGCGCCGGGCGCCGGCGCGTCATCGCCTCAGGCCACGGTGTTGCGGCGATAGAGGCTGAGGGCGATCGCCAGGCCGGCCAGCATGCCGGCGCAACCCCGGTTCAGCCATTTCAGCGCCTGTCCGGACATCACCTTCATCACGTGATAGCCGCTGACCGCGTAGACGCTCATCAACAGGATGTCGATCACGGCGGTGAGGATGGCGAGCGTGGCGTACTGGGTCGCCGCGCTCGCTTGAGGCTGGATGAACTGCGGCAGGAAGGCCGAGAAGAACAGCAGCCCCTTCGGATTCGACAGGGCGACGAGCAGCGAGCGCTTGAATGCGGAGCGGCCGTCCTGTGCGCCGTCCGCCTGCACGGCATCGGCCTGGGGCGGGGTCGCGGGCGCGCGCCACAGCGACCAGGCGAGGTACAGCAGGTAGACGGCGCCCACCCACTTCAGCAGCGCGAACAGGTGCTCCGAGGCCTGCATGATCGCGCCGAGCCCGCATCCGACCGCGCCGATCAGGATGAGATCGGACAGCGCGGCCCCGGCGATGCCGTACGCCGCGATGCGCATCCCGCGCGTGGCGCCGTTGTTCAGCGCGAGCAGCATCGTGGGGCCCGGCGTGACCGTGACGGCGGAGACGGCGATGACATACAGTAGGAGAGTCGTCGAATTCATGTCGCGGCTCCTGAATGGGTGTCGAAGTGCGCCAGTTTAATACCGCCCTAACGGACTGGATACCCTTACTTTGCATGGGCCATGCGGATCGCGGCGACGCGAACGAGCGGGGCGGGCCGAGATCAATCGTCGTCACATTGCGTGACAGGGAGGAACACTCTTGAGCGGCATCATCGTCACGAAGACCATCGTCCAGCGCAGCGATCTCGTGCTGTTGCGGCCCGAACACCTGTTGCCCACCGAGGAATTCATCGAGGCCCGCGTACAGGACGTCTCCCGCGAGATCGCGGCGCTGGGCTGCTGGCGCTATCCGCTGCTGATCGAGCAAGCCACGCACGTCATCATGGACGGCCATCATCGGCGAGAGTTCGCCTTGCGGTCCGCGCTGTCCTGGGTGCCGTGCCTGTTGCTCGACTATTCCAGCGTGATCCTGGCCTCGCGTCGTCCGGAGTTCGCGCTCTCGCCGGCGGATGTGATCGCGCGCGGGCTGCGGCGTCATCTCTATCCGCCGAAGACGACCCGCCATCAATTGCGCACCCCCGTCGAATTCCAATGCGACATCGCGCTCGCCGAACTGCAGGGCGGTGACGCTTCGCGCGGGGCCGCTGTCCGGTAGCCGGGGCCCGCCGCCCGGCGGGCCGGACACCGCTCGCGTCGGCGCGGCGCCCTCAATGCCCCATCGCGACCCCTTCGCGCCGGGGATCCGCGCCGCCGAACCACACCGACTGCCCTTCGACATTGATGCGCTGGATGCCCTGCACGCCGGACGTGAGGTCCACGAGCGCGACCTCATGCCCGCGCGCCTTGAGCCCGTCGACGAGCGCGTCGGACACGCGCCCCTTCTCCAGCTCGGTCGGCCCGTTGCGCGAGCCGAAGTTGGGCAGCGCGATCGCCTGCTGCATCGTCATGCCCCAGTCCATGGTTCCGATCAGCGTCTTCGCGACGTAGTTGATGATCGACGAGCCGCCCGGCGAGCCGACCACCATCATCACGCGCCGCGTGCCTTTCTCGAACACGATCTCGGGCGCCATCGACGAGCGCGGCCGCTTGCCCGCCTGCACCCGGTTCGCGACCGGCCGCCCGTTCTCCTCCGAGACGAACGAGAAATCGGTCAGCTGGTTGTTGAGCAGGAAGCCGCGCACCATCAGGCGCGAACCGAACTGATCCTCGATGCTGGTCGTCATCGACACCGCGCCGCCGTACCGGTCGACCACCGAGATCTGCGAGGTCGAGGGCAGTTCCGGGCTGCGATCGTCGGCGCGCGCGAGCGTCGCGCCGTCGGGCGTGCCGGCCGGGGCGCGCCCCATGCTGACGTCGCCGACGAGCCGCGCGCGCTGCGCGAGATAACGCGGGTCCGTCAGCGATTTCGCATCGCCGCCGGGCAGCGGCGTGAAATCGGGATCGGCCACGTAGCGCGCGCGATCCGCGTAGGCGAGCCGCCCGGCTTCGCTGAACAGGTGCGCCGCGAACGGCGTCGGCTCGTCGCCGTACGCGTTGCGCACCGGTTTTTGCGCGCCGATCTGCTGCCAGTCCGGCATGGCCGCGAGGATCCCCAGCATCTGCGCGATGGCGAGGCCGCCCGACGACGGCGGCGGCATCCCGCACACGGTCCACTTGCGGTAGTCGGCGCACAGCGGGGCGCGCGCCTTCGCGCGGTAGCGGGCGAGATCCTGAACGGTGAGGAGGCCCGGGTTGGTCGGATGCCGGCGCACCTTGGCGACGATGTCGCGTGCGATCGGGCCGCTGTAGAACGCATTCGCGCCATGCTCGGCCACCTGCGCCAGCACCGCCGCAAGCTGCGGATTCCTGAGGATCGCGCCGGCCTGCTTCGGCGTGCCGTCGCGGTTGTAGAAATAGGCGCGCGCGGCCGGATCGTTCATCAGGTAGCGCTCGCTCGCGAGCAGCGACGCGAGCCGCGGGCTGATCGCGAAACCCTGTCCGGCGAGCCGGATCGCCGGCTGGAACAGCGTGCGCCACGGCAGCCTGCCGTGCGCGCGATGCGCGAGCTCGAGCATGCGCAGCACGCCCGGCGCGCCCACCGAGCGGCCGCCCACCACGCCTTGATAGAACGGCAGCGGCTTGCCGTCCGGGCCGAGGAACAGGCGATCGGTCGCGGCGGCCGGCGCGGTCTCCCGGCCGTCGTAGGCCTGCATGCCCTGCGCATTCGCGTACAGCAGGAACGCGCCGCCGCCGATGCCCGACGATTGCGGCTCGACGAGCGTCAGCACCAGTTGCGCCGCGATCGCCGCGTCGACCGCGCTGCCGCCCGCCTTCAGCATCTGGTTGCCGGCCTGCGCCGCGAGCGGATTGGCGGCCGCGATCATGTCGCGCTGCGCGGTCCAGCCCGGCTTGTCGGTCCAGCCCGAGGCGGCTTCCGGCGGCGCGGGCAGCGCGCCGCCGTCGCTCGGCGCGGGCGCGGGCGCGGCCGCCCCGGCGGTCGGCGCATGCGGCGCCGACGCGTCGGGCGCGCTCGAACAGGCCGCCATGCCGGCGAGCAATACCGCGAGCGCGGCGCGCATCCATGCGCCGTGCTCGCGCGGGTGATTCCGGTTCGTCATCGACACCTCGCTCAGGGTTCGGGGCCGCCGCGCCGGTCGGCGCGGCGGCGTGTCATTGTCACCGCCGCGCAAGCGGATTGTCATCCGACCATAAACCCTGACGTGCATCGCGTCAGCCGTCGCCGCGCCCGCTGCGCCGCGCCTCGTCGAGCACGAAGTCGATGAAGGTCGACATCGCGCGCGTGTGATGCCGGTCCGGCATGTACAGCATGTACATGTGGGTGCCGAAGATGCTGAGCCGGTATGCGTCGAGCGCGGTTGCCACCGCGCCGCGCCGCGCGTCGTCGTGCACCACGTAGTCCGGCACGAGGCCGACGCCGAGCCCCGCGAGGATCGCGTCGCGCAGGAACAGGAAGTTCTCCGAAATCAGGGTGGGTTCGAGCAGCACCTCGTGGCGCTCGTCGCCGAGATACGCGGCGACGCGCAACTGCCGCCCCATCACCGCCGAGGTGATGAGGGGCGCGCCGCGCAGCGCGCCGAGGCTGCCCGGCATGCCGTGCGCGGCCGCATACGCCGCCGACGCGCACGCGACGTAGCGCACCGCGCCCATGTCGCGCGCGACCAGGTTTTGCGGCGGTTCGGACATCACGCGCACCGCGATGTCGACCTCGTCGCGCATCAGGTCTTCGACGCGGTTCTCGAACACCACGTCGAGCACGATGCCCGGATAGAGCCGCTTGAAAGTGATCAGCCACGCCGACATCACGAGTTGCCCGTAGCCGCTCGGCACCGACAGCCGGACCCGTCCCTGCAGGTCCTGGCCGAGCGTCGTCACGACTTCCTCGGCGGCCAGCAGCTCGCTCTGGATCCGCCGTCCGTGTTCGTACAGCCGCAGCCCGATCTCGGTCGGCTCGATGCGCCGCGTGGTGCGCCGCACCAGCTGCAGGCCGATCGATTTCTCCAGCTGGTTGAGCCGGTAGCTGACGTTCGCGCGGCTCACCCGCAGCCGCTGCGCCGCCTTGCTGAGATTGCCCGCGTCGAGGATGTCGACGAGCAGCGTGAGCGCATTCAGATCCATCGCGACACTCATTGTCAAAGCAGACTTGACGGATTGTAAAGGACTCGGGGAATTGTCAATTCGGGTGGATCAATCGAGAATCGGGCTCACGACCCGCGCCGGCCGGCGCGATCCGACCCGGAGCCACGATGAACCAGGAGCAGGAACCCCCGATGAATCACGAACCGGTGGCGCGCGAGCGGCGCGACAAGGTGCTCGTCGTCACGCTCGACCATCCGCCCGTCAATGCGCTGTCCGCCGCGGTGCGGCGCGGCCTGCTCGACGCGCTGCAGGCCGCGGCCGTCGATCCGGCCGTCGCGGCCGTGCTGATCGTCGGCGCGGGGCGCAATTTCATCGCGGGCGCGGACATTCGCGAGTTCGGCAAGCCGCCGCTGCCGCCGCTGTTGCCCGAGGTCTGCCAGGCGATCGAGGATTGCGCGAAGCCGGTGGTGGTCGCGCTGCACGGCGCGGCGCTCGGCGGCGGCCTCGAGATCGCGCTCGCCGCGCACTACCGGCTCGCGGTGCCGGGCGCGAAGCTCGGCCTGCCCGAAGTGCTGCTCGGCCTGCTGCCGGGCGCGGGCGGCACGCAGCGCGCGCCGCGCCTGATCGGCGCGCAGGCGGCGCTCGACCTGATGTTGAGCGGCCGCCATGTCGGCGCGGAGGAGGCGCATCGGCTCGGGCTCGTCGATCGCGTCGCGCACAGCGACGACACGCTCGCCGAAGGGCTTGCGTATGCGCAGGAACTGCTCGCGGCGGGCGCGCCGGTGCGCCGCACCCGCGATGCGCAGGCGCTTGCCGATCGCGCGTCCGCGCAGGCGGCGCTCGATGCGGCGCGCGCGGAGACGACGCGCCGCGCGCGCGGCCTGTTCTCGCCGCCGAAGATCGTCGACGCGGTCGAGGCCGCGCTCACGCTGCCGTTCGACGCCGGGCTGCGGCGCGAGCGCGAGCTGTTCGCCGCCTGTCTCGACAGCCCGCAGCGCGCGGGGCTCGTGCACGCGTTCTTCGCGGAGCGCGAGGCCGCGAAGGCGCCCGAGGCGCGCGGCGCGACGCCGCGCCCGATCGCGCGGGTCGGGATCGTCGGCGGCGGCACGATGGGCGCGGGCATCGCCGTCGCGGTGCTCGACGCGGGGCTGCCCGTCACGCTGATCGAGCGTGACGCGGCCGCGCTCGAACGCGGTCGCGCGCACGTCGAGAAGGTCTATGCGGGGCTCGTCGCGAAGGGCCGCCTCACGCCCGCCGCGCAGACCGAACGGCTCGCGCGCCTGCACGGCGGCACGACCTACGACGCGCTCGCGCAGGCCGATCTCGTGATCGAGGCGGTGTTCGAGGACATGGCGGTGAAGCAGGCCGTGTTCGCGGAACTGTCGCGCGTGTGCAAGCCGGGCGCGGTGCTCGCGACCAACACGTCATACCTCGACATCGACGCGCTCGCGGCCGGCACGCCGCGCGCCGCCGACGTGATCGGCCTGCATTTCTTCTCGCCGGCCAACCTGATGAAGCTGCTCGAGGTGGTGGTGCCGGCGCAGGTCGATCCGGCGGTCGTGGCGAGCGCGTTCGCGTTCGCGGCGAAGCTGCGCAAGACTCCGGTGCGCGCCGGCGTCTGCGACGGCTTCATCGGCAATCGCGTGCTCGCGGTCTACCGCACCGCGGCCGACTATCTGATGGAGGACGGCGCGTCGCCGTACCAGATCGACCGTGCGGTCCGTGCGTTCGGCTTCCCGATGGGGCCGTTCCAGGTGGTCGACCTCGCGGGCGGCGACATCGGCTGGGCGACCCGCAAGCGCCGCGCGGCGACGCGCGATCCGCGCGCCCGCTATGTCGCGATCTCCGACCGGCTGTGCGAGCGCGGCTGGTTCGGCCAGAAGACGGGGCGCGGCTACTACCGGTATCCGGACGGCGCGCGCGCCGGCGTGCCGGATCCCGAGGTCGAGGCGATCGTGGCGGCCGAGCGCGCGGAGCGGGGCGTGACGCCGCGCGCGTTCAGCGATGCGGAGATCGTGCGCCGCTACCTGGCCGCGATGATCAACGAAGGCGCGAACGTCGTGCACGAGCGGATCGCGCTGCGCCCGCTCGACGTCGACGCGGTGTTCCTGCACGGCTACGGCTTCCCGCGCTATCGCGGTGGTCCGATGCACTACGCGGACACGCTCGGCCTCGATCGCGTGCTGGCCGACATCCGCGAATTCGCGCGCGAGGACCCGCTGTTCTGGACGCCGTCGCCGCTGCTCGTCGACCTGGTCGCGCGCGGCGCGAACTTCGCGAGCCTGGATCGCGCGGGCTGAACGCCGCGCGCCCGATGTCTTCATCGAGAGCTGAATCATGGATCTGAATTTCACCGCCGAAGAGGAAGCGTTCCGCGCCGAGGTGCGGCGCTTCCTGCGCGAACACCTGCCCGCGCCGATCGCGCGCAAGGTGAAGGGCGGCCTGCGCCTCACCCGCGACGACATGCTGAGCTGGCACGCGATCCTGAACGCGCGCGGCTGGCTCGCGAGCCACTGGCCGCGCGAGTACGGCGGCCCGGGCTGGAGCGTCGCGCAGAAGTTCCTGTTCGACAACGAGTGCGCGCTCGCGGGCGCGCCGCGCATCGTGCCGTTCGGCGTCAACATGCTGGGCCCGGTGCTGATCAAGTACGGCAGCGACGCGCAGAAGCGCCATTACCTGCCGCGCATCCTCGACGGCGTCGACTGGTGGTGCCAGGGCTACTCGGAGCCGGGCGCGGGCTCGGATCTCGCGGCGGTCCGGACCACGGCGGTGCGCGACGGCGATCATTACGTGGTCAACGGCCAGAAGACCTGGACCACGCTCGGCCACTACGCGAACATGATCTTCTGCCTCGTGCGCACCGCGACCGACGTGCGCAAGCAGGAGGGCATCAGCTTCCTGCTGATCGACATGGCGGCGCCGGGCGTCGAGGTGCGGCCGATCGTGACGCTCGACGGCGAGCACGAGGTCAACGAGGTGTTCCTCACCGACGTGCGGGTGCCGGTCGCGAATCTCGTCGGCGAGGAGAATCGCGGCTGGACCTACGCGAAATACCTGCTCACCTACGAGCGCACCAACATCGCGGGGATCGGCTTTTCGGTCGCGGCGCTCGAACGGCTGCGCGCGGTCGCGGCGAAGGTGACGAAGCACGGCCGGCCGCTCGCGGACGATCCGCTGTTCGCGGCGCGGCTCGCGCGCGTCGAGATCGAACTGGACAACATGAAGACCACCAACCTGCGCGTGCTCGCGGCGGTGGCGGGCGGCGGCGCGCCGGGCGCGGAAAGCTCGATGCTGAAGATCCGCGGCACGGAGATCCGTCAGGAACTCGCCGCGCTGCTGCGACGCGCGATGGGACCGTATGCGCAACCCTTCATCGACGACGCGCTCGACGCCGGCCACGCGGAGGCGCCGGTCGGCCCGGCCGAGGCGGCCAGCGCGGCGACGCAGTACTTCAACCAGCGCAAGCTGTCGATCTTCGGCGGCTCGAATGAAATCCAGAAGAACATCATCGCGAAGATGATGCTGGGCCTGTAAGGAGCGGCGATGGACTTTCGACATACCGACGACCGCCGGATGCTGGCGGATACGCTCGAGCGCTTCATCGGCGAGCAGTACGGGTTTGCCGCGCGTGACCGGATCGCGCGCTCCGGCGCGGGCTACAGCGCCGAGCTGTGGCGGCGCTTCGCGGAACTGGGGGCGGTGGGCGCGCTGTTCGAGGAGGCCGACGGCGGCTTCGGCGGCGCGGGTTTCGACATCGCGGTGGTGTTCGAGGCGCTGGGGCGCGGGCTCGTGGTCGAGCCGTTCCTCGGCGCGCTGCTCGCGGGGCGCGCGCTCGCGGCGACGGGCGAAGCGCGGCACCGCGCGCGCGTCGCGGCGCTGATCGACGGCGCGGCGACCGCCGCGTTCGCGCATGCCGAGCCGGGCACGCACTACGAGCCGTTCCTGGTGCGCGCGCGCGCCGAGCGGCACGGCGCGCAGTGGCGGCTGAACGGCGCGAAGGCGGTGGTCGACCACGGCGGGCAGGCGGATTGCTTCGTGGTGTCCGCGCGCACGGACGGCCGCGACGACGACGAGGCGGGCCTCGCGTTGTTCGTCGTGTCGAGCGGCGCCCCGGGCCTCGCGATACGCGACTACCCGAAGATCGACGGCGGCCGAGCGGCGGAGCTGCGCCTCGACGGCGTGCTGCTCGACGACGATGCGCGGCTCGGCCCGGCGGGCAACGCCGCCGCGCTGCTCGAACGGACGCTCGGCCTCGGCGTGCTCGCGCTGTGCGCGGAGGCGCTGGGCGCGATGGAGGTCGCGAAGGCGCATACGCTCGAGCACCTGCGCACGCGCCGCCAGTTCGGCGTGCCGATCGGCAGCTTCCAGGCCTTGCAGCACCGCATGGCCGACCTGGCGCTGGAAATCGAGCAGGCGCGTTCCGCCGTCATCAACGCGGCCGCGCAGCTCGGCGCGGACCGGCTTGCGCGCGAACGCGCGCTCGCGGCGGCGAAATACAGCATCGGCCGGATCGGCGCGCGGGTTGCGGAGGAGGCGATCCAGCTGCACGGCGGGATCGGCATGACCCGGGAACTGCCGCTGTCGCACTATGCGAAGCGGCTCGTGATGATCGATCACCAGCTCGGCGACGAGGACCATCACCTCGCGCGCTATATCGCGCTGTCCCGCTCGGCGGATGCGCGGACGGGAGCCGGCGATGGGCGCTGAGGGCGCGGCCGCGCTGCCGCTCGCGGGCGTGCGCGTGCTCGATTTCTCGCGGGTGCTCGCGGGGCCGTGGAGCGCGATGGTGCTCGCGGATCTCGGCGCGGAAGTGATCAAGGTCGAGCATCCCGGGCGCGGCGACGATACGCGCGACTGGGGCCTGCGCATCGGCGAGACCGAGACCGCGTACTTCAACAGCGTGAACCGCAGCAAGCGCTCGGTCTGTCTCGACCTCGGTGGCGAGGCGGGCCGGCGGCTCGCGCACGCGCTCGTGCGGCAGAGCGACGTGGTGATCCATAACTTCAAGGCGGGCGGCGCGGAAAAGCTCGGGCTCGGCTACGACACGCTCAACGCGTTGAACCCGCGCCTGATCCATTGCGCGATTTCGGGCTATGACCGCGCGGGGCCGGAGGCGACGCGCCCGGGCTACGACCTGGTCGTGCAAGGCGAGGCGGGGCTGATGGCGCTCAATGGCGAGGCGGAGCAGCCGCCGCTCAAGTTCGGCGTCGCGGCGGTCGACCTGTTCACCGGCATGTACGCGGCGCAGGCGATCCTCGCCGCGCTGTACGAGCGCCATGCGAGCGGGCGCGGGCGCCGCATCGAGATGGCGCTGTTCGATTGCGGGCTGATGATCACGTCGTACTACGGGCTCGAGGCGCTGCTGCTCGAACGCGATCCGCCGCGCTACGGCAACGCGCATCCGTCGATCGTGCCGTATGGCGTGTTCGACGCCGCTGATGGGCCACTCGTGATCACGGTCGGCAACAACGCGCAGTTCGCGCGCTTTTGCGCGGCGATCGAGCGCGCGGATCTCGCCGCGGACCCGCGCTTCGGCACCAACCTCGGCCGCTCCGAGCATCGCGCCGCGCTGCTGCCGGAGATTCGCGCGGCGCTCGCGCGGCGTCGTCGCGCGGATTTGCTGGCCGCGCTGGCCGAGGGCGGTATTCCCTGCGGCGAAGTGCTCGGCCTGCACGAGGCGCTGACCTCGCCGCGCGCGCGGGCGGCGGGGCTCGTGACCCGGCAGCCGCATCCGGTCGCGGGGGAGGTCGACGTGTTCGCGCCGCCGTACCGCTTCGACGGCGAGCGGCTGCCGGTGCGCGGCGCGCCGCCGGTACTGGGCGAGGCGACCGACGAGGTGTTGCGTACGCTGCTCGGGCTGCCGGAGGTGGAGATCGCGGCGCTGCACGCGGTGGGCGCGATCGGGCGGGGGCCGCCCGCGCGATGAGCGATGGAGGGCGGCCGGGCCCGTCGGCGGGTGGCGGTTGTTCACCGCCCGCCGCCCGCCGCCCGCCGCCCGCCGCCCGCCGTCCACCGTCCACCGTCCACCGTCCACCGTCCGCCGCCCACCGCCCACCGCCCACCGCCCACCGCCCACCGCCCACCGTCCGGATTGCCGGAATCGAAATTGTCCGAATTTCCGGAAAAATGGACGCGACTGTTTCTCTTGTGATTGAAAAACTCAATAAATTCAAGCCTTTGAGTTACGCAGTCGAGCTGGCATCGAGCTTGCAATGTATTGGACAGGGCCGCCTCGGCCTGACAACTACAGCAAGGAGACATTCGATGACCCGCTCGACCCATTCCCCCCGGACGACCTGAGTCCATCGCTTGTCGCGGCACGGCAGCCGCGCGGGCGGATGGCTCCCCTGACATCCGCCCGCGCGCGTGACGCCGCCCTTCGGCTCACCCATCCCCTTCTCCGTTCTGGAAGCATCGTGAACAAGAAACCGTTCTACAAAGTCCTCTACGTCCAGGTGATCTTCGCGATCATCGTCGGCGTGCTCCTCGGCCATTACTATCCGTCACTCGCGATCGACATGAAGCCGCTCGGCGACGGCTTCATCAAGCTGATCAAGATGGTGATCGGCCCGATCATCTTCTGCACGGTGGTGACCGGCATCGCCGGCATGCAGGACATGAAGAAGGTCGGGCGCGTCGGCGGCAAGGCGCTGCTGTACTTCGAGATCGTCTCGACCTTCGCGCTCGTGCTCGGCCTCGCGGCCACCCACCTGCTGCGCCCGGGCGTCGGCTTCAACATCGATCCGGCGACGCTGAACGGCAAGGAAGTCGCGTCGTACGCGGCCAAGGCGCACGGCCAGTCGACCGTCGATTTCCTGATGCACATCATCCCGAACACGATGGTCGATGCGTTCGCGCAGGGCGAGATCCTGCAGATCCTGCTGATCGCGCTGCTGTTCGGCAGCGTGCTCGCGCATCTCGGCGAGCGCGGCAAGGTGGTCACGGACTTCATCGACGGCGTCACGCGCGTGCTGTTCGGGATCGTGCACATCGTCACCAGGCTCGCGCCGATCGGCGCGTTCGGCGCGATGGCGTTCACCATCGGCAAGTACGGCGTCGGCTCGCTGGTGCCGCTCCTCAAGCTGATCGGCACCTTCTACCTGACCTCGGTGGTGTTCGTGCTGGTCGTGCTCGGTTCGATCGCGCGCTTCACCGGCTTCTCGATCATCCGCTTCGTCGGCTACATCAAGGAAGAACTGTTGATCGTGCTCGGCACCAGCTCGTCCGAGGCCGCGCTGCCGCAGCTGATGGAGAAGCTCGAGAAAGCCGGCTGCTCGCGCTCGGTGGTCGGGCTCGTGGTGCCGACCGGGTATTCGTTCAACCTCGACGGCACCAACATCTACATGACGATGGCCGTGCTGTTCATCGCGCAGGCGACCAACATCGAACTGACCTGGATGCAGCAGCTCACGCTGCTCGCGGTCGCGATGCTGACCTCGAAGGGCGCGAGCGGCGTGACGGGCGCGGGCTTCATCACGCTCGCCGCGACCCTCGCCGTGGTGCCGACCATCCCGCTGTCGGGCATGGTGCTGATCCTCGGCATCGACCGCTTCATGAGCGAGTGCCGCGCGCTGACCAACATCGTCGGCAACGGCGTCGCGACCGTGGTCGTGTCGGCGTGGGAAAAGGAACTCGATCGCGCGAAGCTGCGCGCCGCGCTGCGCGGCGAGGCGGTGGACGCGGGCGAGGCCGCCCGGGTCTGAGCGCACGCGCCGCGCGTCGGCGCTGATCGGCCCGCCGCCCGACGGGGCCGGCCCGCGCGCGGCGGGGGCCGGCCCCGTGTCGTTCGGACGCCCCCCTGTGCCACAATGAGTGCCTCTCATCCCCCGGAAGCCGTGACCGTGAAGCGCCGCCTGTTCGTCCTGTTCACGCTCGCCGTGGCGCTGGCGGCGGCCTGCGCGCTGACCTGGCACGTCACCTGGCAGCGCGGCATCGACGAACTGCGCCGCAACGCGGCCGCGCGCGTCGACCGCACCACCAACGCGCTCAAGAGCACGCTCGACCGCTACGAATCGCTGCCCTACCTGCTCGGCGGTCATCCGTTCGTGCAGGACGTGCTCGCGGAGCCGGGTCAGGCGGGCTACGTCGCGCGCGCGAACCGCTACCTGGAGGACATGAACCGCCACGCGCATGCGACCGCGACTTACATCATCGGCGCGGACGGGCGCTGCGTCGCCGCGAGCAACTGGCGCGAGCCGGACAGCTTCGTCGGCAACGGCTACCAGTTCCGGCCGTATTTCGTCGACGCGGTGGACGGCGGCGTCGGGCGCTTCTTCGGGATCGGCACGATCTCGCGCGATCCCGGCTACTACATCTCGCAGCCGGTCCGGCGCGACGGGCGGATCGTCGGCGTCGCGGTGGTGAAGCTCACGCTCGAATGGTTCCAGGGCGCGGACGCGTCCGAGCCGCTCCTCGTCGCCGACGACCACGGCGTGATCTTCCTGTCCTCGGTGCCGGCCTGGAAATATCACACGATGCAGCCCTTGCCCGCGCCGGTCGCGGCGTCGATCTATGCGACCCGGCAGTACGCGCAGCAGCCCGTCACGCCGCTCGCGATGCGCACCGAGCAGGTGCTCGCGGACGACGCGCGGATCGTGCGGGTCGGCGCCGGGCGGCGCGCGCCGCGCTATCTCGCGACCACGCGGCGGCTCGGCGAGCCCGACTGGCAACTGGTCACGCTCGCGCCCGTCGAGCCGGTCGACCTCGACGCGAGCAACGCGACCGTCGTCACCGGCTTCGGCTTCGTGTCGCTGTGCCTGCTGGGGTTCTACTGGCGGATGCGGCGCGCGCGCGTGCGGGAAATGATCCGCAGCCGCGCGCTGCTGCAGAACGCCTACGCGGAGCTGAACCAGCGGGTCGCGGAGCGCACCGCGGACCTGTCGCAGGCGAACGAGCAGCTGCAGAAGGAGGTCGGCGACCGGATCCGCGCGGAGCAGGAGTTGCGCGCCGCGCACGACGAGCTGATCCAGGCGGGCAAGCTCGCGGCGCTCGGCCAGATGGCGGCCGGCATCACGCACGAGCTGAACCAGCCGCTCGCGGCGCTGCGCAGCTTCTCCGACAACACCCGCGTGCTGCTCGATCGCGGCGACCAGACGGCGGCCCGCGAGAACCTCGCGGCGATCGCGGCGCTCACCGAGCGGATGGGCAAGATCACCAATCAGCTCAAGCTGTTCGTCGGCCGCGCGCGGCCGCGCAGCGAGCGCGCGCCGGTCGCGCGCGCGCTGCGCAACGTGCTGGCGCTGCTCGACGAACGCCTGCGGCCCGTCGACGTCGACGTGACGCTGCGCGATCCGACCCGCGGGCCGGCCGAGGCGGTCCGCTTCGATCTCGCGGCCGATCATCCGGCGCTCGTGGTCCAGTGCGAGGACCTGCGGCTGGAGCAGGTGCTGATCAACCTGCTCGGCAACGCGCTCGACGCGGTGGCGGCGGGCGCCGCGCCGCGCATCGAGATCGCGGTCGAGGTGGGGATCTCGACGGTCGCGATCACGGTGCGCGACAACGGCGCGGGCATCGCGCCGGAGGCGCTGCCGCGCCTGTTCGAACCGTTTTTCACGACGAAGGAGATGGGGCGCGGGCTGGGGCTCGGGCTGGCGATCTCCTCGTCGATCGCGAGCGACGCCGGCGGCTCGCTGACCGCGCGCAATGCGCCGGACGGGGGCGCGGCGTTCGTCTTGACGCTGCGCCGCGTGCGCACGCATCATCCGCACACTTCGGCGGCCGGCGCATGAGCCGAGTCGTCATGCATCAGGTAGACGAAAGATGACGATTTCCCTGCAAGTGATCTATATCGAGGACGACGAGCTGGTGCGGCGCGCGAGCGTGCAGAGCCTGCAGCTCGCGGGCTTCGAGGTCGTGGGCTTCGGTTCGGCCGAGGCGGCCGAGAAAGCGCTCGCGGGCGACGCGGCGGGCGTGGTCGTGTCCGATATCCGGCTGCCCGGCGCGAGCGGGCTCGACCTGCTCGCGCAATGCCACGAACGCATACCCGACGTGCCGGTGATCCTCGTCACCGGGCACGGCGACATCTCGATGGCGGTGCAGGCGATGCGCGACGGCGCCTACGACTTCATCGAAAAGCCGTTCGCCTCGGAACGGCTCGTCGAGACGGTGCGGCGCGCGCTCGAACGCCGCACGCTGGTGCTCGAGAATCATGCGCTGCGGCGCGAACTGGCCGGGCAGGGCGTGGTCGCGCCGCGCATCATCGGCCGCAGCCCGGCGATCGAGCAGGTGCGGCGGCTGATCGCCAATATCGCGCCGACCGATGCGTCGGTGCTGATCAACGGCGACACCGGCGCGGGCAAGGAACTGATCGCGCGCAGCCTGCACGAGCTGTCGCCGCGCCGCGACAAGCCGTTCATCGCGGTGAACTGCGGCGCGCTGCCGGAGCCGATGTTCGAGTCGGAGATGTTCGGCTACGAGCCGGGCGCGTTCACCGGGGCGGCCAAGCGCCGCGTGGGCAAGCTCGAATACGCGTCGGGCGGCACGCTGTTCCTCGACGAGATCGAGAGCATGCCGCTCGCGCTGCAGGTGAAGCTGCTGCGGGTGCTGCAGGACGGCGTGCTGGAGCGGCTCGGCTCGAACCAGCCGATCCGCGTGAACTGCCGGGTGGTCGCGGCCGCGAAGGGCGACATGCGCGAGCATGTCGCGGCGGGCACGTTCCGGCGCGATCTGCTGTACCGGCTCAACGTCGTGACGGTCGCGCTGCCGCCGCTTGCCGAGCGTCGCGAGGACATCGTGCCGCTGTTCGAGCACTTCATGCTCGACGCGGCGGTGCGCTACGGCCGGCCCGCGCCGCTGCTCAGCGACCGGCAGCGCGCGGCGCTGCTGCAGCGCGAATGGCCCGGCAACGTGCGCGAGCTGCGCAACGCGGCGGACCGCTTCGTGCTCGGCGTGACCGAGGGGCTGGATGCGGCGGCGGACGAGGCGGCGCCGGACGACGCGGGCGGCCCGGCGCTGAAGGCGCGCGTGGAGCAGTTCGAGCGCGCGGTGATCGCGCAGGCCTTGGGCGAGGCGGGCGGGGCGGTCGCTGATGCGGCCGACCGGCTGCAGGTCGGCAAGGCGACGCTGTACGAGAAGATGAAGCGCTACGGCCTGTCGGCCAGGGGCGAGACGGAGCGCTGACGCGGGCGGCGGCGCGCCCGCGCGGCGTGCCCGGGTCAGGCGGCGGTGTTCAGCGCCTTTTGCAGCAGCTGGTCGAGTTCCGCGAATTGCGGCGTGCCGACATAGCGCTTGAGGATCTTGCCGTTCTTGTCGATCACGAACGTGGTCGGCGTGAGCTGGACGTTGCCATACTGCTTCGCGACGCTGCCGTCGTCGAGCGCGACCTTGAACGGCAACTGGCGCGTCTGCGCGTAGTTCGCGACGTACATCGGCGGATCGTAGTTCATCGCGACCGCGACGAATTCGAGCCCCTGGCCCTTGAAGCGGTTATAGGTCTCGACCATTTGCGGCATTTCCTGCATGCAGGTCGCGCAGCTCGTCGCCCAGAAATTGACCAGATAGACCTTGCCCTTCAGATCGGACGTGGTGGAGACCTTCTGGCCGGACAGCAGCGTGAAGGTGGCGTCGGGCGCGCTCGACTTGCCCGCGAACGCGAAATAGCCGGCGACGGCGATCGCGACCGCGACGACGGCGAGCGCGACGTAGCGCAGCGGGCCGGCGCGGCGGCCGGCGGGGGAGGGAGCGGAACTCATCGGCTGGGCCTCGGGAGTGCGGGGACAAGGCGCGCGGCGCGCGGGCCGCGGGAACGGCGCTCATTGTACCGTCAATCGACCGCGCGCATCGCGGCCCGCCGCGCCGCGCGGCAGCGGATAATGCGCGTTTTGCATGATGGTTCGAGACGCATGATTCATACCGGTTTGTCCCTGGTTCGAGCGACGTGGCGCATGCGCGTCGCGGGGTGGCGGCGCGCGTTCGTCGTGGGGTGCGCGTGCGTGGCCTGCGCGGCCTGCACGCCCGCGTACGACTGGCGCACGCTGCACAGCGATGCCGGCTACAGCGTCGATCTGCCGGCGAAGCCGACCGTGGAGGCGCATCAGGTCGAGATCGGCGGCGTGCCGATGGAGATGCGGATGCAGGCCGCGCACTTGTCGGGCGCGGTGTACGCGGTCGGGACGGTGATGCTGCCGGACGAGCGCGACGCGACCCAGCACGCGGTGCTCGACTACCTGCGGGCCGGGCTCGCGCGCAACCTGGGGGCCGAGCCGGCGGTCAAGCCGGTGCTGGTGCCGCTCGCGGCGGGCGGGCAGACGGCGGGCGTCGAGCTGCGGCTCGACGGCGCGGGCGCGGCGCGCAAGATCGCCGTCGCGCGGCTGGTGGCGCGCGGCCGGCATGTGTATCAGGCGATCGTGATCGCGGATGCCGCGCCGCCCGACGAACAACTCGAGCAGTTCTTCGGATCGCTGAAGCTCGATTGAGGCGGGGTTCGCGCGACGGGTGCGCGGATTGAAGTCGCTTCGCAGGAAAAGCCGCTAATCGCCGGATTTTGCAGGGCTTTTTGAGCTATCCACAATGGATGTGGATAACTTTGTTGACAAGTGCGGCCCGATCGCCGCGAAACCCGGCCGGGAACAGGGCCGACGCGTTTCGGGGTTCACGTCGGTTGATTAAAAAATCAAATTAATCAATGGGTTGCGTGCTTGCTTCGTGAAGCCGCCGCGGATGAGCGTACGCAGGGCTTCATACGCGGAAATGTGCATAAGTCAAGTCTTGACAGCGGATTTTTATGTCTGACCGGGAGAGAACGCCGGAGACGCCGGGGAGCGCGCAGCCTGTCCGGCGTGCGTTTCGGCGGCCGGCCCGCCGGGGGGGGCGGCTCCATGCCCGGCATGTGCTCACCCGCCCGCCACCACCCGCCGATACCGGATCGCCTCCGCGATCTGCGCGGCATCGGGCGCCGCGCCGCCGGCCAGATCCGCGATCGTGCGCGCGACCTTCAACACCCGGTAATGCGCGCGCGCCGACCACCCGAACCGCTCGCCCGCCTCGCGCAGCAGCAGGTCGCCCGCATGATCGGGCCGGCACAGTTCGTCGGCTTCGCGCCCGCTCAACGCATGGTTGGTCTTGCCCTGTCGCGCGAGCTGCCGCGCCCGCGCCCCGGCCACCCGCTCCGCCACCACCGCGCTCGTCTCGCCCGGTGCGCCCGACCGTTCCGACAGCTCGGCCGGCGTGAGCGCGGGCAGCTCGATCTGGATGTCGATGCGATCGAGCAGCGGACCGGACAGCTTGCGCAGGTAGCGCGCGGCGAGGTCCGGCGTGCAGCGGCAGCGCCCGGCGGGATCGCCGCGCCAGCCGCAGGGGCACGGATTCATCGCGGCGACGAGCTGGCACGCGGCCGGGAACTCGGCCTGCAGCGCGGCGCGCGAGATCGTGATGTGGCCGGCCTCCAGCGGCTCGCGCAGCGTTTCGAGCACGTGCCGGTCGAATTCGGGCAATTCGTCGAGGAACAGCACGCCGAGGTGCGCGAGCGTGATCTCGCCGGGCTGCGGCGGGTTGCGGCCGCCGACGAGCGCCGCCGCGCTCGATGAATGATGGGGCGCGCGAAACGGCCGCCGCCGCCACTGCGCGGGCGAGAAGCCGAGCCGGCTCGACGACAGCAGCGCCGCCGACGCGAGCGCCTCGTCGTCGCTCATCGGCGGCAGGAGGCCCGGCAGCCGCGCGGCGAGCATCGATTTGCCCGCGCCGGGCGGCCCGACCATCAGCAGGTGGTGCCCGCCCGCTGCCGCGACCTCCAGCGCGCGGCGCGCCTCGCGCTGACCGATCACGTCGGCGAGGTCCGGGACCGGCGAGCCCGGCCGCGCGTCGAGACAGGGCGCGGTCGCGGGCGTGAGGCGGCCGTCCGGCGCGCCGGCCAGATGGGCGCACAGCGCCGGCAGGTCGGGCGCGCCGTAAACCGTCACGCCGGGCGCGAGCGCCGCCTCGGCCGCGCTCGCGAGCGGCAGATACAGTTCGGGCGGGCCGGCGGCGGCCCGCGCATCGGGCTCCGCCGCGCCGCGCGCGGTGCCGCAGGCCATCGCGAATGCGCCGCGCATCGGCCGCAGCGCGCCCGTGAGCGACAGCTCGCCCGCGAACTCGCGCCCGTCGAGCACGCCGGGCGGCAGTTGCCCGCTCGCGGCGAGGATGCCGAGCGCGATGGGCAGGTCGAAGCGGCCCGATTCCTTGGGCAGGTCGGCGGGCGCGAGATTGACGGTGATGCGGCGCACCGGGAAGTCGAAGCCGCAGTTCTGCAGCGCGGCGCGTACGCGCTCGCGGCTTTCGCGGACTTCGAGGTCGGGCAGGCCGACGATCGAGAACGCCGGCAGGCCGTTGGCCAGATGGATTTCGACGGTGACGTCCGGCGCGCGGCCGGCGGCCGGGGCGCGACTGCGCACGACGGCGAGCGACATGGCGGGCACTCCTCGCTGGGCGAAGCGCGGCGGGCCGCGCTTCGTTCAAGGTGGGCGATTTCGCTGCGCGCTTGCCGGCGAGGCGCGAACTGGGACGGAAAACCGGGCCGCGAGAGCGGCGGTGAGCGGCGGACGCCGGCCGGGCCGGCGTCCGCGCGAGGTCAGGATTGGGCGTCGGCCAGCTTCTGCTCGAGTTCCGCGACGCGTTTTTCCAGCTCCTCGAGCCGGACGCGGGTGCGTGCGAGCACCTGCGTCTGCGTGTCGAACTCCTCGCGGGTGACGAGATCGAGCTTCGAGAAGCCTTGCGTGAGCATGGCCTTCACGTTGCGCTCGACATCCCTGGCCGGCGAGTTTTTCAGCAGATCGCCGACCCGCGCCTGCAGGTCGTTGAAAACGTCGCTGGGTTGCTTCATGGTGTTTCCCCTTCTTTGCACATTATTTGTGCATGTGCCGTTACGTTCGTGCCCGGAAGGCGCGCATGACCGGAATTGGTGCGCGGGCCGGGCCCGTTTTCCGGGCATGGCGGCCGCCTGATCGGGGCCCTCATGCCTTGGACGTGCGTGAACTCTAGCAATGATCCTTTTGCTGCGCCAGCGAACTGGCCGAGCGTTGGCCGTTCGGCCCAGGCTGCGCGCGCCTGAGCGCCGCCTCGCTGCACCGCGGAAATCTTGCTGAAAGCCTGTTGAGCGCCGTGCGGCGCGACATGGCATGCGAGTTGCTCAGGGTGTCCCGTCACACAGGCAAGCGGGTTGACGGGACAACACAGCGAGAGGATTTCATGAAACTGATTACCGCCATCATCAAGCCGTTCAAGCTCGATGAGACGCGCGAGGCCCTGTCGGCCCTCGGCGTCTCGGGCATCACGGTCACCGAGGTCAAGGGCTTCGGCCGCCAGAAGGGGCACACCGAGCTGTATCGGGGGGCGGAATACGTGGTCGATTTCCTGCCCAAGATGAAGATCGAGGCCGCGGTGTCGGACGATCTCGTCGAACAGGCGGTGGAAGCGATCGAGCGGGCCGCGCGCACCGGCAAGATCGGCGACGGCAAGATCTTCGTCACGCCGATCGAGCAGGTGGTCCGGATCCGCACCGGGGAGACGGGCGCGGACGCCCTGTAATACACGACACAAGACGAGCGATAAGAGGAAACCCAAGATGCGCAACTTCCTGATGTCCCTGCTGATGGCCGGCTCGCTGATTGCGGGCGGCGTGGGCACGGCACTGGCCGACGACGCCGCGTCGGCGGCCGCGGCTTCCGCCGCGACGGCCTCCGACACCGCGGCTTCCGCGCCCGACGCCAGCGCGGCCGCCGCGCCGGCCGCGAGCGCGCCCGCGGCGGCGCCGGCCGAGGCCAGCGCCGCGGCCGCGGCCGCCGCGCCGGCTTCGGCGGCGGCGCCCGCCGCGCCGACCGCGCCGTTCTCGGTCGATTCGTCGAAGATCAATTCCGGCGACACCGCGTGGATGCTGACCTCGACGGCCCTCGTGCTGTTCATGACGATCCCGGGCCTCGCGCTGTTCTACGGCGGCATGGTCCGCAAGAAGAACGTGCTCGCGACCGTGATGCAGAGCTTCGCGATCACGGCGCTGATCACGGTGCTGTGGACGGTGGTCGGCTACAGCCTCGCGTTCACGCCGGGCAACGGCTTCATCGGCGGCTTCTCGCGGGTGTTCCTGTCGGGCATGAACTACATCCACGGCGACAAGGCCACCACGCTGACCGTCAGCCACCTCGCGCCGACGATCCCCGAGACGGTTTATTTCGTCTACCAGATGACCTTCGCGATCATCACGCCGGCGTTGATCTGCGGCGCGTTCGCGGACCGCATGAAGTTCTCGGCGATGCTGGTGTTCATGACGCTCTGGTCGCTGATCGTCTATGTGCCGATCGCGCACATGGTGTGGGAGCCGACCGGCTGGCTGTCGTCGGACGGCGTGCTCGACTTCGCGGGCGGCACCGTCGTGCACATCAATGCCGGCATCGCGGGCCTCGTGTCCTGCCTCGTGCTCGGCAAGCGGGTCGGCTATGGCCGCGAGGCGATGGCGCCGCACAATCTGGTGCTGACGCTGATCGGCGGCTCGATGCTGTGGGTCGGCTGGTTCGGCTTCAACGCGGGTTCGGCGGTCGCGGCCGACGGCCGCGCCGGGTTCGCGATGCTGACGACCCAGGTGGCCACCGCCTGCGCGGCGCTCGGCTGGATGTTCGCCGAATGGATCGCGAAGGGCCGGCCCTCGGTGCTCGGCATCGTGTCGGGCGCGGTCGCCGGGCTGGTCGCGATCACGCCGGCCGCCGGCTTCGTCGGCGTCGCCGGTGCGCTCGTGATCGGCATCGCGGCGGGCGTCGTGTGCTTCTGGTCGGCGACCTGGCTCAAGACCAAGCTCGGCTACGACGATTCGCTCGACGCCTTCGGCGTGCACGGCGTGGGCGGGATCCTCGGCGCGCTGCTGACGGGCGTGTTCGCGGTCAAGGACATCGGCGGCGCCGACGGCAGCCTGCTGCTGCAGGCCAAGGGCGTGGCGATCACGCTGGTCTACAGCGGCGTGGTCAGTTTCGTGCTGTTGAAGGGGATCGATCTGGTGATGGGCCTGCGCGTGTCGGAAGAGGAAGAGCGCGAGGGCCTCGACGTGATCCTGCACGGCGAGCATGTCGAGTAAGCGCAGGTCGTGATCGGTTCGTCGGGCGCGCGGCCCGTTTCACGCCGCGCCGCCCGGAATGCATGAGCGCAGCGACTTCGGCCCGCCGTTCGGCGGGCTCTTTTTTGGGTGTGGCGGCGGTGTGGCGCCGTTAAACCCTGTCGGCTATCAGGTCTATAGCGATAAACATCCATTAAATCCTTGCGATCGCGGGAACAATCCCCAAATGCGGTAGGCAATTGCTCTACAATCTTTTTTCTCCCGTCCGCGAGTGATTCATGGTTCCCCACCTCGTTACGGCGTTAAATGGTCCGCTGCTCGAATTGGAGCGGAAGATCCTCGACGCCACGCCTGCCATTGAACGCTGGTTCAGGCTCGAATGGCAGGAACACACACCGCCGTTCTATTGTTCGGTCGACCTGCGCAATGCGGGCTTCAAGCTCGCGCCCGTCGATGCGAACCTGTTTCCCGGCAGCTTCAACAACCTGCCGCCCGAAGTGCTGCCGCTCGCCGTGCAGGCCGCGATGGCCGCGATCGAGAAGATCTGTCCCGATGCGAAGAATCTGCTCGTGATTCCCGAGCTGCCGACCCGCAACGCGTTCTATCTCGAGAACGTCGCGCGGCTCGCGACGATCATGCGCCAGGCCGGGCTCAACGTGCGCTTCGGCTCGCTCGATCCGGGCATCGCCGAACTCACGCCGATCACGCTGGCCGACGGCCAGAAGATCGTGCTGGAGCCGCTCGAGCGCACGCCGCGCCGTCTCGGCCTGAAGAATTTCGAGCCGTGCTCGATCCTGCTGAACAACGATCTGTCGGCGGGCATCCCGGCCGTGCTCGAAAACCTGCACGAGCAGTATCTGCTGCCGCCGCTGCACGCGGGCTGGGCGGTGCGCCGCAAGTCGAATCACTTCGCCTGCTACGACGACGTCGCGAAGAAGTTCGCGAAGATGGTCGGCGTCGACCCGTGGATGGTGAACCCGTACTTCGCGCACGTCGAAGATATCGACTGGCAGGCGCAGGAGGGCGGCGGCGCGCTCGCCGAGGCGATCGACGCGGTGCTCAAGAAGATCGCGCGCAAGTACCGCGAGTACGGCATCAGCGAGAAGCCGTACGTGGTCGTGAAGGGCGACGCGGGCACCGCGGGGCGCGGCGTGATGACCGTGCACGACGCCGCGGAGATCGGCCGCATGACGAAGGCCGAGCGCGCGCGCATGTCGGAATCGAAGGCGGGGCTCGCGGTGCGCGACGTGATCGTGCAGGAAGGCGTGTACACGTTCGAGCGGATCGGCGACGAAGTGGCCGAGCCGGTCGTCTACATGATCGACCGTTACGTGGTGGGCGGGTTCTACCGCACCCACGGCGCGCGCGAGCGCGACCAGAACCTGAACGCCCCCGGCATGCACTACGTGCCGCTCGGCTTCGAGCACACCGCGCTGCCGGACGCGCACGCGAAGCCGGGCGCCGCGCCGCCGAACCGCTTCTACATGTACGGCGTGGTCGCGCGGCTCGGGTTGCTCGCGTCGTCGGTGGAGCTCGAGAAGACCGACCCGGAAGCCATCCAGGTATAAATCGCGGGGCGCAGCCCCACCACGCTCAGGGACCGCATGGATATCCTCTTTATCGCCGATCCGCTCGATCAGTTCCGGATCTACAAGGATTCGACCTACGCGATGATGGCCGAGGCCGCGCGCCGCGGCCACGCAGTCTATGCGTGCGAGCCGCGCCATCTCGCGTGGACGGGCGCGCATGTCGAGGCGGACGTGCGCCGCGTGACGCTCGTCGGCGACGCCGCCGACCTGCATCGCGCGCCGTGGCACGAGGCGGGCCCGGTCGAGGCGCGCGCGCTCGCGTCGTTCGGCGCGGTGCTGATGCGCAAGGATCCGCCGTTCGACATGGAGTACGTGACCTCGACCTGGCTGCTCGAGCAGGCCGAGCGCGGCGGCGCGCGTGTGTTCAACCGGCCGCAGGCGATCCGCGATCACTCCGAAAAGCTCGCGATCGGCGAATTCCCGCAGTTCGTCGCGCCGACGCTCGTCACGCGCGACGCCGCGCGCCTGCGCGCGTTCCACGCGGAGCACGGCGACGTGATCCTGAAGCCGCTCGACGGCATGGGCGGGATGGGCGTGTTCCGCGTGAAGGCCGACGGGATGAACCTCGGCTCGATCATCGAGATGTTGAGCCACGATGGCGCGCGCTCGGTGATGGCGCAGAAATTCATTCCCGAGATCAAGGCGGGCGACAAGCGTATCCTGGTTATCGGCGGTGTACCGGTTCCGTACTCGCTTGCCCGGATTCCGCAGGGGAATGAAGTGCGCGGTAATCTGGCTGCAGGCGGTCTCGGCGTCGCGCAGCCGCTCACCGCGCGCGACCGCGAGATCGCGGAGACGCTGGCGCCCGTGCTGGCGGCGCGCGGCTTGCTGCTCGTCGGCCTCGACGCGATCGGCGACTGGCTGACCGAAGTGAATGTCACGAGCCCGACCTGTTTCCGTGAAATCATGGAGCAGACCGGTTTCGATGTGGCGGCGATGTTCGTCGACGCGCTGGAGCGCGCCGCCGGCTGACCCGCCGGCACCGGCGGCGGCCGCGCAGGCCCCGTCGCCGGCCGGTCCGGACGGCCTGCTACAATGCCCGCTTGCCCGGCACGGTTTCTCGTGCGCCAGGCCCGGCAGGCGGGCCGAACTCGTTGCAAGGCTGATATGGCTGGCATTCTCATCATCGCGCATGCACCGCTCGCGACCGCTCTGCGGGACTGCATCTCGCATATCTACGGCGGGGTGCCCGCGCGCATCGGCTGCATCGACGTGCAGGCCGACAGCGATCCCGTTCAGGTGATGGCGTTCGCGCACGCCGAGCTTGCGCGCCTGAAGGAAGAGAACGGCGCGCTCGTGCTGACCGACATGTACGGCGCGACGCCCGCGAACATCGCGGGCCAGCTCGCGAAGCTCGACGGGGTCCGCGTGCTCGCGGGCGTCAATCTGCCGATGCTGGTGCGCGCGGTCTGTTACCGCACCACGCCGCTCGATACGCTCGTCGACAAGGCGCTCGCGGGTTCCACCAAGGGGATCCACGAAGTCGCGGCCGGCACGCCGCCGCCGCGCTCGCCCGGGCTCGGCTGCGGCGAGTGCGCGCCGATTCCGCCCGAACCGAAACCGCAGGCCGAGCCGCACTGAGCGGGCGGATGCATGTCATTCAACCCCCGGCCGGCGAAGCGCTCGCCGGCTGCCCTGACCTGATCACCGGAAACCATGCTTCAGCAAGAAACGACCATCGTGAATAAATTGGGGCTGCATGCCCGGGCCTCCGCCAAGCTGACCCAGCTGGCCGGGAATTTCCAGGCCGAGGTCTGGATGACCCGCAACGGTCGCCGGATCAATGCGAAGAGCATCATGGGCGTGATGATGCTGGCGGCGGGGATTGGCAGCACGATCACGATCGAGACCGAGGGGCCGGATGAAAAAGAGGCGATGGATTCACTGCTGAAATTGATCGCCGACAAGTTCGGCGAAGGTCAGTAGACCGACCGGTTGCGCCGCGCCGGAATTTGATGAGAATGCCGCGGGCTTCCGCGGCATTTCTGTTTCCGTCACAACAATGCATTGACGACTGCATGCTGCGCCGCATGCAGCCTTGGCGCGCGGCGGAATTTATAATCGGGTACCGGGGTCATAAGCGCATCGCAGCGGTGCGCCGCGGCTTACATGATGAGAGGAGGTGCGCGTGTCCTTCACGCTGCATGGTATTCCCGTTTCAAGAGGCATCGCGATCGGACGTGCGTATCTGATCGCGCGGGCGGCGCTCGACGTTGCCCATTACCTGATCGACGCCGCGCAGATCGACGCCGAGGTGGAACGCTTTCGCGCGTCGCTGCACGCGGTGCGCTGCGAACTCGACGCGCTGCGCGCCGACCTGAACGACGACACGCCGTCCGAAGTCGCCGCGTTCATCGACGTGCACGCGATGATCCTGAGCGACGCGATGCTGGTGCAGGAAACCATCGACCTGATCCGCACCCGCCGCTACAACGTCGAGTGGGCGCTGACCGAGCAGCTCGAGCTGCTGACCCGCCATTTCGACGACATCGAGGACGAGTACCTGCGCGAGCGCAAGGCCGACATCGAGCAGGTGGTCGAGCGGGTGCTGAAGGCGCTCGCGGGCGCGCCGTCCGCGTCGCAGGCGCTCGATCGCGCCGCGCGCGGCAAGGACGAGATGATCGTGGTCGCGCACGACATCGCGCCCGCCGACATGATGCAGTTCAAGAGCCAGTCGTTCCAGGCCTTCGTCACCGATCTCGGCGGCCGCACCTCGCATACGGCGATCGTCGCGCGCAGCCTCGGCATCCCGGCCGCGGTCGGGGTCCAGCACGCGAGCGCGCTGATCCGCCAGGACGACCTCATCATCGTCGACGGCGACCAGGGGATCGTGATCGTCGATCCCGCGCCGATCGTGCTCGAGGAGTACTCGTACCGGCAGTCGGAAAAGGCGCTGGAGCAACGCAAGCTGCAGCGCCTCAAGTTCTCGCCGACGCAAACCTTGTGCGGTACCCGCATCGATCTGTGCGCGAACATCGAGCTGCCCGACGATGCGAAGGCCGCGATCGACGCGGGCGCGGTGGGGGTGGGGCTGTTCCGCACCGAGTTCCTGTTCATGAATCACAAGAACCAGATGCCCGAGGAGGAGGAGCAGTTCGGTGCGTATCGGCGCGCGGTGGAGCTGATGCGCGGGCTGCCGGTGACGATCCGCACCATCGACGTCGGCGCCGACAAGCCGCTCGAAGCGCTCGACGAAGGCTACGAGACCGCGCCGAATCCCGCGCTCGGCCTGCGCGCGATCCGCTGGAGCCTGTCGGAGCCGCAGATGTTCCTCACGCAGCTGCGCGCGATCCTGCGCGCGTCGGTGTTCGGCCCGGTGAAGATCCTGATCCCGATGCTCGCGCATGCGCAGGAGATCGACCAGACGCTCGACCTGATCCGCGAGGCAAAGCGCCAGCTCGACGACGCGGGGCTCTCCTACGATCCGACCGTGCGGGTCGGCGCGATGATCGAGATCCCGGCCGCGGCGATCGCCTTGCCGCTGTTCCTGAAGCGGGTCGACTTCCTGTCGATCGGCACCAACGACCTGATCCAGTACACGCTCGCGATCGATCGCGCGGACAACGCGGTCGCGCATCTGTACGACCCGCTGCATCCGGCCGTGCTGCACCTGATCTCCTACACGCTGCGCGAGGCGAAGCGTGCGGGCGTGCCGGTGTCGGTGTGCGGCGAGATGGCGGGCGATCCGGCGCTCACGCGTCTGTTGCTCGGCATGGGGCTCACCGAGTTCTCGATGCACCCGAGCCAGCTGCTGGTGGTCAAGCAGGAGATCCTGCGCGCGCATCTGAAGGCGCTCGAGAAGCCGACGGCCGACGTGCTCGCGGCGTTCGAGCCCGAGGAGGTGCAGTCGGCGTTGAAGCGCCTCGACAGCGCGGAACCGCGCGCGGACGTCGCCGCCTAGCCTCCCGGCTTCAGGTCGCGCGGCCGCGCCAACGATCGCGGCGGCCGCGCGCGGGCCGCGTCAGTGCGCGTGCGCGTCGCCGCACACCGGGCAATCCGGCTGTCGCGCGATCCGCATCGTATTCCACTCCATGCGCAGCGCATCGAGCATCATGAGCCGGCCGGCGAGCGTCGCGCCGATGCCGCCGATCACGCGCAGCGCCTCGGCCGCCTGCATCGCGCCGATGATGCCGACCGTCGGGGCGAACACACCCATCGTCGAGCAGGCGACTTCCTCGAACGGCTGATCCTCCGGAAACACGCACGCGTAGCACGGCGAGGCCGGGTCGCGGAAATCGAAGGTGCTGATCTGGCCGTCGAAGCGCAGCGCCGCGCCGGACACGAGCGGCACCCGATGCGCGACGCACGCGCGGTTGATCGCATGGCGGGTCGCGAAGTTGTCGGTGCAGTCGAGCACGACGCTCGCCTTGGGCACGGCGTGCGCGAGCCAGGCGTCGTCGACGCGCTCGGCGACCGCGTGCACCCGCACCTCCGGATTGAGCCGCGCGAGCGCGTCGCGCCCCGAATCCACCTTGCGACGGCCGACCGCGGCCGTATCGTGCAGGATCTGGCGCTGCAGGTTGGTGAGGTCGACCGTGTCGGCGTCGACGAGCGTGAGCGTGCCGACGCCCGACGCGGCCAGGTACATCGCCGCGGGCGAGCCGAGGCCGCCCGCGCCGATCACGAGCGCGTGCGCATCGAGAAAGCGCTGCTGCGCTTCGATGCCGATCTCGTCGACGAGGATGTGGCGGGAATAGCGGAGGAGCTGGTCGTCGTTCATGGCGGGCGGTCGGGCGAGGAAACGGGGCGCGTGGCGTCTATTCTAGGCGCGCAAATGAAACGGGCCATCGCGGCGCTTGCCGCGATGGCCCGCTGGGGCCGCCTGGGCGCTTACTGCGGCGCCGAGGCCGGCTGCGCGGCGGAGGCCGGCTTGGCGGCCGCCTTCGACGCACCCTTCGGCGCCGCGGCGGACGAGGCCGCCTTGCCGGTGGCCGCGCCCTTCGTGCTTTCCGCAAGCATCGACTTCGACTCCTGCACCGGCTTGCCCTCGAGCTTGGCGAGCGCCTGCTGCATCATGAAGTCGTCGGCGGTGCCGAACTCGACCGGCTTGCGGTCGCGGTCTTTCTGGCGCTGCTCCGGCGTCTTCTTGTCGTTCTGCTCCTCGAGGACGCGCAGCTGCTCCATGCGACGCTGCTCGCGATCTTCCTGTTCCTTCTTCTCGTTCGGATCCTGGGTGTTCGCGAGGTGGTTCGAGTAGTCGACTTCGCGCGTGACGAGCACGTCGTCCGGATCGCCGTCCGCGAACTGGTCGACCGGGATGTCCGGCGTGATGCCCTTGTTCTGGATCGAACGGCCGCTCGGCGTGTAGTAGTACGCGGTCGTCAGGCGCAGCGCGCTGTCGGCCGTCATCGGCCGGACCGTCTGCACCGAGCCCTTGCCGAACGTGGTCTTGCCCAGGATCTGCGCGCGGTGCGCATCCTGCAGCGCGCCCGCGACGATTTCCGACGCCGACGCCGAGTACGCGTTCGTCAGCACCACCATCGGCACCGTCTTGAAGATGGCCGGCAGGTTCTTGAGCGGATCGCTGTCGAACGACGGCAGGCGGTAGTTGTCGTAGTTGTCGCGATAGACCTGCTTCGAATCCGGGATCTGGCCGTTGGTCGACACGACGACGGAATCGGGCGGCAGGAACGCGCCCGCGACGCCGACCGCGCTTTGCAGCAGGCCGCCGCCGTTGTTGCGCAGATCGAGGATGAGGCCCTTCAGGTTCGGCTGCTGGCGCGCGATGTCCTGCAGCTTGGCGGCGAGATCGGGCGTCGTGCGTTCCTGGAAGCTGGTGATGCGGATGTAGGCGTAGCCCGGGTCGAGCATCTTCATCTTCACGCTCTGCACGCGGATGATCGCGCGCGTGACCGTGACCGGGAAGGTGCGGTCGTCGCTCTTGCGGAAGATGGTCAGCGTGACCTTGGTGCCCGGCTCGCCGCGCATCTGCTTGACGGCCTTGTCGAGCGTCATGCCGCGCACGGGGCGATCGTTGATGCGGGTGATCAGGTCGCCCGGACGGATGCCGGCGCGGAACGCGGGCGTGTCCTCGATCGGCGAGATCACCTTGACGAGGCCGTCCTCCTGGGAAATCTCGATGCCGAGGCCCGCGAAGCGGCCCTTGGTCTGTTCCTGCAGTTCCTCGTAGTCGGTCTTGTCGAGGTACGACGAGTGCGGGTCGAGGCTCGACACCATGCCCTTGATCGCGGCCGTCAGCAGCTTCTTGTCATCGACGGGTTCGACATACTCGCGCTTGATCTGGCCGAACACCTCGGCGAACAGCCGCAGCTGGTCGAGCGGCAGCGGGGACGTGACGGCCGCCTGCTGGGCCGAGGCGGAGATCTGCAACGTGGCGAATACGCCGGTCGCGAGGCCCGCGGCAATCAGGCCGATATTCTTCAATTTCATTCGCATAGAGTCTGGTGCGGTCGGAAAGCGCGTGGCTGTGGCGGGGACAACAGGACGGACAAGTATAACTGCTCGCCCCCGAATCGAGCGGATCGCGCCGGAACGGGTTCGACAGCGCCCGGCCCGGCGGGTTCGCGGGCGCCGCCGCCGGGCGGGCGCCCGCCGCGGGCCTAGCCCGCCGACTTGCCCTGCTGCGCGACGGCGGCCTGGGCCTTCGCGATCGCGTCCTGGTCGCCGAGGTAGTAGTGCTTGATCGGCTTGAGGCCGGCGTCCAGCTCATAGACGAGCGGCACGCCGTTCGGGATGTTGAGGCCGACGATGTCGCTGTCGGAGATGCCGTCGAGATACTTGATCAGCGCGCGCAGCGAATTGCCGTGCGCGGCGATCAGCACCTGCTTGCCGGCCTTCACCGCCGGGGCGATCGACTCGTTCCACAGCGGCAGCACGCGCGCGACCGTGTCCTTCAGGCACTCGGTGAGCGGCAGCTGCTCGCGCGGCACCTTCGCGTAGCGCGGGTCGCCGAACGGGGCGCGCGGGTCGTCCGCCTCGAGCGCGGGCGGCGGCGTGTCGTAGCTGCGGCGCCAGACCAGCACCTGCTCGTCGCCGAACTTCGCGGCGGTCTCGGCCTTGTTGAGGCCGGACAGCGCGCCGTAGTGGCGCTCGTTCAGGCGCCACGTGTGGACGACGGGCAGATACATCTGGTCCATTTCGTCCTGCACGTGCCACAGTGTGCGGACCGCGCGCTTGAGCACCGAGGTGTAGGCGATGTCGAACGCGTAGCCGGCTTCCTTGAGCAGCACGCCTGCCTGCCGGGCCTCGCGGTTGCCCTGTTCGGTCAGGTCGACGTCGACCCAGCCCGTGAAGCGGTTTTCCTTGTTCCAGGTCGATTCGCCGTGGCGGATGAGAACGAGCTTGTACATATGTGCTTGCGGTCGGTAGTGAGGAAGCGGTTCGCGACACGGCCCGGGCAGCGGTGGGGCGCCATCGCGCAAGGCGCTTATTTTATAATGGCGGGATTGTCGTTTCGATTTCTCTTTTTTTCGGCGGATTTTCCGTGACGTTCTTTAGCGATTACACGAACCTGGCCCTCATCGGGATTCTGGTGGTTTCCGGCGGCCTGCTGGCCCTGCCCGCGCTGCGGCGCGGCGGGGCGGGCCTGTCCGCGGCGGAGGCGACCCAACTGATCAACCGCCGCAACGCGGTCGTGATCGACCTGCGCCCGGCGGCCGAATTCGGCGTGGGCCACCTGCCGGCGGCCCGCTCGGTCGAATTCGGCGAACTGCAGACGAAGCTTGCACAGGTCGCCCGCAACAAGAGCGCGCCGCTGCTGCTCGTCTGCCAGAACGGCCAGCAGTCGCAGAAGGCGGCCAAGCTCGCGCAGGACGCGGGCTACGGCGAAGTGCACGTGCTGCAGGGCGGCGTGGCCGCATGGCAGCAGGCCGGCATGCCGGTCGTCAAATAAGGAGTGGTGAAGTGAATAAAGTGGTCATGTACAGCACCCAGGTCTGCCCGTACTGCGTCCAGGCCGAGCGGCTTTTGAAGCTGCGCGGCGTCGAGCAGATCGAGAAGGTGCTGATCGACAAGGATCCGACGCGTCGCGAGGAAATGATGACGCGCACCGGCCGTCGCACGGTGCCGCAGATCTATATCGGCGAAACCCATGTCGGCGGCTACGACGATCTGTCGAAGCTCGACCGCGAAGGCGGCTTGAAGCCGCTTCTGGAAGCCGCCTAATTCCGGCAGAATGGCCGCCTTCGCTCCGCATCGGGGCGACGCGTGCCGCAGCACGAACAAAACCGGGCAGGCCGGAGGGTTCCGGCCGCCTTGCTATCAATTTTAGGGAGCCACCATGTCCGACGTCGAAAACCAGCCGTTCTTCAATATCCAGCGCATCTACCTGAAGGATCTGTCGCTTGAGCAGCCGAATTCGCCGGCGATCTTCCTCGAGCAGGACATGCCGTCGGTCGAGGTCGAAGTCGACGTGAAGGCCGAGCGCCTCGCGGAAAGCGTGTACGAGATCGTCGTGTCGGGCACCGTGACCGCGAAGGTCAAGGACAAGGTCGCGTTCCTGATCGAAGCGAAGCAGGCCGGCATTTTCGATATCCGCAACATCCCGGCCGAGCAGATCGACCCGCTCGTCGGCATCGCCTGCCCGACGATCCTGTTCCCTTACCTGCGTTCGAACATCGCCGACGCGATCACGCGCGCGGGCTTCCCGCCGATCCACCTCGCGGAAATCAACTTCCAGGCGCTGTACGAGCAGCGTCTCGCGCAGCTGTCGCAGCAGGCGGAAGGCGGCGCGCAGGGCGCGCCGAACGGCACGACGCTCAACTGAGCGGCCGCGACCGACCGGTGCTGGGTATGAAAGTTTCCGTTCTCGGCGCCGGCGCGTGGGGCACCGCGCTGGCCGGCCATCTGGCCGCGCGGCACGATACGCTCCTGTGGGCGCGCGATCGCGCGCTCGTCTCCGAACTTGAGGCCCGGCGCGAAAACGTCCGCTACCTCGACGGCGTCGCGCTGTCGCCGGCGCTGCGCTACGAGGCCGATCTCGCGGCCGCGCTCGCGCATGCGGCGGGCGACGACGCGCTGTGCGTGGTCGCGGCGCCCGTCGCCGGGCTGCGCGCGCTGTGCGGCGCGATGCGCGACGCGGGCCGGGTGCCCGCGCATCTGGTATGGGTCTGCAAGGGTTTCGAGGCCGACACGCGGCTCTTGCCGCACCGGATGATCGCGGAGGCGCTGCCCGGGCAGCCGAGCAACGGCGTGCTGTCCGGCCCGAGCTTCGCGCGCGAGGTCGGCGAGGGCCTGCCCGTCGCGCTGACGATCGCGAGCGCCTCGGCCGCCTGCCGCGAGCGCACGGTGGCGGCGTTCCATCACGGCGCGATGCGGATCTATACCGGCGACGACGTGGTCGGCGTCGAGGTCGGCGGCGCGGTGAAGAACGTGCTGGCGATCGCGACCGGCATCGCCGACGGCCTGGGGCTCGGCCTCAATGCGCGGGCCGCGCTGATCACGCGCGGCCTGGCCGAGATGTCGCGCCTGGGCGTGACGCTCGGCGGCCGCGCGGAAACCTTCACCGGGCTGACCGGCCTGGGCGACCTGATCCTGACCGCGACGGGCAACCTGTCGCGCAACCGCACCGTCGGCCTGCAACTGGCCGAAGGGCGCACGCTCGAGGCGATCCTGGCCTCGCTCGGCCACGTCGCCGAAGGCGTGCGTTGCGCGCAGGCGGTGCTGTCGATCGCGCGCGATCACGGCATCGAGATGCCGATCACCGAGGCGGTGTGCGCCGTGCTGTTCGACGGCGTCGCGCCGCGCGACGCGGTGAGCGGCCTGCTGCGCCGCGACGCGAAGGCCGAGTAGCGCAGCGCGGGCGCGCGGCGAACGCGCTAGGCTGTGCGCGGGCGAGGTTCGCCGTGGAGGCCGTCATGCCGCATCTCATCGGTTCGACTCAACTGGACGCGCGCGTCGTGGACATCACGACGCTCGCGCTCGACGCGATCGTCAACGCCGCCAACGAAACCCTGCTGGGCGGCGGCGGCGTCGACGGTGCGATCCACCGGGCGGCGGGCCCTGGCCTGCTGCGCGAATGCGCGGCGCTCGGCGGCTGCGCGACCGGCGATGCGAAGCTCACGCGCGGACACGGGCTGCCCGCGCGCTTCGTGATTCATACGGTGGGGCCGGTGTGGCAGGGCGGTGCGCACGGCGAGGCGGCGCTGCTCGCCTCGTGCTACCGGCGCGTGCTCGAGGCGGCGGCCGGGGCGGGCTGCCGGTCGCTCGCGTTTCCCGCGATCAGTTGCGGCGTGTACGGCTATCCGGCCGAGGCGGCGACCGCGATCGCCGTGCGCGCCGTGGGCGAGGCGCTGCGCGACGGCGGCCCCCAGGCCGGCTGCTTCGACCGGATCCTGTTCGCCTGCTTTTCCGAGCCGATGCTCGCGCTTTACCGCGCCGCGCTCGCCCGCGCCTGAGCGTCGCGCGTTCCGCTGCCTTCCTTCCGTTTACGCTCCGCCTTCGAAGCCCGCCTGACGCCACGCCTCGAACACGACGACCGCGACCGTATTCGACAGGTTCAGGCTGCGGTTGTCCGGCCGCATCGGCAGCCGCACGCGCTGGCTGGTTGGGAAGCGTTCGAGCAGCGGCGCGGGCAGGCCGCGCGTCTCCGGGCCGAACACGAACCAGTCGCCCGGCTGGAACGCGAGATCGTGGAAGCGACCCGAGCCGCGCGTCGTGAACGCGAACATGCGCGTCGGGTCCGGCGTTTCGGCGGCGACAAATGCCTCCCAGTCTCGGTGCACGCGCATGTTGGCGTACTCGTGGTAATCGAGCCCGGCGCGGCGCATGCGCGCGTCGTCGAGCGGGAAGCCGAGCGGCTCGATCAGATGCAGCCGCGCGCCGGTGTTCGCGCACAGGCGGATGACGTTGCCGGTGTTCGGCGGGATTTCGGGTTCGACGAGAACGACGTTGAACATGATTCGAGTCCGGCAAGTAGTCTTGATGTGAGTCAATCTATTTCAATCTTTCGCGGTGCGCAGCGCGACGAAATTCGTCACGCGGCGCGCACCCGCGTCCTTCAGGCAGCGCGCGAGCGCGCCGAGCGTCGCGCCCGACGTCATGACGTCGTCCACGAGCCCCACGTGCAGCCCGTCGACCGCGCGCGTCGGCGCGAAGGCCGCCGCGACGTTCGCGTGGCGCGCGCCGGCGTCGAGCCGCGACTGCGGCGCTGTGTCGACGCGCCGCTCGGCGAGCGTCGATACGGCGCGCGCCCGCAGGTGTCGCGCGAGCGGCCGGGCGATCGCCCACGCCTGGTTGTAGCCGCGCGCGACGAGCCGCCGCCGCGCGAGCGGCACGGGCGCGAGCAGGTCGAGGCCGTGCGCCGTGCCGAAGCGCTCGTGGGCGAGCCGCGCGAGACGGCCGGCGAATTCCGCGCCGAGCGCGAGCCGCGCGCGGAACTTCAGGTCGAGCGCGAGGCCGTCGAGCGGCGCGCGGTAATCGGCGAGCGCGAGCGTCGCGTCGAACGGCGGCGGCGCGTCGCGGCACGCGCGGCATCGATAGTCCGCGGCGGGCCGGGCGGGCAGCGGCAGCGCGCATTGCACGCAGCGCAGCCGCGCCTCGTTCCAGTACGCCGCGTCGCACTGCGCGCACAGCGTTCGCTGTGACAAATTGCCGCACAGCGCGCACAGATTCGGCAGCGCCCACGCGGCGAGGCGCGCCAGCGCGACGCCCGCGCACGAAAATGGGGCGCGGCGGTCGCGCCTCGGCGGGAGCGGCACGGACATCGGTTTTCTCCGGTGGGGCCCGCTTCGCTGAAGGGCGCGAAGCGAGCGAGTATACTTCGGGCTCTTCGCCAGTTTGCCCGACATGTCCCCAGCTCCCGCACCGACCGGCCGTCCGGCCTATGATCCACGACGCCTGCGGCGAATCTTCGACCGTCGCGCCGCCGCGTTCGACGCCGTGGCGTTCCTGCCGCGCGAGATCGCGCAGCGCATGTGCGAGCGCCTCGACTACATCAAGGTGAACCCGGCCGGCGTGCTCGACGCGGGCTGCGGCGTCGGCGACGATCTGCCGCTGCTGCGCGCGCGCTTTCCTGAAGCGCCGGTGTTCGGCGTCGACCTGTCGGGCGAGATGCTCGCGCGCGCGTCGGCGCGCGAGACCGCCGAGACGAGCTGGCGGCGCTTCCTGCCCGCCTCACTGGCGAAGGCGCTCGGCCATCGCGGGCCGCGCGTCGCGCAGGCCGACTTCTCCGCGCTGCCGTTCGCCGGCGGCGCCTTCGATTTCCTCTGGTCCAATCTCGCGCTGCACTGGCACGCGCGTCCCGATCTCGTCCTGCCGGAATGGCGCCGCGTGCTGCGCGTCGACGGGCTGCTGATGTTCAGCACCCTCGGCCCCGATTCACTGCGCGAGCTGCGCGCGGCGTTCGCGGAAGCCGAGGCCGCGGTCGGCGACGCGCGGCCGGATCCGCACGTGGTCGAGTTCGTCGACATGCACGACCTGGGCGACATGCTGGTCGAAAGCGGCTTCGAGATCCCCGTGATGGACCAGGAAGTGCTGACCGTCACCTACAAATCCGCCGATTCGCTGCTCGCGGACGTGCGCCGCTGGGGCGCTTATCCGTTCGAGCGCGGCGCGCGCCGGCAGGGGCCGTCGCGGCGCCTGCGGCGCGCGCTCGGCGACGCGCTGGAAACGCGCCGGCGCGACGACGGCACGATCCCGCTGACCTTCGAGGTGATCTACGGCCATGCCTGGAAGGCGGCGCCCCGCACGACCGCCGAAGGGCATGGGATCGTGCGCATCGAGGACATCGGCAAAGGGCGTCCCAGGCCTCGCTGAAGCGGTAAAGCGCGGATTTGTTATGTCTGGAATTAACGGCCGCGAGCGGGTGGAAAAAGTCCCCCGAAATGGCCGGAAAGCTTGTCGCGCTTGGCTCGCCGGGCGATGGGCGTTTGCTTGTGGATGCCCCTGATCGCGCCTATAATGCGTCAGTTTGTCGTCCTGGGGGTCCCCACAATACAGGGCGGCGAGCCCGATGCGGGCAAGCTCCACATGCCATTCGCGAGGGGTTGCGATGGAAGTAGCGGACAGTGTGACGGATGCCGAGCCGGTCCTGCGGGACTGGCTGATGAAGCGCAACTGCTCGGTGTCGCCGCGCCAGTTCGTGACTTTCTATGTATCGCTCGCGGCGTTTTCGCTTGTCATCGCAGCACTGTTGCTGTGGCGCGGTGCGTGGCTCGTGCTGCCCTTCACCGGGGTCGAGTTGCTGGCGGTCGGCGTCGCGTTTGCCATTTACGCGCGCCATGCGGTCGATTACGAACGCATCCGGCTGTTCCCTCATCGGCTGCTGATCGAGCGGATGAGCGCGGAGCAGCTGACGCAGATCGAATTCAACCCGCGCTGGGTGCGGGTCGAGCCGGCTGCGTCGCCGCGCGATCCGATCAGGCTGGTGTCGCGTGGGCAGACCGTGGTGGTCGGGCAGCATCTCGCGCAATACCGGCGCGCGCAGTTCGCACATGAGCTGCGTACGTCGCTGATGCGTTGCGGCTGAACGAGGCGGCCGGCGCAAAGCGAGGCAGCTTGCGACGGGGGAGGGTTTGAATGGAAATTTTGGGTAAGGAAGCTATGAAAACAATCAAGCGAGCCCTCATGGGCGTGCTGGCATGCAGTGGACTGCTCTTTGCCGGCGCCGCTCTGGCGGTCGGTGACAGTCCGGGCGGCCCCCGCGTCAACGAGATCAATCTCCAGCCGCCGGTCACGAAGATCGCTGAAGAACTCTACGATCTCCACACGATGATGCTGATCCTGTGTACGGTGATCTTCGTCGGCGTGTTCGGCGTGATGTTCTATTCGGTCTTCGCGCACCGCAAGTCCAAGGGCCACAAGGCCGCCAATTTCCACGAAAGCACCACCGTCGAAATCATCTGGACGATCGTGCCGTTCATCATCGTCGTGCTGATGGCGCTGCCCGCCACCAAGGCCGTCGTCGCGATGAAGGACACGACCAACGCCGACCTCACGGTCAAGGTCACCGGCTACCAGTGGAAGTGGGGCTACGACTACGTGAAGGGGCCGGGCGAAGGCATCAGCTTCCTGTCGACGCTGTCGACCCCGCGCAGCGAAGTGAACGGCCAGGCGCCGATCACCGACACCTACCTGCAGGAAGTCGACCACCCGCTCGTCGTGCCGGTCAACAAGAAGATCCGCATCATCACGACCGCCAACGACGTCGTCCACTCGTGGTATGTGCCCGCGTTCGGCGTGAAGCAGGATGCGATTCCGGGCTTCGTGCGCGACACCTGGTTCAAGGCCGACAAGGTCGGTACCTTCCGCGGCTTCTGCACGGAGCTGTGCGGCAAGGAGCACGCGTACATGCCGGTGGTCGTCGAAGTGCTGTCGGAAGACGACTACGCGAAGTGGGTCAAGGACCAGAAGTCCAAGCTGGCGGCCGCGGCCATCGACCCGAACAAGGTTTACACGAGCGCCGAGCTGATCGCGCACGGCGAAGAGGTTTACAAGGCCAACTGCGCGGTGTGCCACCAGCCGAACGGCAAGGGCCTCGGCGCGTTCCCGGCGCTCGACGGCAGCAAGATCGCGAACGGCCCGATCGCCGAGCACGTGAGCATCGTGCTGCACGGCAAGGCGGCGATGCCGACCTGGGCGTCGCTGTCGGATCTCGACATCGCTTCCGTGATCACCTACGAGCGCAATTCGTGGGGCAACCACATGGGCGATTCGCTGCAGCCGAAGCAGGTGGCCGACGCGCGCAGCGGCAAGCTGCCGGAAGGCGGCGCGCAGGCGGCCGCCCCCGCCGCGGAACCCGCGTCGGGCGCCGCTGCGTCGGCGCAGGCTGCCGCGCTGCCGGCCGCGATCTATTTCGAGACGGGCAAGAGCGAGCTGCCGGCGGACGCGAAGGACGCGATCGCCGCGGCAGCCGACTACGCGAAGGCGCATCCGGACGCGAAGCTCACGCTGTCGGGTTTCACCGACACGACGGGCTCGGCCGACGCGAACGCCGAACTGGCGAAGCACCGTGCGCTGATCGTGCGCGATGCGCTGAAGGCCGCCGGCGTCGCAGAGGACCGGATTGTGATGAAGAAGCCGGAAACGATCACGGGCGGGACGGACGCGAAGGAAGCCCGTCGCGTCGAGATCGCCCCGGCGGCTTGACGTGTTGTCGACGTTATTCGGATTAGGAGAGTTCTATGTCTAGCATCGGACACGATGTAGCCGCCGGCGGGCACGCCCACGACGACCACGCGCACGAGACGCCGCACGGCTGGCGCCGTTGGCTGTTCGCCACCAACCACAAGGACATCGGTACGCTGTACCTGCTGTTCTCGTTCATCATGTTCCTGTCGGGCGGCGTGATGGCGCTCGCGATCCGCGCCGAGCTGTTCGAGCCGGGCCTGCAGATCATGCGTCCGGAGTTCTTCAACGAACTCACGACGATGCACGGCCTGATCATGGTGTTCGGCGCGATCATGCCGGCCTTCGTCGGCTTCGCGAACTGGATGATCCCGCTGCAGATCGGCGCGTCCGACATGGCGTTCGCGCGGATGAACAACTTCAGCTTCTGGCTGCTGCCGGTCGCCGCGGTGCTGCTGGTCGGCTCGTTCTTCGCGCCGGGCGGCGCGACGGCCGCCGGCTGGACGCTGTACGCGCCGCTGTCGACCCAGATGGGCCCGGGCATGGACTTCGCGATCTTCGCGGTGCACATCATGGGCGCGTCGTCGATCATGGGCGGCATCAACATCATCGTGACGGTGCTGAACATGCGCGCGCCGGGCATGACGCTGATGAAGATGCCGCTGTTCGCCTGGACCTGGCTGATCACGGCGTTCCTGCTGATCGCCGTGATGCCGGTGCTCGCGGGCGCGATCACGATGGTGCTGTTCGACCGTCACTTCGGCACGTCGTTCTTCAATGCGGCAGGCGGCGGCGATCCGGTGATGTACCAGCACATCTTCTGGTTCTTCGGCCACCCCGAGGTGTACATCATGATCCTGCCGGCGTTCGGGATCGTGTCCGCGGTGATCCCGGCGTTCGCGCGCAAGCCGCTGTTCGGCTACAGCTCGATGGTCTACGCGACCGCGTCGATCGCGATCCTGTCGTTCATGGTCTGGGCGCACCACATGTTCGCGACGGGCATGCCGGTCACGGGCCAGCTGTTCTTCATGTACGCGACGATGCTGATCGCCGTGCCGACGGGCGTGAAGGTGTTCAACTGGGTCGCGACGATGTGGCGCGGCTCGATGACCTTCGAAACCCCGATGCTGTTCTCGATCGGCTTCCTGTTCGTGTTCACGTTCGGCGGCCTGACGGGCCTGATGCTCGCGATGGCGCCGCTCGACATCCAGTACCACGGCACCTATTTCGTGGTCGCCCACTTCCACTACGTGCTGGTGGCGGGCTCGCTGTTCGCGCTGTTCTCCGGGTGGTACTACTGGGCGCCGAAGTGGACGGGCTGGATGTACAACGAGACGCGCGGCAAGATCCACTTCTGGGCGTCGATGATCTTCTTCAACCTGACGTTCTTCCCGATGCACTTCGTCGGCCTCGCCGGCATGCCGCGTCGCTACGCCGACTATCCGGCGCAGTTCACCGACTTCAACCAGATCGCGACGATCGGCGCGTTCGGCTTCGGTCTCGCGCAGGTGTACTTCCTGTTCGCGGTCGCACTGCCGGCCTATCGCGGCGGCGGCGAACTGGAGAAGGCGTCCGACAAGCCGTGGGACGGCGCGACGGGCCTCGAGTGGACGGTGCCGAGCCCGGCTCCGTTCCACACCTTCGAGCATCCGCCGACGGTCGAGTAATCCCGTTCACGTTCTCCGCGCCGCCGGCAGGCGGCGCGGAGACTGCAACCTGAAAGCAAGCGTATGACCCGGAATCCACAACAAAGACGGTCGCCCGAGCAGATCCGCGCGGGCAACAAGCGGCTTGGCTTGATCCTGCTGGTGGCGGTGGCCGTTTTCTTTGTGGGTGTCGTCGTCAAGCAGTGGTTCCTGTCCACGTCCTGACGCAGTATTGAGGAAGTTCCGCATGTCGAAGTCCGAGGCTGACGCCGATCGTTCTTTCAACCGCGTGATGCTCGCGAAGCTCGTCGTCGTGGTGGGCTTGATGTTCGGCTTCGGTTTCGCGCTGGTGCCGATGTACCGCGCGATCTGCCAGATCACCGGCATCAACAACCTGTTGCAGCGCGACGTCAGCGCGCGCGAGGCGAAGAACACGCAGATCGACTACAGCCGCAAGGTGTCGATCGAGCTCGATGCGAATGCGCGCGGCCCGCTCGGCTTCAAGCCGGAGCAGAACAGCATCGACGTGCATCCGGGCGAGCTGACGACGGTGGTGTACGAAGTGACGAACGGGCAAGGCCGCCCGGTCGTCGCGCAGGCGATCCCGAGCTACGCGCCGAAGCAGGCGACGGAGTTCTTCAAGAAGATCGAGTGTTTCTGTTTCACGCAGCAGACGCTGGCGGCGAATGAAGCGCGCAAGATGCCGGTGGTGTTCGTGATCGATCCGAAGCTGCCGAAGGACGTGAAGACGATCACGCTGTCGTACACGTTCTTCGAACTGAATACGCCCGCGACGGCCACGACCGGCACGGCGGGGCGCACGGTGTCCGCGAAGCCGGACGCGTGACGAGGGAGGAGCGCATGACGAGTGACGCGGGCCGCAAAGGCAGTTTCATGAAGACGGTCAAGGCGGTGCTGTGGTCGTTCTTCGGGGTGCGCAAGCGGCGCGATCTCGAGGCCGACGCCGCGCAGCTCAATCCGCTGCACGTGCTGCTGGTCGCGCTGATCGCGGCGGCGCTGTTCATCGGCGTGCTGATCGCGATCGTGCACGCGGTGGTCGGGTAGGGGCAGGGTATCGACGGGCGTGTCACGGCGCGCCCGTGGCAGAAAGCGAAGCGGCGCCGTCGCGCGCCGCTAGAAATAAAGCCGGGACTTCCGGAACAAATTGGACTGAAGTGGAGAATCAAGCATGAGCGGTCAAAACGAGAGCCCGTACTATTTCGTGCCGCATCCGTCACATCATCCGATCAGCGCGGCCGTCGGCCTGCTGGCGATGCTGGGGTCATTTGCGCTTTGGATCAACGGTGAGCCGTGGGCGCCATATACCGCGCTGCTTGGCCTGCTGTGGTTCCTCTTCACGCTGTACCACTGGTTCGGCGACGCGATCGCCGAGTCGGAGGGCGGGCAGTACGGCAAGCGGGTCGACGTGTCGTACCGCTGGAGCATGAGCTGGTTCATCTTCTCCGAAGTGATGTTCTTCGGCGCGTTCTTCGGCGCGCTGTTCTACGCGCGCGAAATCGCGCTGCACCAGCTGGGCAGCCTCGACTACAAGCTGATCTGGCCGGACTTCAGCGCCGTGTGGCCGAACGAAGGCCCGGCCGCGCTCGCCGGTCACTTCAAGACGATGGGCCCGTGGCCGATCCCGACGCTGAACACCGCGTTCCTGCTGTCGTCGGGCGCGACGCTCACGGTGTCGCACCATGCGCTGCGCGACGATCACCGCAAGAAGGCGATCGCCTGGCTCGCCGCGACGCTCGTGCTCGGCGTGTGCTTCCTGTTCCTGCAGGGCTTCGAGTACTTCCACGCGTACAACGAACTGAACCTGACGCTCGGCTCGGGCGTGTACGGCTCGACGTTCTTCCTGCTGACGGGCTTCCACGGTTTCCACGTGTTCCTCGGCGGCACGATGCTCGCGGTGGTGCTGGTGCGGATGATCCGCGGCCACTTCAAGCCGGATCACCATTTCGCGTTCGAAGGCGCCGCCTGGTACTGGCACTTCGTCGACGTCGTCTGGCTCGGCCTGTACGTCGTCGTCTACTGGCTGTAATGAAAACGGCCCGCGCAGCGATGCGCGGGCCGTCGTGCCTGGGTCGGGCGCTTCGCCGCGCGAACCCGAGCCGGATCCGCCGCGCCGCCCCGACTTCGTCAGGCGGCGCTTTTGCTTGAAGGTGCCCGAGCTGCGGCGATATGCCGCATCAGCGGCCGATCGGCAAACCGGTCGAATGGATCCAGCCCATCCAGTTTGCGAACAGGATGAACAGGAACAGCGTGATCGACAGGCCGACCCGCGCCGCGAGCGACCAGACCATGCGCTTCGTCTGGCCGCGGTCGTGCATCATGAAATACAGCGCCGACCCCAGGCTGGCAATGATGAGGACGAACGCGATCGGAACGAGGATGTGCATGAAGCTGACCGGAAACCGGTGGATCGAAAGGGAGGCGTCAATTATCGCACTTCACCTGTGCGGGTGTCGCCCGGGGAGCGCGCGTCGATGAAGTTCCGTTGGCTCCCCGTCCTCCTGATCTTCCTGGTGGTCGCCGTGACCGTGCGGCTCGGTTTCTGGCAGCTCGACCGCGCCCACCAGAAGGAAGCCCTCGCCGACAGCATCGCGCGCTACGAGCAGGCGCCCGCGCGCGCGCTGGATGCGCAGCCGATTGCGCTGCGCGACATCGAATTCCACCGGGTGCGCGCGGTCGGCCGCTTCCTGCCGGCGCGCGCGGTCTACCTGGACAACCGGCCGTACCACGATCAGCCGGGCTTCTACGTGGTGATGCCGCTCGAGCTGTCGGGCGGCGGCTATGTGCTCGTCAATCGCGGCTGGCTGCCGCGCAACATCGCGGATCGCACCGCGATCGAGGCGTTCCCGACGCCGCCGGGCGAGGTCGCGATCGAGGGCATCGCGCGCGCCGACGCGTCGCGCGCATTCGAGCTGGGCGAGGGCGGGTCCGCCGCGAACCAGCGGATCCGTCAGAATCTCGACGTCGCCGAGTACGCGCGCGAAACCGGGCTGCCGCTGCAGCCGTTCGTGATCCAGCAGACGAACGATATCGGCGACCGGCTCGTGCGCGACTGGCCCGCGCCGACGCTCGGCGTCGAGCGCAACTACGGCTACATGGCCCAGTGGTGGGCGATGGCGGCCGCGGCCGTCGGATTCGGTCTGTACGCGGCGCGGCGCGCCGCGCGCAAGTCATCGGGCGCGGCGTGAGCCGCGCGGGTTTGTCGCGCGGCGGATCGCGCCGCGCCTAGTTTGGAGAGGTCTCTTTTGTCTACGCAATCTTCCCGCCCGACGCCACCCGAGGCGAGCCGCTCGCCCGCCCCGCAACGCGGTTCGTGGCAGCGCGGCCGCTGGATGCTGCTGTTGCTCGCGCTGGTCTGCGCGGCGCCCATGCTCGCGTCGTATTTCACCTACTACGTGATCCGGCCGCAGGGCGGCTCGACCAACTACGGCACGCTGATCGAGCCGCAGCGGCCGATCCCGGCCGCGTTCGAGGTCACCGACGAGCACGGCGCGCGCGTGCCGCTCGCGTCGCTGCGCGGCGTCTGGCTGCTCGTGATGGTGAACGGCGGCGCCTGCGACGAGGCCTGCGCGAAGAAGCTCTACTTCATGCGCCAGGTGCGCGCGACGCAGGCGGGCGAGCGCCACCGGATCACGATGGTGTGGCTGCGCAGCGATGCGGCGGCCGTGCCCGACGTGATCGGGCGCGCCTACCCCGACACCCGCGAGTTGAGCGCCGATCCGGCCGAACTCGCGAAATGGCTGCCGGTCGACGCCGGCACGCAGTTGAGCGACCACATCTACATGGTCGATCCGAACGGCAATCTGATGATGCGTTTCCCGAAGAATCCGGACCCGAGCAAGATCAAGCGCGACGTGACGAAGCTGCTCAAGTGGTCGAGCATCGGTTGAGCGCAGGCCGCGCCCGCTAACAGGAAACCCGAGATGTCGTATCTAGTGCAACTGGGCCTCATCGGCCTGTGCATCGCGCTGCTGCCGCTGTCCTACGTGTGGGTGAAGGCCGATGACAACAAATTCCGCAAGCTGGTGTGGATCACGACCTTCCTCACGCTCGACCTCGTGATGTTCGGCGGCTTCACGCGCCTGACCGATTCAGGGCTCGGCTGCCCGGACTGGCCGGGCTGCTACGGCACCGCATCGCCGTTCATCGCGCATGCGGCGATCACGGCCGCGCACCAGGCGATGCCGACCGGCCCCGTGTCGATGACGAAGGCCTGGATCGAGATGATCCACCGCTACTTCGCGATGGCGATCGGCGTGCTGATCATCGCGCAGGTCGTGATCGCGTGGACGGCCCGGCTGCGCCGTCGCCCGCTGCACGTGTCGCCGTGGTGGCCGACCGGGCTGCTGCTGCTGATCCTGGTGCAGGGCGCGTTCGGCGCCTGGACGGTGACGATGAAGCTGCAGCCCGTGATCGTCACGATCCACCTGCTGCTCGGCCTCACGCTGCTCGGCGCGCTCGGCTGGCTGGCCGCGCGCCAGACGCCGCCGCCCGCGCACGATCCCGGGGCGGGGCGTTATCGCGCGGCGGCGCTCGCGGCGCTCGTGCTGCTCGTCGTGCAGATCGCGCTGGGCGGCTGGGTCAGCACCAACTACGCGGTGCTCGCGTGCACCGATTTCCCGACCTGCAACGGCCAGTGGATTCCGCCGATGGATTTCACGCACGGCTTCCACCTGTGGCGCGCGCTCGGCATGACCAAGGACGGCGACGCGATCACCCAGGACGCGCTGGTCGCGATTCACTGGACCCATCGCACCTTCGCGTTCGTCGTGGTCGCCTACCTGATCGGCCTCGCGCTGCGGCTGCGCCGTTTCGCGTCGCTGCGGCGGCCGGCCGACGGCGTGCTGCTGGTGGTCGTGCTCCAGTTCGTCACGGGCTTGACCAATATCGTGTTGCAGTGGCCTTTGCCCGTCGCCGTCGCGCATAACGGCGGCGCCGCGATCCTGCTGCTGCTCGTCATCATGCTAAACTTTCGCATCCTTTCAAGTCGCCCCGGCCGGATCGCGCAGCCTGCGCGCGACACCGCGGCCGCCTGACGCCGAGCGCCCATGCAGACCTCACTCTCCCAGACCCCCGGTAGCCGTCTTTCCCAGTACCTGGCCCTGACGAAGCCGCGGGTCACGCAGCTCGCGGTGTTCTGCGCGGTGATCGGGATGTTCCTCGCGACCCCGGGCATGGTGCCGTGGACGGTGCTGCTCGGCGGCACGGTCGGCATCTGGCTGCTGGCGGGCGCGGCGTTCGCGATCAACTGTCTCGTCGAGCAGAAGATCGACGCGATGATGCGCCGCACGGCGTGGCGGCCGTCGGCGCGCGGCGAGATCACGAGCGCGCAGATCCTGCTGTTCTCGGCCGTGCTCGGCGGCGCCGGCGCCTGGACCCTCTACACGTTCACGAATCCGCTGACGATGTGGCTCACGATCGCGACCTTCGTCGGCTACGCGGTGATCTACACGCTGCTGCTCAAGCCGATGACGCCGCAGAACATCGTGATCGGCGGCGCGTCCGGCGCGATGCCGCCCGCGCTCGGCTGGGCCGCGGTCACGGGCGCGGTGCCGGGCGATGCGTGGATCCTCGTGCTGATCATCTTCGTCTGGACGCCGCCGCATTTCTGGGTGCTCGCGCTGTATCGCCGCAAGGACTACGAGAACGCGGGCCTGCCGATGCTGCCGAACACGCACGGCGAGCAGTACACGCGCCTGCACATCCTGCTGTACACGGTGATCCTGTTCGCCGTCACGATGATGCCGTTCATCTCCGGGATGAGCGGAATCGTCTATCTGACGAGCGCGGTGCTGCTCGGCGCGGTGTTTCTCGCCTATGCCTGGAAGATCTACCGTGATTACTCCGATGCGCTCGCGCGCCAGGCGTTCCGCTACTCGATCATCTACTTGTCGCTGCTGTTCGTCGCGCTGCTCGTCGATCACTACGCGCATCCGCTGCTCGGGATGTGACGTCCATGCTTTTGCTTTGGTCCGGAATCCGATGCTGAATTCATTGTTTGGGCGCCGCGCGCGCCAGGGCTGGCTCGCCGCCGGCGCGATCGCGGGCGCGCTGCTGCTCGCCGGCTGCAGCAAGGCCCCGGCGTTCCAGAACGTCGACATCACCGGCAACACCCAGTTCGGCAGCGATTTCGCGCTGCCCGACACCGCCGGCAAGGTGCGCACGCTGGCGGACTTCAAGGGCCGGGCGGTCGTGATGTTCTTCGGCTACACCCATTGCCCCGACGTGTGCCCGACCACGATGGCCGAGCTGTCGCAGGCGCTGCAGCAGCTCGGGCCGGATGCGGCCAAGCGCGTGCAGGTGCTGTTCGTGACCGTCGATCCGGAGCGCGACACGGCCGAGCTGCTCGGCCAGTACGTGCCCGCCTTCAATCCGACCTTCGTCGGCCTGCGTCCGGCCGACGAGGCGCAGCTCAAGAAGATCACCAAGGATTTCCGCGTCTACTACGCGAAGGTGCCGGGCAAGACGCCGGGAAGCTATACGATGGACCACACCGCCGCGAGCTACGTGTTCGACCCGGACGGCAAGCTGCGTCTGTTCGTGCGCGACGGCCAGGGCCCCGCGCCGTGGGTCCACGACCTGAAGCTGCTGCTCGGCTGAGCGGCGAGGCCGTTTGGCGCGGCCGTTCGGCGCGGCCTTGCGGCGAGACCTTTTTCCTTCCCTTCCCGCCTTTTTCGCTTTTCCCCGCCTTTGCCCCGCCGGACGCGGCCCTGCGCCCCGTCCGGCGGCGGCGCGCGCCTACGGCAGCGCCGGCAGATTCAGGCCGTCGGCCGCACGGGTCATGCGGAACTCCGTCACCGAGTAGGTCGCGAGCTGTTCGGTGACGAACGGATCGCTCCGCAGGATCGCGTCGAGCGCGTCGCGATCGATGCGCGCGGCGAGGATCACGCCGCCCGTGCGCGGCACCTTCGGGCCGGCGGCGATGAACACGCCCGCGTCGAAGTGCCGCTGCAGGAAGGCGCGATGGCGTTCGAGCGCGTCGTCGATGCGCTCGAGCGACACCGTGTACTGGATGTCGATGACGTACATGGAGGTCTCACGAGGACGCCGCGACACCGTGTCGCGGCCAGCGCTCCTTGTAGCACAGCGTGCGGCGCGGTGCGGATTTCGTGGCGGATTCCATTCAAGTTGTAAGCCGGCGTGCCGTAATAAACGGAGGCGATCGTTAGCAGGCGAGAGGCCGGCCTGCGGGCGGTGTGCGAAGACAAGACACTGAAAAAGGCACGCACGATGAGCAGAATGAGTTTGAACCGCAAGCTGTGGCTGGCGCTTGCGCTCGTATGGGTCGGATTGTTGGGGGTGGGCGCGTGGAGCGCGTTCGAGACGCGCGCGACGATGCTCGCCGAGCGCAAGGCGGGCATGACGAATCTCGTCGACGCCGCGCAGGGCGTGGTGCAGTCGTACTACGCGCTGTCCCAGAGCGGCGCGATGAGCGAGGCCGATGCGCAGCGCGACGCGCTCGCGCGGCTCGCGGCGATGCGCTACGACGGCGACTCCGGCTATGTGTTCGTGACCGACGCGAAGCCCACGGTGCTCATGCACCCGACGCTGCCGAAGCTGGTCGGCACCGTGGTCAGCGATTTCAAGGATCCCGACGGCAAGCTGCTGTTCGTCTCGGTGGTGAACGCGGCGAAGGCCGACGGACGCGGCTTCGTGAACTACCGCGGCCGGCTGCCGCACAGCGAGACGGCGGTGCCGAAGATCAGCTACGTGACGCGCTTCGCGCCGTGGGACTGGTACATCTCGAGCGGCGTGTTCATCAAGGACATCGATACGGTCTACTACGAGACCCTGGTCGGCCACCTCGCGGTGGTGGCGGTGATCGGGGCCGTGATCACGCTCGCGATGCTCGTGATCATCCGCAACGTGCGGCGCAGCCTCGGCGGCGAGCCGGACGAGGCGGCCGCCCTGGCCGCGCGCATCGCGCTCGGCGACCTGACCCAGACGGTGCCGGTGCGCCCGGGCGATACCCACAGCATGATGGCCGCGATGCACGAGATGCAGGACCGGCTGCAAGGCACGATCGGCGGCATCCGCCATGCGGCGGAATCGATCGCGGCGGCCAGCCAGCAGATCGCGGCCGGCAACAACGACCTGTCGGCGCGCACCGAGCAGCAGGCGGCCTCGCTGGAGGAGACCGCCGCGAGCATGGAAGAGCTGACCGCGACCGTCAAGCAGAACGCCGACAACGCGCGCCAGGCGAGCGGCCTCGCGCACAACGCGTCGGACATCGCGCTCAAGGGCAACGACGTGGTGAACCGCGTGATCGGCACGATGGGCGAGATCAACGACAGTTCGCAGAAGATCGCCGACATCATCGGCGTGATCGAAGGCATTGCGTTCCAGACCAACATCCTCGCGCTGAACGCGGCCGTCGAAGCGGCGCGCGCGGGCGAGCAGGGTCGCGGCTTCGCGGTGGTGGCGGGCGAGGTGCGCTCGCTCGCGCAGCGCAGCGCGACGGCGGCCAAGGAGATCAAGCAGCTGATCAATGTGTCGGTCGAGCGCGTGCACAACGGCTCGTCGCTGGTCGGCCAGGCCGGCACGACGATGAGCGAGATCCTGCAGGCGGTGCGGCGCGTGACCGACATCATGGGCGAGATCGCCGCCGCGTCCGAGGAGCAGGCGAGCGGGATCACCCAGGTCGGCCGCGCGGTCACGCAGATGGACGAGGTCACCCAGCAGAACGCGGCGCTCGTCGAGGAGGCGACCGCCGCGGCCGCGTCGCTGCAGGAACAGGCGGCGCGCCTGCGCGAATCGGTCAGCGCGTTCCAGGTGCGCGGCGCTCCGCCGCCGCGCACGGCGCGCGCGCCGGCGCGACCGGCCGCGCCGAGCGGCGGGAGCGGGGACGACGCGGCGCGCGCCGAGCCGGCCCTGGCCTGAGGCATACCCATATGAGCGGGATGTATTTCACAGGGCGCGGATCCTGTGCCACCATCTGCGCTCTGTCGGACGGGCGGCCTCGGGCCGCCATCCGTCCCTCATGAGTTCCCTTTTCGAGCCTGATCCGTACTGCAAGCAAGCGAGACATAACAGATGAAGCGTCGCAATCTCCTGAAAGTGGTTTCCGTCGTCGCGGCCGGCGCGGCACTGAGCATCGCCTCCGGCGCGTACGCGCAGGACAAGGTCATCAAGGTCGGCACCGTCGCCGGGCCGGACTCGGAGGTGTGGCAGGTCGTGCAGAAGGTCGCGAAGGAGAAGGAAGGCCTGACCGTCAAGGTCATCGAGTTCAACGACTACGTGCAGCCGAACGCGGCGCTCGACGCGGGCGACCTCGACGCGAACAGCTTCCAGCACGGGCCCTACCTCGACAGCCAGGTGAAGCAGCGCGGCTACAAGATCGTCAGCGCCGGGCTCACCTACATCTCGCCGATCGGCGTGTACTCGAAGAAGTTCAAGTCGCTCAAGGATCTGCCGCAGGGCGCGAAGGTCGCGCTGCCGAACGATCCGTCGAACGAGAACCGCGCGCTGCTGCTGTTGCAGTCGCAAGGCGTGATCAAGCTGAAGGCGGGCGCCGGCACGGGCGGCAACAACGCGACCGTGCTCGACATCGCCGAGAACCCGAGGAAGCTCAAGCTGACGGAACTCGACGCCGCGCAATTGCCGCGCGTGCTCGGCGATGTCGACGCGGCGGTGATCAACACCAACTACGCGTTGGCCGCGAACCTGCAGCCGACCAAGGACGCGATCGCGCTCGAATCGCTGACGAGCCCGTACGCGAACCTGATCGCGGTGCGCGCGAAGGACAAGGATCAGCCGTGGGTGAAGAAGCTCGTGAAGGCGTACCAGTCGCCCGAGGTGAAGGAATTCATCGCGAAGCAGTTCAAGGGCTCGATGGTCGCATCGTTCTGAGCCGCGCGCTTCGGCGCGCCGTGGTTTCATGGAAAAGCCCGCACGTGATCGTGCGGGCTTTTTTCATGGGCGCGCCGGATGGGTGCGCGCCTCGAAATTCATATTAATGGAATGGTATGCTCGTGCGCTGGCTGACGATCGCATGACAGGCGCGCGCGTCATGCGACGCGGCCCGATTCACCCTATAGAACCCAAAACCCAGAACCGATACCGGGGGAGACTCATACATGAAGCGTTTCAAGGCAGTGGCCGTCCAATCGATCCTGGCGGGCGCGGTGTCGCTCGCGATGCTGTCCGGCGCACACGCGCAGACCGTCAAGGTCCTGTCGATCGTCGACCACCCCGCGCTCGATGCGATCCGCGACGGCGTGCGCGCGGAGCTGAAGGCGTCCGGCTACGACGGCGACAAGCTCAAGTGGGAATACCAGAGCGCGCAGGGCAATACCGGCACCGCCGCGCAGATCGCCCGCAAGTTCATCGGCGACCAGCCCGACGTGATCGTCGCGATCGCGACGCCCGCCGCGCAGGCCGTGGTCGCGTCGACCAAGAACGTGCCGGTCGTCTACTCGGGCGTGACCGATCCGGTCGCCGCGCAGCTCGTGAAGGGCTGGGGGCCGTCGGGCACCAACGTGACGGGCGTGTCCGACAAGCTGCCGCTCGACCGCCAGGTCGCGCTGATCAAGCGCGTGGTGCCGAAGGCCAAGACGGTCGGGATGGTCTACAACCCGGGCGAGGCGAACTCGGTCGTGGTCGTCAAGGAACTCAAGGATCTGCTCGCGAAGCAGGGGATGAGCCTCAAGGAGGCGGCCGCGCCGCGCACCGTCGACATCGCGTCCGCCGCGAAGAGCCTGATCGGCAAGGTCGACGTGATCTACACGAACACCGACAACAACGTCGTGTCCGCCTACGAGGCGCTCGTGAAGGTCGCGAACGAGGCGAAGATCCCGCTGGTCGCGGGCGACACCGACAGCGTGAAGCGCGGCGGCATCGCGGCGCTCGGGATCAACTACGGCGATCTCGGCCGCCAGACCGGCAAGATCGTGGTGCGGATCCTGAAGGGCGAGAAGCCGGGCGCGATCGCGTCCGAGACGAGCAGCAACCTCGAACTGTTCGTCAACACGGACGCGGCCGCGAAGCAGGGCGTCACGCTCTCGCCCGACCTCGTGAAGGAAGCGAAGACGGTCATCAAGTAAGACGCGACGCATGCGCCGCCGCGCGAGCGGGCGGCGCGGTTGCGCGGGCCCTACCGGGCCACGATAGAACAGGCGGACGGCGCGCCCGACCCGGGCCCGCCGCCGATGCCGACCGGGCGCGGCACGCGTGCCGCGCCCGCAACAGGATTCCCCATCATGTCTTTGTTTTCGTTGCTGGGCGCGCTGGAGATCGGCCTGATCTTCAGCCTCGTCGCCCTCGGGGTGCTGATCTCGTTCCGCATCCTCAACTTTCCCGACCTGACCGTCGACGGCAGCTTTCCGCTCGGCGGCGCCGTCGCCGCGACGCTGATCGCGGCCGGCCATGATCCATTCACCTCGACCCTCGTCGCGATCGCCGCGGGCGCGTGCGCCGGCTTCATCACCGGCTGGCTCAACGTGCGCCTCAAGATCATGGATCTGCTCGCGAGCATCCTGATGATGATCGCGCTGTACTCGGTCAACCTGCGGATCATGGGGCGGCCCAACGTGCCGCTGATCACCGAGCCGACCATTTTCTCGGTGCTGCAGCCCGACTGGATGCCCGACTACGTGCTGCGCCCGGCCCTGCTGTGCGTGGTCGTGGTGGTCGCGAAGCTCGGCCTCGACTGGTTCTTCTCGTCGCAGCTCGGCCTCGCGATGCGCGCGACCGGCGCGAATCCGCGCATGGCGCGCGCGCAGGGAATCGCCACTGGCCGCGCGACGCTCGCCGGGATGGCGCTGTCGAACGCGCTCGTCGCGCTGGCGGGCGCGCTGTTCGCGCAGACCCAGGGCGGCGCCGACATCTCGATGGGGATCGGCACGATCGTGATCGGCCTCGCCGCCGTGATCATCGGCGAGACGCTCCTGCCCGCGCGCCGGCTGGTGCTGACGACGCTGGCCGTCGTGATCGGCGCGATTCTCTATCGCTTCTTCATCGCGCTCGCGCTCAACAGCGATTTCATCGGCCTGAAGGCGCAGGATCTGAACCTCGTCACCGCGCTGCTCGTCACGGTCGCGCTGGTGCTGCCCGCAACCCGCAAGAAGTTGTTCGCGCGCAAGAACGGAGGGGCATGAGATGCTGTCCGCACACGACCTGAAACTCACCTTCAATCCCGGCACGCCGATCGAGACCCGCGCGCTGCGCGGCCTGTCGCTGGAGATCCCGGACGGCCAGTTCGTCGCGGTGATCGGCTCGAACGGCGCCGGCAAATCCACCTTCCTGAACGCGATCAGCGGCGACCAGCCGGTCGACGCCGGCCGCATCTCGATCGACGGCGCCGAAGTCACGCGCCGCCCGGCGTGGGATCGCGCGCACCTCGTCGCGCGCGTGTTCCAGGACCCGATGGCGGGCACCTGCGAGGCGCTGACGATCGAGGAGAACATGGCGCTCGCGACCGCGCGCGGCGTGCGGCGCGGCTTTCGCCCGGCGCTCAACCGCGCGTCGCGCGAGCTGTTCCGCGACAAGCTGCGGCTCCTGAACCTCGGGCTCGAGAACCGCCTGGCCGATCGCATCGGCCTGCTGTCGGGCGGCCAGCGGCAGGCGGTGAGCCTGTTGATGGCGTCGCTGCGGCCGTCGCGGATCCTGCTGCTCGACGAGCACACCGCGGCGCTCGACCCGAAGACGGCCGCGTTCGTGCTGGAGCTGACCGCGCGCATCGTCGCCGAGGGCAAGCTGACGACGATGATGGTCACCCACAGCATGCGGCAGGCGCTCGACTACGGCGATCGCACGGTGATGCTGCACCAGGGGCAGGTGGTGCTCGACGTGGCCGGCGACGCGCGCAAGGGCCTCGACGTGCCCGACCTGCTGCAGATGTTCGAGAAGGTGCGGCACGAGCGGCTCGACGACGACGCGCTGCTGCTGGGGTGAAGCGCACCGTGGGGGCGCGCGTGGTGCGTCCCCACGGTGTCGGGCCGGGCGTTCGCTCCATGAAAGAGGCGGCTCCGGACTGATCTTCAAAGGTTTTCCTGCGGGACTTATCGGTGATGCAGGCGTGATCCGAAGAGGGTGGAATAAATTAAACGAACAGACTCTTCGGCGGCATTCGACGCCGAACATCCATGATTCGCTGCGGGTGCGAATAGTGCACGACAGGCGCGTGGATCTGCCCTCGTCTTCCGACTGGCGGCCACCGATTACAGGCGAGACGTAACCGGGCGCGGATGTGATTCACGCCGGGCGAAGCCCGGGCGTCGAAAATCTCCCGGGCCTCGCTGTGTATTATTGAAATCCTGCGCGAAGGTGCGTGAATAAATATTCAACGAGGGATGTTCGTGAAAGTTGCTTACATATTGGCGTCAACGAGTCACGGAACGCTTATCGTCAACAGAAGTGACGAAAATCGTAGCGAAGCGTACGGTACCTACGGTGTAGGGTGGGATTCTGGAGACCGGGGGATTTTATAAGAGCGACGTCGAACTGCTCAATTCGATCCTGAGGATGAAGGTGCGCGCGCTCGGCGGCCGGCGGCCTGTCGTGGCAATCGACTGCGGCGCGAATATCGGCGTACACACGATAGAGTTTGCGCGGGCGCTGGGCGATGCGGGCAGCGTCATCTCGATCGAGGCGCAAAAGCCGGTTTACTATGCGCTGTGCGGAAACATCGCCATCAATAATTGCTTCAATGTCGACGCCAGAAACGCGGCGATCGGCGGCGAGGTCGGATCGTTGAAGGTGCCGTTCGTCGATTACCACCGGAAATCCAGTTTCGGCAGCCTGGAGCTGGTGCATGGTAAAAAGAATGAGGATATCGGCCAGCAAATCAACTACGGCGCGGGGTACGACGTTCCGTTAATCACACTCGACTCGTTAGACCAGCCGCATGTCGACCTCGTTAAGATCGATGTCGAGGGCATGGAGGAGGCGGTCATTGCCGGCGGGCTGGAAACCTTGCGGGCGTCCCGCCCGGTCTTGTTCATCGAGAAGATCAAGTCGAACCTCGGCAGCATGCATCGGACGCTGATCGATTTCAAATACGACATCCATGATCTCGGCCCCAACATTCTCGCAGTATCGAGCGATGAGCCGGCATCGCGGGAAATCCGCGCCTTGATCGACGCTCAGTTCGAATCACCCCCGTCCGGCGACGCCTGACCGGGTTGCGCATCGTGCGTGACGAGCGATTGGCAGGGGAGCGTGACCATGAAGGCCGTGCCCTTGCCGACGTCGCTTTCCACGGAAATATCTCCACCCAGGACTTCCACGAGACCTCGCACGACCGCGAGGCCCATGCCGTATCCGGAGACCCCCGGGCTATCCTGAAACTGGCTTTGAAAGAATGGCGAGAACAGGAAATTGATCTTGTTCCTGTCGATGCCGATTCCCTCGTCGATGACTTCAATTTTTGCGTGCGAACGGCCTGACTCCGCAAGAATCGCGCATCTTATTTCGACGACGCCATGTGGCGAGTACTTGATCGCATTCTCGACGAGATTGTCGATGATCTGTTGCACGCGTTGCTCGTCGGAGAGGAATGTCGATAGGGACGTGTAAAACGTGGCCTGAAGCCGGATGTCCTTTTTATCGGCCATCGGCTTGAATCGGCGGACAGCTTCGGCGGCGATCGAGCGAAGATCGATCGGGGCGGTGCGCAGGTTGATCTTGTGCGTCTTGAACCGCAGGTAGTCTGTCAGATCCCGCATATGGGTTTCGATGTGCTTCACCGCCTGGTCGATGTTGATCACGGCGAGCATCAATTCGCGGCTGGTGGCGTAGTGCGAGATGTTTTCCGTGGCGGATACGATCGTCTGCAGCGGGTTGCGGAGTTCGTGGTTGATCGCGGCGAGAAACACCTGCTTGGTGTGCGACACCTGATGGGCCGTTCGCAGCGCCCGGCCGAAGTTCTGGATCGATCGGGAAAAGATCAGGATTGCAACGAAAAACAGCACGGAGACGCCGATGTTGCTGTAGAGCAGAATGTTTCTGTTCCGCAGCGCCTGGGCCGGCAGCGCATCGCGCCGTCTGACTTCGGAGAGTCCGATCACGCCGACGAAGCGGGCGTAGGCCGTCTCGAAGATGGCGGACGTATCGATCAATGAATCGGTCACGGGTGCTCCGCCCGCCGGAAAGCGAGCCATCAACGCATCCATCTCGGAGACGGCATGGCTGAGATCCTGAATGATCGATGAGGTCGGCCAGGCCGCGAAGATGTCGCGGTGCCGAGCGACGGGACCTGCAGGATTTCAAGGGCGGGAGTCGCCAGCAAACCCGGGGTCGGCATGGACTGTGCGCAACATCGTCATTGTCCTATACTGTATAAATATACAGTTATGGGTGGCGTCATGCCCGCATCCTCCGTTCTTCCCGAAACCCTTCATCCGTCCCTGTGGCGCGGCTCCCAGCTCGCGCGCGGCGTGCCGCGCACGATCGAGACCGGCCATCCGTCGCTGTCGGCCGAGTTGCCCGGCGGCGGCTGGCCGCTCGGCGGGCTGACCGAGCTGCTCGTGCCGCAGGCCGGCTGCGGCGAGCTGCGCCTGCTCGCGCCGGCGCTCGTCCGGGCCGTCAGCGCGCAGCGGCCGCTCGCGCTCGTGCAGCCGCCTCACGTGCCGGAAGCGCGCGCGCTGGCCCGGCTCGGCCTGCCGCGCGACGCGCTGCTGTGGCTGCGCGCCGCGCGCAGCGCGGATGCGCTGTGGACGGCCGAGCAGATCCTCAAGGCCGGCTGCTGCGGCGCGCTGCTGCTGTGGCAGCTGGATACGCGGCCCGAGGCGCTGCGCCGGCTGCACCTCGCGGCCGCGCGCGCGTCCGCCACCCTGTTCATCATGCTGCGGCCGCTGGCCGCCGCGCAGCAGCCGTCGCCGGCGCCGCTGCGCGTCGCGCTGCGGCCCGAGCCCGGCGGCATCGCGGTCGACATCATCAAGCGCCGCGGGCCGGCGACGAGCGGCGCGCTGTCGCTCGCGCTGCTGCCGTCGCCGATCCTGGGGAGCCGTCATGCGCGTTTTTCTCGGCGTCCATCTGCCGTCCCTGCCGCTGGACGTGTTCCGGCCGCGGCAGCCGATGCCGCCTGAGTCCGATTCCGGCTGCGCAGTGCTGGAGCAGGGCGTGGTGTTGCGCGCGGACGCGGCGGCGCGCGCGGCGGGCGTGCGCGTGGGCATGAAGCGCGGCGGCGTGCTGACCGTCGCACCCGCCGTGCGGCTGCTCGAACGCGATCCGGCGCGCGAGGCGGACGCGCTGCGCGCGGTCGCGCTCGCGTTGCTGCGCTTCGCGCCGAACGTGACCCTGCAGGACGAGGCGACGCTGCTGGTCGAGATCGGCGCGAGCCTGCGGTTGTTCGGCGGCCTGCCTGCGCTGTGCCGCGCCGCGCGCGCGGCGCTCGCGACGCTCGGCTATCGCGCGCGCATCGGCGTCGCGCCCACGGGCGGCGGCGCGTGGCTGCTCGCGCGCGCCGGCCTGCGGCGGCCGCGCCGGGTGTTGCGGCGCGCGTCGCTCGAGCGTGCGCTCGCCTGCGTGCCGTGCGCGCTGCTGCCTGCGGCCCGGCCGTTCGCGGCCTGGTTCGACGGGCTCGGCTGCCGTACGCTCGCCGACCTGCGCCGCCTGCCGCGCGCCGCATTGCAGCGGCGCTGCGGCACCGCGCTCAGCGGCGCGCTCGACCGCGCCTACGGCGATGCGCCGGAGCTGTTCGAATGGCTGCCGGTGCCGCCGGTGTTCGATGCGCGGCTCGAGTTGCCGGAGCGGGTCGAGCACGCGGAGGCGGTGCTGTTCGTCGCGCGGCGGCTGATCGCGCAGCTGGGCGGCTGGCTGGCCGCGCGGCAGCTGTCGCTCACGGCGTTCGAATGCCGGCTCGAACATGAGCGCGGGCGGCACGCGCTGCCGCCGACCGTGCTCGAACTCGCGTTCGCCGCGCCGACGCGCGACGAAGCGCACTGCGTGCGGGTGCTGGGCGAGCGGCTCGCGCGTGTGCCGCTGCCGGCCGCGGTGATCGCGGTGCGCCTCGTCGCCACGCGCGTGGTCGAGGCCGCGCCGCCGCCCGACGATCTGTTCCCGGAGCCGGGCGGCACGCCGGAGGCGCGCGCGCGCCTGTTCGAATTGCTGGGCGCGCGGCTCGGCGCGCACAACGTGCTGCGCGCCGCGCCCGTCGACGACTACCGGCCCGAGATCGCGAACCGCTGGATTCCGCTCGGCGAGCCGTCCGGCCGGGCCGGCGAGCCCGCGCACGCGGCGCCCCGGCCGGCCTGGCTGCTGGCCGAGCCGCTGCCGCTCGCGGAGCGCGACAACCGCCCGGTGTACCGCACGCCGCTCACGCTCGCATCGGCGCGCGAGCGGATCGAGGCGGGCTGGTTCGACGGCGCGCCGCGCGCGCGCGACTACTACGTCGCGCAGGACGACGCGGGCGCATGCTACTGGGTCTATCACGGCCGGACGGCGCATGACGGCGAGCCGGGCTGGTTTCTGCACGGTTTCTTCGGGTAGGCGGCGATGCTGAGCACGCTGCCGGCGCCGCCCGATTACGCCGAGCTGTTCTGCCGCTCGAATTTCTCGTTCCTGCACGGCGCGTCGACGGCCGACGAACTGGTCGAGCGCGCGGTCGCGCTGCGCTACCGCGGCCTCGCGATCACCGACGAGTGCTCGCTCGCGGGCGCGGTGCGCATGCATGTCGCGGCGAAGGCGGCGGGGCTGCCGCTCGTGGTCGGCGCGTATTTCGAGGTCACGCCCGACGAGGACGGGCAGGGCTTCGGCCTCGTGCTGCTCGCGCGCGATCGCGATGGCTACGGCAACCTGTCCGAGCTGATTTCCTGGCTCAGGATGCGCGCGCCGAAGGGCACCTACCGGCTCGCGCGGCAGGAGCTGGCGGCGCCGCCCGAGGCCTTCGCGCACCTGCGCGGCATGCCCGGCTGCTTCGCGGTCCTCGTGCCGCGCTATCCGGCCACGGCCGATCAGCTGTGCTACGAATATCCGCGCGAGATCGTGCCGCCCGGCCATACGCCGGCCACCTATCTGGCGCAGGAAACCTGGAAGGGTGCGCAGGCGCGCTATCCGTACGGCGTGCCCGGGAAGGTGCGCGAGCGCATCGAATACGAGCTGACGCTGATCGCCGACCTGAAATACGAGGCGTACTTCCTGACGGTCTACGACATCGTCAGCTACGCGCGCAGCCGCGACATCCTGTGCCAGGGGCGCGGCTCGGCCGCGAACTCGGTGGTGTGCTACTGCCTGCGCGTGACCGAGGTCGATCCCGAGCGCAGCACGCTGTTGTTCGAGCGCTTCATCAGCCGCGAGCGCGGCGAGCCGCCCGATATCGACGTATATAGCCCCCTTTTTTCTACCGATGAGCGGCACGCTTGCCTGCCAGCCTTTTGCCTCGGTACTTCACCCCCTTAGATGAATCGGTAGATATACGGAATCAATCGGGATAGCGCGAAAGAGCATCGCTTCCCAGAGCGCCGGCCACACAGAGCGCTCGGATGTCTGACGGATGTCCTGTTCAACGGAAATGTTCTACATCGGTTGTAAATCTCATGGACACATTGCCTCTCTCGTTGCCGGCATATGCCGAGCTCTTCTGCTTATCGAACTTCACTTTCTTGGAGGGGGCTTCGCATGCAGAGGAGCTGGTCAAGCGAGCCGCCCAGCTGGGTTACTCTGGGATTGCCATCACGGACGAATGCTCTTTGGCGGGAGTTGTACGGGCACATGTAGCAGCCAAGGATCTAAATTTTCCGTTGGTCATCGGGTCGTACTTCAAGCTGACTCAGGCCGATTCGTCGCCGGCTTTTGATCTGATCTTGCTTGCACAGAACCGCGAAGGGTATGGCAATCTCTCCGAGCTCATCACGCTGGCACGCATGCGCTCACCCAAAGGTGGATATCGCCTCATGCCACAGGACCTCTTGAAACCGGAGAAGGTGCATGCCCATCTGAGAGGAATGCCAGGGTGCCTCGCAATCTTGATTCCCAAGTTCCCCGCGGATCCGGAAGTGTTGGATGCCCAAGTTGAGTGGCTATGGGAGACGTTCCCCGGGCGTGCATGGGTCGGCCTATGTCTGCATCAGCGCGCCATGGACAATCTTCATGCTGGTGTTGTCGAACACATAGCGTATGGCAATGGTGTCCCAGTTGTTGCAGTCGGGCATGTAACCATGCATGTCCGTTCCAGGAAGCCGCTGCAGGACACAATGACGGGGATCCGTATAGGTAAGCCTGTTGCAGAGTGCGGCTATGAGCTTGCACCGAATGCCGAGCAGCATTTGCGGGCGCGGATACGTCTGGCGCATCTCTATCATCCAAACGCATTAAGCGAGACGGTCGCGATCCTTTCGCGTTGCGGGTTCTCGCTCGATGAGTTGCGTTACGAGTATCCCGATGAGCTAGTACCGGCTGGACTCACACCAACTGAATATCTGCGACAGGAAACGTACATGGGAGCGCATCGTCGCTTCTCGAGCGGCATCCCTCTCAACGTGCAAGCGCAGCTCGAACATGAGCTCGAACTGATCACGGAGTTGCGCTACGAGCCATACTTTTTGACCGTATATGACATCGTCAAATTTGCTCGTAGCGAAGGAATTCTCTGCCAGGGGCGTGGATCAGCTGCGAATTCTGCAGTCTGTTATTGCCTTGGCATAACGGAGGTGGATCCTGCACGATCAACGATGTTGTTCGAACGGTTCATCAGCCGGGAACGTAATAGTCATCCGGACATCGATGTCGATTTCGAACATCAAAAGAGAGAAGCCGTCATGCAGTACATCTATCGAAAGTATGGTCGTGACCGTGCGGCTATTGCTGCCGCGGTATCGACGTACCGTGCAAGAGGCGTGCTTCGGGATGTAGGGAAAGCAGTCGGTGTTGATGCCCAGATTGTCGATCGAGTTGCCAAGGCGCATCACTGGTTCGACGGTACGGCAGATTTACTCGAGCGATTTACAGAGTCAGGGTTGGATCCATCAGCACCCGTCATTCAGACATGGGCATCGCTTGCCGCTCAGCTGTGTGGTTTTCCTCGGCATCTTTCTCAGCACTCCGGTGGCTTTGTCATCAGCCGAGGCAAGTTGTCACGCCTTGTACCGATTGAGAACGCGGCAATGCAGGATCGTAGCGTGATCCAGTGGGATAAGGATGATCTCGAGTCGCTCGGGTTGCTCAAAGTGGATGTGCTGGCGCTGGGAATGTTGAGCGTCATTCGTCGGGCGCTTGACCTCATATCCCTGGACCGCGATCAGCCATTTGAGATGCAGGATATCCCGTCAGAGGATCCGGAAACGTACGACATGATCTCGAAGGCAGATACAGTCGGGGTATTCCAAATCGAGTCGAGAGCGCAACAGTCGATGTTGCCGCGATTGAGACCACGGACGTTCTACGATCTTGTGATTGAGGTGGCGATCGTGCGGCCTGGCCCGATTCAAGGTGGTGCTGTTCATCCATATTTGAAGCGACGTCAAGGAATCGATCCGGTCAGCTATCCAGGTAAGGATCTGGAAACAGCATTAGCTCGAACGCTTGGCGTGCCGATTTTTCAGGAGCAAGTGATGCAGGTTGCAATTCTTGCGGCCGGCTTCTCTCCTGGCGAGGCAGACGGGCTGAGGCGCGCGATGGCAGCTTGGAAGCGTAAAGGAGGGCTGGAGCCTTACCACGACCGCTTGGTGAGCGGCATGTTGATACGTGGCTATGAACGAGAATTTGCCGAAGCGATTTTTGCCCAGATCAAGGGGTTCGCCGACTATGGCTTCCCGGAAAGTCATGCGGCAAGCTTTGCGTTGCTTGTCTACGTCAGTAGCTGGTTGAAGTGTCATGAGCCCGAGGCGTTCCTTGTCTCGTTGCTTAATAGCCAGCCAATGGGGTTCTACTCTCCATCGCAGCTCATCCAGGATGCGAAGCGCCATGGGGTCACGGTCTTGCCTGCAGACGTCACGATCAGCAACTGGGAATCGTCACTGGAGTATCGCGAGCAGGGGGGACGCCCGGTTGTTCGGCTTGGTCTTTCTCTTCTGCATGGGATGCGAGCGGAGGCGGCTGATCGTATTGAAATGGCACGATCCGTTGAGGCCTTTTCGTCGACGGTCGATTTGGCTCGGCGAGCTCAGTTGGATCGACATGATTTGCATGTTCTGGCTAGGGCCGATGCCCTTGCGTCTCTGGCTGGCAGTCGCCGAAGTGCACTGTGGGAATCCGTTGCCGCTGTTCCCGACAAGGATCTGCTTGCTTCAGCAAATGTGGTTGATGAAACACCGGATCTCGGATGGGCATCCGAAGGGAACGAGATACAGAGTGATTACCAGTCCATGGGGTTGACGCTTCGTCGACATCCTTTGGCGTTGCTGCGTCCGATGTTGCATGCGAAGAGGCTCATGCCGGCCACGACGTTAAACACCTACCCAAACGGAAGGCTTGCGCGCGGATGCGGGTTGGTTACGGTACGACAGCGGCCGGGCACTGCGAAAGGCGTAATCTTCATCACGCTTGAGGACGAAACCGGAAACGTGAACGTTATTATCTGGCCCAAGTTGCTGGAGAGACAGCGTAAAGAAATCCTCGGTGCTAAGCTGTTGGCGGCGTTGGGCGTCTGGCAAAGCGTTGAAGGGGTTCAGCACCTGGTCGCCAAACGTCTGGTAGATCTGTCACATCTTCTAGGCGAGTTGCCGACAGTCAGTCGTAACTTTCATTAGAGAGAAGTCTAGGAAGGGACTGAACCGCGCCGAGTTCTGTGGAGGCTCCAACTCTTGAGAGAATGGGGCCATGAACAAGAAGCCAAGCAAGTTTTCCCCGGAAGTCCGAGAGCGCGCAGTGCGCGTGGTACGCGGGCAGCGTAGCGAGCCGAGCCCCCGTCGATGTGGGCGGCAGTCGAATCGATTGCACCGATGATCGGCTGCACGCCGCAAACCTTGCCTCACGGTACGCAACTTGATCAATACGAGCTGGCACAACTGAACAAGATCGCAGCGCGGCTCAATGAGAGGCCCAGAAAGACATTGGGCTTCTACTATTGTTGGTTGGCGCGTCAGCTCGTCGATGACCACGGACTTTGTTCTGGATGCACTTGAACAGGCGCTGTATGCCCGCCAACCTGGCGAGGACGGAACCTTGATTCATCACTCCGACAGAGGATCTCAACGAGGGAATCCATCGAACTGGCAAACGCTGGAATGGGTGGCCTGGTACAACCATCATCGCCTGATGGAACCGCTTGGCTATATCCCGACTGCTGAACTACGACAGGCAACTCAGAAATGCCGCTGACGTGTCCGCATTAACTTAAACCAACCAGCCTCCACGATTCCCGGTGCGGCTCATGGAAAAAATTTAATTCTATTAGATATTTTTTTGAAAATCGTAAATCCTTGTCGCGCCTGGATCAGGCTGCTACGGTAAAGCGCATCAAGATCAAAGGGAGGCCTAAGGTGGATCACGCGTCGGCTTGCGGTTCAATTAACTGATGCCCGGGCAATTTGCCCGGGCTGAAATGGCAGCTTCGAAAGATCAACTTCACACACCAACTGCCGTATCAACTAATACCAAAAACAGATCATCCGAAGTTTTGTGGATGTGCAAACGAATTGAGATAAATTTTAGCTCTTTGGCTGTTGGGATTGTCGGAAATGGTATTGTTGATGTGGTTCAGCAGCACATGATTTACTGCAATTGGGATGGCCCCGGCTCCGCCTACTGCCGCGGCACCAAAGGAGCCCGTTGCTGCACCAATTAATTCAGCGCCATTCAAAATCGTATTGGCGGCTCCCACACTGCCCTGAATGGTTGCCGAAGCTCTTTGCTCATCAGACGCCGTTGTATCAAAGGCTTGAGAAAACCCATCATATGTATCTTTTGCGGAGATAACCGCGCTGACACCGGATCCGACAATTTTCGTGGTATTGGCGATCGTGCCAGCCGTTTTCGACGCCGGCTTCGCTAGCTGGTACAGCTCGCTGCCACCTTCCACGGTTTTGGCTGTACCTCCGACTACCTGGAGAGCGCCATCAACGGGCTTGTTTTCCTGGATATTCCCAATACCCTGGGCGACAGTGATTGGCCCAGTGGCGGTCTTGCTTGCTGAAGAAGCAACTTTTAGAACCGGCAGAATAGTGTTGCTGGCCACATTGATTTTTGAAGGCGTTACTTCGAATACGTTTGAGTTTTTACTTCCGATATTCACTCCTTGTCCGCCGAGTCTAACGATTTTGTTTGACGGAATTTTTTGTATGTTTCCGCTCGAGATCGGCTTAAGTGTATTCGGGCTGCTGTTTTTGGAAATCTCCTCGGTGATGTTTTTTGCATCAGAAACAAGGCCCGTGGTCGCTTTGAACTGTTCGAGAGGCGTCGAGGTGATCGCGTTAAATAAATTATAAGGAGCCGAAGTTACCGAGTGAGCGACGATGACGTTGTTCGCGGAATTCGCCAATGACTTATTATTATTTAAAGTGGCGCTGGCCTTGACCCCTTCCAGACCGGCCCGCGAACCGGTGTTGCTGGTATTTGTGTTAACAACAATACCAGTCGAGGGGGCGTCGGTATTGATATTTGAGGTCGGATTCGTATCTGGCGCGGAACTATTCGGTGCTTTAGACGAAATTTTGACCGATGAGGTAGGCCCCTCAGAGTGGCTCGTCTCGACGCTTACCGCCGAGACACTTTTTTTGACGCTGACCTGTGGTTGATGCACCGGACTGACGATTGCCGGTGCTTGGGGCTCGGAAACGGCATGATTCTGGTACACGGGACTGGGAGGGGAGGCATCGCTCCGCTGGGTGCTTACGCGAGATGTACCACCAGTTACTTCGACGGCAGGAGAATGTACAGCGACGGTACGACGGATCTGGGGATTAGGCATGTGCCTGTCTCCTTAGGACGGTTTCAGAAAAATGCCAGCACGGTGAGGGTGCTGACCACGACAGGAAACCGTATTGACGGGAACCTACCTGACGCTGTCGAACGGTCTACGTCAGGATAGGGCCGTAATCAATACGGTCATCCGGTTTCTTGAATTGGCGCGTTCACTCCAGCGAAATATTTATCGCTCTCGCAGGCTTTCCCGTGTATAGGTTCGGATCGGACTGAGCAGGTAATCAATGATGCGGCGCCTACCCGTCTTGATCTCAGCGGTTAAGTTCATGCCGGGCTTAAGCGTGATTCGCCGGCCGCCCACCTCAATGAAGTTTTGCGCCAGTGCCAGCGTGACCGGAAATACCGCCCCGCCTGCAGGATTGGTCGACTTGCCGCCAGTTCCCGACGCTTGCGCGCCGGGGTCCTGTATTACGGCATCCGCCGTGATGATGGCTACCCTGGATGGCACCGTCCCATAGCGCGTGTAGGGAAAGGCATCCAGCTTGATCTCCGCCGGCTGCCCCACGTTCACAAAACCCACATCCTTGTTCTCCAGCGTCACGTCGGCCATGACCTGGTCTTTCTCGGGCACGACCACAAGTAACACCTGAGCTGGGGTCACCACCCCTCCGGTTGTATGAACGGCCAGCTGCTGTACGGTGCCGTCAACCGGAGCAGTGAGCGTCGTTTGATGGACGCGCTGCTCGGCTTTGATGCCTTCCGCTTGCAGTTGGCGCTGTTGCAGCTCGGCTTTGGCATGGCGCTCATGCAGGGCCTTGATGGTGTCAGCCTGCCAGGCCACAAGGGTCTGTCTGGCCTGCTCAATGGTGGCCTCGGCTTCCTCCTGCCGGGCCCGCAACGTGGCCAGGTCATGTTCCATTTCAATGCGATCCCGGATACGGTCCTGATCGTCATGCCGGCTGACGTAGCCTTGTTTTGCAAGACGGTTAAAGTCCGTTTCGCGTTGCCTGACGATCGGCAAGGTGGCCGTGATTTTGGCAATCTCCGCGCGCGCGACGTCCAGCTCGGCCTGTTTAGCATGCACGTCGGCGTCGAGCCGGGCTCGCTGAGCCGTCAGATCTTGCCAGTCCGACTTGAGTTGGGTCTGGATCGTGACCAGATCTTGCGCCGGCAGACTGCCTTGCGCTGGCAACACAGGCTGCGCCAGGTTTTCGCTCACGGCCTGCATCAAGGCCTGGGTGCGCCACAGTTCGGAGAAGGCACTTTCGCGCTCCTGACTGACACGATGGTTGTCGGCCTGCGCGCTGACCGGATCCAGTTCAATCAGCGTCTGGCCAGCCTTGACCCTATCGCCATCTTTTACCTTGATCGCTTTGATTACATTGCTCTCCAGTGGCTGGATAAGCTTGGTACCCTCGCTCACCACGATGCGTCCTGAAGCCTCGGCCACAATGTCAACCTGACCCAGGCAAGCCCATAGCAAGGCCAACCCGAACAGCGCGATGATGATCCACATGATCCGTCCCGGAGCTGGATGCGGCGGAGTGACCTGCAGACTCAGAGCAGCCGGCATGAAGGCCGCTTCGTCAGCCATCCGAACCGGACCGGCAAGTTCGTGCCGTTGTCGCCACGCGGCCTGAAATGCGGAACGGTAGCGCACGAGCAGCGCGTATAGCGGATGGCGCTGGAAGGCATTGCGGTTCGTCGCATCACTCATGCCATCTGTTCCGACGGAGAATTATTTTGCTGCATGCTCCACAGATGCGCGTATAGGCCGCTGGGAACGTGAACCAGTTCGTCATGCGAACCACCTTCCACAATCTGGCCTTTATCCATGGCAATGATGAAGTCGGCATGGCGCACCGCGCTTAGGCGATGGGCAATGATGATCACAGTACGATCCAGTGCAATCGTGGCCATGTTGCGCTGGATGATGGCCTCGCTTTCATAGTCCAGTGCGCTGGTAGCTTCATCAAAAATCAGAATGCGCGGATCGGTGAACAGGGCACGGGCAATCGCCAGACGCTGTCGCTGTCCGCCGCTCAGCGACGCTCCCTGTTCGCCCACAACGGTGTTATAGCCCTCGGGCAGTTCGCAGATGAACTCGTGCGCACCGGCCATCCGGGCCACGTGCATCACCCGTTCGATGGGGGCACCCGGATCGGCAATCGCAATGTTTTCTCGAACACTACGGTTAAACAGGAAGTTATCCTGCAGCACAACGCCAATCTGGCGACGCAGGTGGCCGGCGTCGACCAAGCTGATGTCGATCCCGTCCACCAGGACACGTCCCTGCTCGGGCAGGTAGAGACGCTGCACAAGTTTGGTCAGCGTGCTTTTGCCCGATCCCGATCGACCTACAATGCCGAGGACCGCGCCAGGGCTGATATCGATGCTCACGCACTGCAAAACGGGCGTGGCGTCGCGCCGGTAGCGGAAGGTGACGTTGTCAAAGGTGACGTGCCCTTTGAGCGTGGGCAACGGAGCAGGCGTGCTGGGGGGCACTTCGGTGGGCGTATTGAGGATGTCACCCAGGCGTTGCATGGAGATACCTGTTTGCTGGAAGTCCGTCCATATCTGCGACAGCCGCACGATGGGTTGGGCGACATGACCGGCAAACATGTTGAAGGCCACGAACTGGCCCACGCTGAGTTGGTGATCCATTACCAGCCGGGCGCCAAACCACATGGTCGCAGCGCTGACCAGCTTGCCGATCAGGTTGATACCTTCGCGGGCCCACGTGGTGAGGTTCTGGGTCTTGAAGCTGGCCGCTACATAGCCTGCCAGCTGGTTCTCCCAGCGCAGGGCGATGGCCGGTTCCAGGGCGTTGGCTTTCACGGTCTGTATTCCGGTGATGGTTTCAACCACCATGGACTGGCTTTCAGCGCCGCGGGCAAACTTTTCGTTCAGGCGCCTACGAAGTACTGGCACTACGCTCAGGATCAGGACGGCGTACAGAGGCAGGCTGATGAGCACAATAAGTGTGAGCGGCACGCTGTAGAGCAGCATCACGCCAATGAAAAGCACCGAAAAAGCGACATCCAGTACGAGCGTGAGGGACTGCCCCGTCAAAAAGCTGCGAATGTTCTCGAGTTCGCGAACGCGGGCGACCGAGTCGCCGACCCGCCGAGCTTGGAAGTAGGCCAGCGGTAGCTGCAAAAGATGGCGAAACAGGCGGGAACCCAATTCCACGTCAATGCGGCTGGTTGTGTGGCTGAACACATAAGCACATAAGCCACTAAGCAGGCTCTCGAACACAATCACCATGACAAGGCCCGTCACCAGCACATCAAGCGTGGTGAGACCGCGGTGTATGAGTACCTTGTCCATCACCACCTGGAAAAACAAGGGGCTGACAAGCGCAAAAAGCTGCAAAACAACGGATACGGTCAGCACCTCGGCCAGAAACCTGCGGTATTTGACGATGCTGGGTATGAACCAGGTAAAGTCAAACTGATCCAATGTCCCGGCCAGGCTGGCGTGGCTGGTGGCGAGGAGCAATTCGCCTGAGCCTGACGGTGCCCACCGCTCAATGAAGCTGCTGAGGGGCTCGACGACGCGACTTCCTTCCGCCTCAGAGTCCAGGAGCACGACGCGCTGGCCATCACATTCGGATAAGACCACCCACCGGTGTTGCTCGTCGTCGCTGCTGGCGCCTACAGAACCGTCGGCATTCCTGATACGGGCCAACGCCGGCAGAGGCGCAAGTGGCAGACGCTGGGCCTGGGTGAGCCTGATCTTCGCCTTTAAACCTAGTCGCCTGGATGCGAGCAACAACTGTTCATCTGGGACGGGAGCGTTACGCGACAACCCAAGTTCATGCGACAGGATGTCAGGATCGGCCGAGATGCGATGAAGTCTTGCCAGAGCACATAGCGCTGACAGGGATGCGGTTGTAGACAAATTCAGCCACCTTATCTGTAGCAGTCCTTAGCGATGAAAAAAATTGTCATGCGCCTGAAGAACGTGTTCCGCCAAGAATCAAGAGAGAATGTTGAGTCTGAAAAACTAATTTACGACTAGCATCCCCCGGCTCATGAGATCGGAGCCGATATTTGACATTTTGGTTTCCCCAACTTTAATGTCCTGAGCCGTACTGGAGATATTGATTCCAGTGACGGCGATTTGGGTGCCAACGAAGTTACTCGCAAACGTCGTGGTCGACGTGCTCGAACCGACAGTTGAAACGTCGGTACCTGTAACGTTGACCGAACTGCCCGTCGTAGAAACGGATGTGCCGGTTTCGGAGACAGATGTGCCGGTCACACTCTTCGACTCTCCAGTGATCGATGTGCTGGTGCCCGTCACGCTCGTGGAGGTTCCGGTGTAGGAGATGGAGATGCCCGTCATGTCAGTGCTGGTATCGGTTATCGATGAACTGACGCCCGTCATGCTGGTCACCGTCCCAGTGACGGACGTGCTTGCACCTATCACACTGGTGGATATGCCGGTGAGGTCCGTGGATACACCAGTGAAGCTTGTGGATACGCCCGTACCGCTGGTGGACACGCCTGTGAAGCCGGTGTTTACGCCGGTGAACGATGTGCTCACGCCCGTGAACGACGTGCTCACACCGGTGAAGTCTGCTGATGTTCCAGTAAAGCTCGTGGACACGCCGGTAAAGCTCGCACTGATCCCCGTGTACGACACGGAGATGCCGGTATAGCTATATGAGATACCCGTCACAGATGTGTAGGTTCCCTGAACTGAAAGGTTCAGATCCTGACCGACAGCCGTCGAACTGTTGCGCTCGACCGTCTGCTGCATGTCGCGCTCCGCGTGGAGCAATAACCGTTCTGCGCCACGAAGATCGTCGAACGTAAGTTGACTGGCGTTCTGGCAGTTGCCGTTTCTCAACGAGCGCGAGACCAGCCCCGTGTAGCGAATGTCTTTCGGCAACTCATAAGGCGTCGGATTCTCACCGTTGTACACGGTGCCCACCACCAGCGGACGATCAAGATCACCGTCCACATACGTGATCAGCACCTCTTGTCCCACGCGTGGTAGTGCAAGTACCCCCCAGCCCTTGCCCGCCCACGCCTGTGACACCCGAATCCAGCACGACGCATCCGCTTCCACTGTCTTGTAGCGGTCCCAGTGAAAGTGCACCCGGATGCGACCGAACTGGTCCGTATACACCTCATCACCCGGCCGCCCCACCACAGTAGCGCTTTGGATGCCGGGCACCGAGGGGCGCGGGGTCACCCACAACGGCACGAACGGCTGATCGTCCGCCAGCACTTCAAACGTGACGGCAACATTGGGACCTTGCGCCCCACTGTCGGGCTCGCCCTGCACGAACGAAAGCTCGGTGCTAACCACGTTGTAGCGCCGGTTACGCTGCGTATCGGGGTGGCCGTACAGCGTGAATGCGTGTCCTGTAGCGAGCGCCCGGGCATTGCTCTGTCCCACCAGCAGGTGCGACTCCGCCTGCAGCGCGGCCAGCCTCAGGCGGGCCAGCCGTTGCCCCCTCTCAAGCTCGTTGTAACCCGCACCGTAGTCGTAGTATTCCAGTGCGATCGGAGGTGGACTTGCCTGCGGCATCTGCGCATCAATGTCCAGCCGGTTGCCCGGGGCGAGATAGTTGAAGTCCCGCAGCGCCACATTGTTCGGCCGGATCCGCCGCGTGCGCTGGAGCCGCTGGATTCCCTCGCGGCCTTGAATTGCCCGCGACTCCTCCCCATCGGGCAGAAAATACATCTGTCCGTAAGGCGCATCCAGGTCCACGAACCGCCGCGTATCCGAGATCATGATCACGTGATAGTCGAGTGCATGTTCCACCCAGAAATAAATCCCTTCGTCCTCCAGTAGCCGCTTGACGAAGTCCAAATCGCTTTCCTGAAACTGCACGCAATACTCACGCGGCTCGTAACTGTTCTCCAGCGCAAAATAGAAGTTTGTGAACTGGTGTTCCTCGAACACCTGGGCAACGATGTCCGGCACCGACAGACCCTGAAAGATGCGACAGTTGCGAGTCTGGGCCATAAAGGACAGCCAGCTTCCCAACTCAAGCGTGTAGGTATACTGGTTTCCAAGTTGCCCGGTATCGTAGCCAGCGAACACGTTCGTACTAAACGGACGCACCTTGTCCGTACCCATATCGATATACACCGATAGCCCGGTACCCAGCAGATCTTCGAAGTTCAGCCCTGGGTCGGGAGATACCAGTTCGAGCCTGTAGAACGGTTCCACCGAAAGGCGCTCCTGGGCCTTAAAACTTAGCGCGCTACAACTCTCATCCAAGAAGTCGCTTTGCAATTCGATCAGGCGCATCAGAAGCCCTCGCTCACTTTAAATTTGTCGCGCGGACATATCGTGCCCCAACGACGATTGGAATTTGGCCCTCTTAGTCGCACTCTGCGAAAGAATGCCGGCGATGAACAGGATAAGTTACATCTTGATTCACATTTAGTTCATCTAACTATCATTCCCGTTTGACGGGACTTATTCCTGCTCCATACTTAGGACCAAGGCGCTCTTTGAGCGTGCAATTCACTACAACGAGGATCCGGCAAACTATTGAGCGCCATCCAGACTCCACATACCAAGATTGCCGAGCTTTGCTGCCAGTTGCAGCCGCGTCGAGCGCCAATCTGTCAGTGCCTGAATCCGCTTCTGTTTCGCGGTGGCTAGCGATGACTGTGTGTTGAGTAGCTCTTGGATGTTGCCAACCCCCATCTTATAGCGCTGCCTCGCCACTTTTTGTGAACGTTGCGCGAGTGAAAGCAGCTTTGCACTGTTGCCAAGATTCGAGGTCGCGCTCTGCAACGCCTGATAGCTGTTCCAGACTTCCAGACCCACCTGCTGACGGGTCTCCTCAAGGAGAGCGGCCTGCAGATCCGTTTGCGCTTCGGCACCGTGCGTCAGATAGGTGCGCGTGAAACCTTCGAAGATCGGGATTGTCACCTGGATGCCCAAATACCACTCGCTATGCCTGGCAGGGAACACGGGATAGCCGAGCTGCAGGCTTGTCGGCTGGTTATTGTAGTTGTACTGTGCAACCAGACTCAGGCGCGGCAAGCCATCTGCACGGATCTGCCTGGCCTTCGCGCGGGCGGCAGCAACCCGTGCCTGAGCCGCGACGATAGCGGGATGCGTTCGTTGCGCCTCCTTCATCAGTTCAGCGACCGAATCGGTAAACTGACGGGTCGGCGCGACGCCATCCCCAACATCAGGTAGCGATAATTCGATGTCCGAAGACAGATTCATGTCCGCTGCCAGCGTTCCCTCTGCGACTTTCCATGCTTCCTCGGACTTGACGCGACTCATCATCGAATCCGTGTAGGTTGTCTCTGCCTGCAACTGGTCGCTGACATCAGCCCTGCCGGCATTGAACAGGGCAGTGGCCGCATCGACGCTATCGTGTGCCGTCTGTTCAATCTCACGGGCGGCCGCGAGCGCACCACGTGCCGCCTGAGCGGCGTAGTAATCCCTGGCGACCTTTGCGAACACTTCCTGAAGGGTTGCCTGCTGGTTCGCCTGCGCGGCAGCTAGCAGATTCGCTTCATTTCGGAGCGCCGCGGCGCGACTACCAAAGTCGTACAAAACCCAGCTCAATGACACGCCTGCGTTCTGCAGGTTGGTTCGATAACCCGAGTCGTATTGGGAGTACCCGATGACATGATTCACTGTCTTGTCACGCGTACCCTGCCAGTTTGCCGAGAGCGTTGGCAGGAACGCTCCACGCGCGACGCCGACCGCGGACGCCTGTATCTTGACATTTGCCCACGCCTCACGTGTTTTCGGATTGAGGCATAGAGATCGCTCAATCGCGTCCTGCAGTCGCAGTAGCCTTGGCAATGCGTCAAACACGCATACCGCCGCGCGATCCGATCCAAGGACGCCTGCAGCGGGTGTTGTCGACACGGAATGCTCGACCCACAACGGATCGAACGCCCAGACTGACGACACGCCGCATGCCATCGCGAACAGGCATGCGTTGGCTACCACTCGAACGAACATCGACGACGTAGAGCCAACGCGAATACTCATATAAATCAGTAGTTTCCCTGATGAGATATTCATCATACAATGTGCCAATCCATGGAATTCTCACTTTTTGTCAGATTAAATTGTTTTGGCATCCTGAAAATTGAGTCATGGGAATCCGAGCATTGTGCAATTGCGGCGCTGCGCATCAGCAGCAGCGCTAGCGTCGCCGGCAGCGACGGCGTGAGCGTCGCACCGATCAGGCACAGGCTCGACGGGATGTGCGTAATCACCATCGTGTTCAGCAGGTCGATCCTGTGCGACAGCGGTGGCGCCACGAGTTGGGAGCCAACTGAGAGTAGTCCGGTCCAGAAGAAGAACTGTCCCGCCGAGCCGATCGACAGGCCGGAGCGTTGCATCAGCCAGAGCGACAGCAACGAATTGACGAACAGGCCGCCGGCGAATGCGTCGACGCTGAGCAGTGCCAAGCGTGTGACGATCCACCAGGAAGGGCCGAGCGGCGCAGTGGCAGTTGTGTGGCGCGGCTCGGTGCTCGGAAACCGGTGGTACATAGCAGCGACCGCAAGTCCTGTCACTGCATACACGAAGACCCGACACGATGCATGGTCGGTGACGCAACGAGCGCCGTAGAGACTGCGGCTTTTCTCGTGGGACGGGGGCGGGCACCCCAGAAAACGTCGAGCGTCGGTTTGGCGTAGCTCTCTGCCGGGACCTTGCCAGGAAAGGGGCAAAACCTATGCGCCAATATGAACGATGGCCGCGCGGAGAAGTCCTGTCACGCGTGCCAGCACGCCGCAATCCTCACGATCAACATGCGCCTACGGGCCGGCTTTAGAGCTTTTTTGCCAGGACGTCCTGCAACATGGCCTTATTAAGACTCAGGCCCGCTACGAGCCGCTTCGGCCTCGCGTTTTCCTCTTCAAGCTGTCGCAACCGGAGTAGTTCGGAGGGCCCCAGCCCTCCGAATTTCTTCTTCCAGCGGTAGCACGTCGCTTCGCTGATCCCGAGCTTGCGACATATCTCTTCGACCTTCGTGCCCAGTTCCGCCTGCTTCAGTGAAAACGCGATCTGCTCTTCGGTGAACTTGCTCGTCTTCATGGCATGGCCTTCGTGTCAGCTTGGACACTTCATGCCGAATTTCTCTACTTTTGATCCGGGCTATTTCTTGGGTCAGGGTCACACCTTGATATGTCAGAACGGATCGGCTGGACGCGCATGCGCGCAAATCAGTAGAGCGCACATGGGTACTATATCGACGTGGATTTCGAACACCAGCGTCGGGAAGAGGTGATTCAACATATCTACAGGAAATACGGACACGAGCGCGCCGCGCTCGCGGCCGCCGTCTCGACCTACCGCCGCGCGCGGCGTGCTGCGTGAAACCGGCAAGGCGCTCGGCGTCGATCCGATGCTGATCGACCGCGTTGCGAAAGGGCAGGGGCGTCGCCGGCGCTCGGCGTCGCCCCATTCCCCTGCGCACCACGTTGCATACCAGTGCCTTCGACTGGTGCTATTCCGGTCTCATCCAGGTGCAAAAACGTTTGCTCCCGCCGCGCGTTTCCTGACCCCGATCAAGCCGATACGGGTAAATCCCTATCCCGGAGAACGTTGTAAATAAAGGGTTTCGGTGCGCCGATTCGCCCGCCAGGCAACGCTTCCCGCGTATCGGCGAGGTCTGGCCCAGTCGAATTGACTGGTATTAGTTTGGTTATATAATTGCCTCGCATCGGAACGCCCCCGCGTTCGCTTCTCGATCGACGGATACCCATGGAAATCGGCTGGTCGGCCCTCGCGCCCGACGTTCACAGTGACACGCCGCTCTATCTGCAGCTCGCCCGCAATCTCGCGAGCGCGATTCACGGCGGCGCGTGGCAGGCCGGCGAGGCGCTGCCGTCGGAACGGGTGCTGTCGGTGTCGGTCGGTGTGTCGCGGATCACCGCGCGGCGCGCGCTGTCGCTGCTGGTCGAACAAGGGCTGATCCGGCGCGCGCGCGGCGCGGGCAGTTTCATCACGCCGCGCGTGGCCGATCCGCTGTCGCGCCTCGTCGGCTTCACGGCGAAGATGGAGCAGCGCGGCTTCCAACCCGATTCGGTATGGCTCAAGCGGGCCCTGCGCGCCGCCAGCCGCGACGAGCTCACGCATCTCGGGCTCGCGCCCGGCGCGCTGGTCGCGCGGCTCGAACGGCTGCGCCGCGCGGACGGCATCGTGATGGCGGTCGAGCATTCGACGCTGCCCGCGGCGTTCGTGCCGGATCCGCAGGCGCTCGGCGCGTCGCTGTACCGCTACCTGGAAATGCGCGGCGCAGCGGTGGTGCGCGCGCTGCAGCACTTTCGCGCGGTCAACGCGACGCGCGAGATCGCCAAATGGATGGGCGTCGCGCCGGGCGCGGCGCTCCTGCTCATCACGCGGATCGGTTACGGCGCCGACCAGCGGGCAATCGAGGTGACCGAAAGCTACTGCCGTGACGACTATTACGATTTCGTGGCCGAACTGAAACGCTGACGCGCTACGCGCAGCCTGGCCACCCACTCTCTCGCAGCAAGAGCAGCACCCTTTTACGCGCCATCGAGACCATCAAGAGACAGTCATGCTGACCGGAAACATACTCACCCCCGAAGGCTGGATCCACGGCACGCTCGATTTCGAGAACGGCCGGATTACCGCACTGTCGGGCGACCGCGTCGATCCGGCGAAGAACGACGCGCAGTACATCCTGCCGGGTTTCATCGACCTGCACGTGCACGGCGGCGGCGGCGCCGACGTGATGGAAGGCGGCGACGCGATCGAGGCGATCACGCGCACGCACGCGCGCTACGGCACGACCAGCCTGCTCGCCACCACGATGACGGCGCCGCGCGACGAACTGATGCACGTCGTCGCGGGCCTGGGCGACGTCGCGCGCACGCGCACGCCGGGCGGCGCGCGCGTGCTGGGCGTCCACCTGGAAGGTCCTTACATCAACCCGGGCAAGCTCGGCGCGCAGCCCGACGCGGCCGTGTCGGCGGTGCTCGACGAAGTGCTCAAGTACCTGTCGATCGCGCCGATCCGTGTCGTCACGCTCGCGCCCGAGATCGCCGGCCACATCGAGATCATCTCGGAGATGGCGGCGCGCGGCGTGCGCGTGCAGCTCGGCCACTCGCTCGCGACCTACGACGACGCCGTCACCGCGCTCAAGCACGGCGCATGCGGCTTCACCCACCTGTTCAACGCGATGTCGCCGCTGCATCACCGCAATCCGGGCCTCGTCGGCGCGGCGCTCGCGCATGCGGAGTACGCGGAGATCATCCCCGATCTGCTGCACGTGCATCCGGGCGCGATCCGCGCGGCGCTGCGCGCGATCCCGCGGCTCTACGTCGTGACCGACAGCACGTCCGCGACCGGCATGCCGGACGGCGAATACCGGCTCGGCAGCCAGCACGTGACGAAATGCCTGGGCGGCGTGCGCCTGGCCGACGGCACGCTCGCCGGCAGCACGCTGACGATGGACCAGGCGCTGCGCAACCTCGTGTCGCTGGGCCTGCCGATCGCCGACGTGTCGAACCGCATGTCGCGCTACGCGGCCGACTATCTCGGCGTCGCCGATCGCGGCCGCCTCGCGCGCGGCGCGTGGGCCGACGTCGCGGTGTTCGACCGCGACCTGAACCTGACCGCGACCTATGTCGAAGGAGAATCGATTGTCGAATATGCTTAACGAGGCGCGCGAAGCCGCCCAGGTGGTGGCCGCGCAACTCGCCGACACCCGCCGCGTCGAAGTGCTCGCCGCGCACCTGGCCGCGCATGTGCCGCAGGTCGCGCTGACGGTGGCGCGCGGCAGTTCCGATCACGCCGCCAGCTATTTCGCGAGCCTCACGATGAGCCGTCTCGGCGTGCCGGTCGCATCGCTGCCGATGTCGGTCGCCACCTTGCAACAGGCGCCGCTGCGCGTGGCCGGGCAGCTCGCGCTGGCGTTCTCGCAGTCGGGCAAGAGCCCGGATCTCGTCAATACGATGGCGGCGCTGCGCGACGCGGGCGCGCTCACGGTCGCGGCGGTCAACGTGCTGCCGTCGCCGCTCGCCGACGCATGCGAGCACCAGCTGCCGCTGCTGGCCGGCCCCGAGCTGTCGGTGGCCGCGACCAAGAGCTATATCGCGATGCTGTCGCTGTCCGCGCAGATCGTTGCGTTCTGGCAGCAGGACGCCGCGCTGCTCGCCGCGCTGCGCGGCCTGCCCGACGTGCTCGTGCAGGCGGGCGGGCTCGACTGGTCGAGCGCCGTCGCGGAGTTGCGCGACGTCGAGCGGATGATCGTGATCGGTCGCGGGCTCGGTCTCGCGATCGCGCAGGAAGCGGCGCTCAAGCTCAAGGAAACCTCGGGCATCCAGGCCGAGGCATTCTCGAGCGCGGAAGTGCGGCACGGGCCGATGGAGCTGATCGACCGCGACTATCCGCTGCTCGTGTTCGCGCCGCCCGGGCCGGAACAGGAAGGCCTCCTGCAGCTCGCGCGCGACATGCGCGCGCGCGGCGCGCGGGTGCTGCTCGCCGCGCCCGCCGGCACGCCCGACGCCACGCTGCCGCTTGCGCAGTCCGCCCACCCGGCGCTCGATCCGATCGCCGCCATTCTTTCGTTCTACGTGATGGCTGCGGATCTCGCCGTCGCGCGCGGCCGCAATCCGGACACGCCGCGCCACCTGAACAAAGTCACCGAAACGCATTGACCAGCCGAGATAAGCGATGAGACGTGCCGAGGAGTCCCTGTTGAAGAATGCATCCCACGACCAGATTGTCCTGCTGGCGCCCTTGACGGGCCCGGTCGTCCCGTTGGCCGAGGTGCCCGATCCGGTGTTTTCGGGCGGCATGTTCGGGGACGGCATCGGCATCGATCCGCTCGACGGCCGGCTCGTCGCGCCGTGCGACGGCGTGGTGTCGCATCTCGCGCGCACCGGCCACGCGGTGACGATCACGACGCAGCAGGGCGCGGAGATCCTGCTGCATATCGGCATCGACACCGTCGAGCTGGCCGGCAGCGGGTTCACCGCGAAGGTCGAGCAGGGCGCGCAGGTGCGCACGGGCGACCTCCTGATCGAATTCGACCAGGACGCGGTCGCGCGCGCAGCGCACAGCCTCGTGTCGGTGATCGCGGTCGCCAACTCGGATGCGTTCGCGGTCGTCGGGCGCGTGGGCGGCGGCCTCGTGACGGCGGGCGAAACCACGCTCCTCACCTTGCGCGCGCAGGGCGCGGCGCCGGCGCAGCCCGTCGAGGCCGCGCCCGCCGCGACCGAGACTTCGACCTCGACCGAGGTGCGCCGCGCGCTCACGCTGAGCCAGCCGGGCGGCCTGCATGCGCGGCCCGCCGCGCGTGCGCGCGAAGCCGCGCGCGGCCTCGACGCGAAGGTCGAGGTGTATTTCGAAGGCCGCCGCGCGGCGATCGAGAGCGTCGTCGGCCTGCTCGGCCTCGGTGCCGGCGAGCACGCGACCATCGAGCTGGTCGGCAGCGGCCCGCAGGCCGCGCGCGCGGTCGATGCGGTCGCCGTCGAACTGCTGCGCGAGGCGCACGGCGAGGTCGAGGAGAAGCCGGCGCGCGCCGCCGGTTTCGCCCAAGCGCCTGCCGTCGCGCGCGGCGCCGGCGTGCCGCTCGATCCGAACACGCTCGCGGGCGTATGCGCGGCGCCCGGCATCGCGGTGGGCGCGCTGGTGCGCTGGGACGACGCCGACCCGACGCCGCCCGAGCGGGCGAGCGGCACGTCCGCCGCCGAGAGTCGCCTGCTCGACAAGGCGCTGGCCGACGTCGACGCGGAGCTCGACGAAACGGTGCGCAGCGCGTCGCAACGCGGCGCGGTGGGCGAGGCCGGGATCTTCGCCGTGCACCGCGTGTTGCTCGAAGACCCGACGCTGATCGACGCCGCGCGCGACCTGATCAGCCTCGGCAAGAGCGCGGGCCACGCCTGGCGCGAGACGATCCGCGCGCAGATCGCGATCCTGTCGAACGTCGACGACGCGCTGCTCGCCGAACGCGCGGCCGACCTGCGCGACATCGACAAGCGCGTGCTGCGCGCACTCGGCTATGCGAACACGACCGCGCGCCAACTGCCCGACGAGGCCGTGTTGGCGGCGGAGGAATTCACGCCCTCGGACTTGTCGACGCTCGATCGCGAACGCGTGACCGCACTCGTGATGGCGCGCGGCGGCGCGACCTCGCATGCGGCGATCATCGCGCGCCAGCTCGGCATTCCCGCGCTGGTGGCCGTGGGCGACGCGCTGCACGCGATTCCGGAAGGCACGCAGGTGGTGGTCGACGCGAGCGCGGGCCGGCTCGAACACGCGCCGACGGCGCTCGACGTCGAGCGCGCGCGCACCGAACGCCGGCGACTCGCGGGCGTGCGCGAGGTGAATCGCCGCACCTCGCGCGAAGCCGCCGTCACGCATGACGGCCGCACCATCGAGGTGGCCGCGAACATCGCGACGCTCGACGACGCGAACGTGGCGGTCGACAACGGCGCCGACTCGGTCGGCCTGCTGCGCACCGAGCTGATGTTCATTCATCGCCAGGCTGCGCCGACCACGAGCGAGCATCAGCAGAGCTACCAGTCGATCGTCGACGCGCTGCAGGGCCGCACCGCGATCATCCGCACGCTCGACGTCGGCGCGGACAAGGAAGTCGATTACCTGACGCTGCCGCCCGAGCCGAATCCGGCGCTCGGCCTGCGCGGGATCCGGCTCGCGCAGGTCCGGCCGGACCTGCTCGACGATCAGTTGCAGGGCCTGCTCTCGGTGAAGCCGTTCGGCGCGGTGCGGATCCTGCTGCCGATGGTGACCGACGTGGGCGAGCTGGTGCGGATCCGCACGCGCATCGACGAATTCGCGCGCGCGCTCGGCCGCACCGATCCGATCGAGGTGGGCGTGATGATCGAAGTGCCGTCGGCCGCGCTGCTCGCGGATCAGCTGGCGGCGCACGCGGACTTCCTGTCGATCGGCACCAACGATCTGACCCAGTACACGCTCGCGATGGACCGCTGCCAGGCGGATCTCGCCGCGCTCGCGGACGGCCTGCATCCGGCCGTGCTGCGCCTGATCGACGCGACCGTGCGCGGCGCGGAGAAACACGGCAAGTGGGTGGGCGTGTGCGGCGCGCTGGGCGGCGATCCGGTGGCGGTGCCGCTGCTGGTCGGCCTCGGCGTCACGGAATTGTCGGTGGACCCGGTGTCGGTGCCGGGCATCAAGGCGCGTGTGCGCCGTCTCGATTATCAACTGTGCCGACAACGCGCGCAGGACGCGCTCGCGCTGGAATCGGCACAGGCGGTAAGGGCTGCAAGCCGCGAAATCTGGCCGCTGGACTGAACCGGCGTTCGACGAAATCGCATCCGCTGCAGGCAACAGAGCTATTAAATCAACGACGAGACATAAGGATTGGAGGACTGAATGGACGGGAACCCGTTTCTGAAAATACAGAGCCTGGGCAGGGCGCTGATGCTGCCGATCGCGGTGCTGCCGGTCGCCGGCATCCTGCTGCGCCTGGGCCAGCCGGATGTGTTCAACATCAAGATGATCGCCGACGCCGGCGGCGCGATCTTCGACAACCTGCCGCTCCTGTTCGCGATCGGCGTGGCGGTCGGCTTCGCGAAGGACAACAACGGCGTGGCCGCGCTCGCGGGCGCGATCGGCTATCTGATCGAAGTCGCGATCATGAAGGACATCGACCCGAAGCTGAACATGGGCGTGCTGTCCGGGATCATCGCGGGGGTCACGGCGGGGCTGCTGTACAACCGCTACAAGGACATCAAGCTGCCGGACTACCTCGCGTTCTTCGGCGGCAAACGCTTCGTGCCGATCATCACGGGGCTCGTGTGCGTGGTGCTCGGGATCGTGTTCGGCTACGTGTGGCAGCCGGTGCAGCACGCGATCGACGCGGCCGGCCAGTGGCTCACGACCGCGGGCGCGATCGGCACCTTCGTGTTCGGGTTCCTGAACCGTCTGCTGCTCGTCACGGGCCTGCACCACATCATCAACTCGCTCGCCTGGTTCGTGTTCGGCACCTTCACGCCGGCGGGCGGCGCGGCGGTGACGGGCGACCTGCATCGCTTCTTCGCGGGCGATCCGACCGCGGGCGGCTTCATGGCCGGGTTCTTCCCGATCATGATGTTCGGCCTGCCGGCCGCCTGTCTCGCGATGTTCCATGAAGCGCCGAAGGAGCGCCGCGCGGTGGTCGGCGGCCTGCTGTTCTCGATGGCGCTGACCTCGTTCCTGACCGGCGTGACCGAGCCGATCGAATTCAGCTTCATGTTCCTCGCGCCGGTGCTGTACGTGATCCATGCGCTGCTGACGGGGCTTTCGCTCGCGATCTGCCAACTGCTTGGCGTGAAGCTCGGCTTCACGTTCTCGGCGGGCGCGATCGACTATGTGCTCAACTACGGCCTGTCGACGAAGGGCTGGATCGCGATTCCGCTCGGCGTGGCCTATGCGGTCGCGTACTACGGGCTGTTCCGCTTCTTCATCCGCACCTTCAACATGGCGACCCCGGGCCGCGAGCCGGGCGCGGAACAGGCGCAGGCGGCCTCGTTCGGCAGCGGCGGCTTCGTGTCGCCGACGGCGGGCGCCGCGGTGTCGCGCGCGCAGCACTACATCGCGGCGCTGGGCGGCGCGGCGAACCTGTCGGTCGTCGATGCATGCACGACGCGGCTGCGTTTGTCGGTGGTCGATCCGGAGAAGGTGTCCGAGGCGGATCTGAAGACGATCGGCGCGCGCGGCGTGCTCAAGCGCGGCGGCAGCAGCGTGCAGGTGATCATCGGGCCGGAAGCGGATCTGATCGCGGACGAGATCCGCAGCGAGATCGGCTCGGGTGCGGCGGCGACGGCATCGGCGGCGGCTGCCGCGCCGGTCGCGGCGGGCGATGCGGGGCCGCTCGATCCGGAGCCGGCGCGCTGGCTCGCGGTGTTCGGCGGCGCGACCAACGTCGCGGCGCTCGATGCGGTGGCGACGACGCGTCTGCGCGTGGTCGTGCGCGATCCGTCGGCGGTGGACCGGCAGCGGCTGGCGGCGCTCGATGTCGCGTGGGTGTCGGTCGATACGTTCCACATCGTCTGCGGGCAGGCGGCGCAGCGGTATGCGCAGCAGTTGGCGGCGCGGTTGCCGTCGACGGACGGCAGCGGGGCGGCGGCGCAGCCGGCGTGATCGACCAGGCCGGACGTGTCCGGCCCTGTGAGGCATGAGGTGAGGAAGCGGCTTGCGGGAACGCAAGCCGCTTCTTTTTTGAGTCTTGACGGTGGGGCGGCTCGGCGGCGATGCGCTGCAGAGTGCGGGAAGCAGGCCGCAATCAGCGCCTCGCGCTTATCGAGCGGATTCCGGTGCGCGAGCCTCGCCCATCCCGTTGCCGGCGGGCGGTACGTGGGCCTGTCGAATCCGTTCGATCATCATGGTCAGGATATCGAATGTCTTCTCGGGCGTGACCTGCGTCGCGCTTGGCTTGCCTGGGTTGCTGTGCGCAATGCGATCACGATAGCGCTTGATTTGCTTCACTTGGCCGATGAGGTGAGGATCGACCTCCGCCTTGAAAAGATTGAGGATCTCGCCGAAGCGCCAGTACTCGACCTCATCCGTGAATTTATCCGCCAGCCTGGTGGCGTACTGCTGCGGGTATCCTGCCGCGAGCAGATGGCTTGCCGCTTGCAGATGCGCGATGACGAACCGCTCGAAGGAAGCGAACAGCGCCAGGACGGCGAGGTCGGCCGCTTGTCTTGCTGCGCCTTCGAGGGCGGGACTGGCCTCCTCCGGCGCCACCCTGGCGAAGTGCGTGCGTCCGATGAGTTCCTCGTGCTGCATTTGGACCGTTCGCGCAACGACCCTGAAACAGTCGCTCGCTATGGAAAATGACCGATAGACCGGATCGAGCGGGTTATCAAAACTCATAGTCGGAAACGTCCGTGAGCAGATCGAGAAACAGACTCTCGTCGACGCGCATCGACCTGCGCACGGACGCCTCGATCCAATACCAGCCGTCTTCGTCCACTCCGGGGCGCGTGCGTATCGATGACGCCGCCGCGGCGCGTCGGCCGACGATCGGCCGCGCCGGGGGCGACGGACTTCTTCCCCTATAGAAAAGGAGCGAATGCCTCGTGATCCGACCGTTCAGGTCCACGCGCCCGTCCGCACCGATGATTCTTGATCCGGTCGGCACGACCCTGCCCAACGACGCACCGTCTTTCGATATATGAAGGCCGGGGGCGTCGTATTTGTCCATGTGCTCCTCCCACAGTGTGACGAGGTTGCGTTCCACGGCCAGGCCGCAGTCTCCGCACCACCTGCTCACATCGTCCATGAAGGCGGTGACGCACTTCACATACTCGGTGGAAGACAAGCCGGCGTCTTCGGTTTCCTGTTCAGTCATGGTCCGTCCCTTTGGCAACACGACGCGCACCTCGCGACACGCCCGTGCATGCCGGTATCTTCCACACACTCGCCCGTGCCCGCGAGAGCGAGCGTGAGTTCGTCGGCGTGCATTCGTGGCTTCAGCGTACCGTCGAATTCATCGCAAAAAAGCGGCCGATCCACCGAGTTGACGGGGCCGCGCATCATGACGCTCGGACGCGGATCCCGATGCCTTGCGACGATCGGATACGTTCCGTATCGGCATGGCCGCCTGGATGAAATATGGAGAGGGGTTCCCGTCGACAGGCGTGATGCGTGAGGGATGTATGGACTTGGGGCGAGGCTCGATGAGGAACGCCTTGCCGAAGCGCGTTGCCGGCATGGCGTGTTCAACGTCGAACAGCGTGGGCAGTTTGTCCGACGCACACGCCGGGCATATCGCATGCGCCCGGCGTGTGCATGACCGGCTTCGCAGCCGATCACGCCCTCCGTCAGTGATCAGCCAACTCGAACGTCGGCTGCCGATACCCGATCCCCGCCCGTTGCAGCTTCGGCAGCTCGCGTTGCTTGAGCACCGTCGCGAAGCCGGCCCAGTCGTTCTGCAGGGCGTTCTTGTCGACGAGATGCGTATCGCCGAGCTTGTAGCGCACGCCCGCCTGATACGGCCGTTCCCAACCCGCCCGGTGCCAGGCGCGTTCCGCGAGCGCGAGCAGGCGCGGATACACCATGTATTCGAGCAACTGGTCGTTGCGCATCACCTCGCCCCACGCCTGCCCTTGCATCCCTTCCAGTTTCGGCGCGGCTCCCGTGCCCGTGACTTCGAACGGATTGCCGTCGCGGTCCGCCATCACCTCGGCGTTCTGCGGCAGGTTCTCGGGCGCGAACGAGAACACCTTGTACTCGTCGGTCGCGTGCGAACCCCAGTAATACCCGCGCTCACGCGGATTGGTCGTGTACGGGAAGTCGAAGTACAGGTAGTCGGGCAGCGCGAGCACCGTGCGATAGCCCTTCGCGCTCCAGTCCCGCGCGCTGTCGGCCGCGCCCCAGAACAGCGTGTCCCACAGCGTCACCATCACGCTGCGCGTGCCGAAGTCCTGCGGCCCGTTCGCGTGCTTGAGCCCGTCCTGCCACGCGGCCATCGTGCCGATGCCGTTCGCGTTGACCACCGTGCTCACCTGCTGCGCGAAGCGCGTCGGCAACTCGTCGGTCGACTTGATCTCGCCCCGCTGCAGCAGCGCGGTGCACATCGGCGAGCGCGCCCACGGCTTGTCCTGCGCGGCGAGGTCGACGCGACCCTTGCCCGGATCGGTGCCGTTGAGCGGCTGGAAGCCCGCGCCGAGCAGGATGTTCTTCGCCTCGTCGCCGCCGAAATGCCAGATCGGCAGCGGCGCCTGCGCGTCCGCATGCATCGCCGCGATCTCGCGGATCACCTTCGTCGCGAACGCGAGCGCGCCCGGCGCACACGGGTTCAGATAGCTGTGGCGATCGTAGAACTGCACCGACAGCGTGTTCGACGTGTCCTGCGGATCGAGCAGCCGGTACGCATTCGCTTCCTGCTCGCGTCCCTGCGCATGCAGCCGCCGGTAGCGCGCCTCCATCGACATCACCGCCGCGCGCGCATGCGCGGGCATGTCGATTTCCGGGATCACGTCGACGAAGCGGTCGGCCGCGTAGCGCAGCAGCGCGATGTACTCGTCGCGACGCAGATAGCCGCCGCCCGAACGGTTGTCGGGACCGGAGCCGAGCTGCGGCAGCAGGCACACCGATTCGCTCGGGTCGTGGCAGCGGCGTCCACCGATCGCGGTGAGCTCCGGCAGCCCCGGGATCTCGATGCGCCAGCCTTCGTCGTCGGACAGGTGCAGGTGCAGCCGGTTGAGCTTGTACGCGCTCATCTGGTCGATCAGGCGGCGCAGCGTCGCGGGGTGCTTGAAGTTGCGCGCGAGATCGACATGCATGCCGCGGTGCGGGAAGCGCGGCGCATCCTCGACCACCATCGACGGGATCGCGCCGCCGCCCGCGGGCGTCAGCGAGAACAGCGTCTGCACGCCGTAATAGAGCCCGGCCGCGTCGTAGCCCTCGATGGTCACGCCCTGGCGGCCGATCGTCAGGCGGTAGCCGCCGGGCACCGCGATGTCGGCGGGCAGGCGGCGCGGCGCGATGCGCCCGCGCACCGTGACGCCGCCGCCGTAGAGGCCGAGCGTGCCCGCGCGCTCGCGCAGCGCGGCGAGGTGCGCCCAGGACAGGTCGGGCAGCGCGAGATCGACGCCGCGCACGTCGAGCGTCGCGTCGCCGAGTTGCTGCCGCAGCACCGCGGGCAGCGCGCGCGCCGCCACGGGCTGCGCGACCGCGGGCGGTGCGTTGCCGGTCGAATTGCTTTGCGCGTCGGCGGGCAGCGATTCGACGTAGCGGGTTTCGTCGTCGGTGTCGTCGTAGCGCAGCACGGCGGGCGGCGCGCCCGCGACCACGACGTACGGCCGCGGCAGCACGTCGCTGTAGCGGCGCAGCCAGTATTCGGCGACGAATGGCACCTCGATGCGCGCGCCCGGCGCGAACTGCACCGCGCCCGCGCGCGGCGTCAGCTCGTACAGGTCGCCGGTCAGGTGGCGCAGCGCGAAGCCGGGATGGTCGATGCGCAGCAGGCGGCGGATGCTGTGCAGATAGAGTTTCCAGCCGGCGCCGTCGATCCGGGTCTGGCCGCGGTTGACGAGGATCAGGCGGCCGGTCGCGCAACCGGCCCAGTCGGCCCCGAGATTGGCGCAGGGTACGCCCGCGGCCGCGGCGTTGTTGTTGTCGACCGCGACGCGCAGTGCGAGGTTGTTGGACAGCGCGGCGGCGAGTGCGAGCGGATTGACGGGCGGCCGGCCGGCCGCGGACGCGGCGGGCGCGCCCGCTTGCGGCGCGGCGGCCGGTGCGGCTTGGGCATGCGCAACAGCGCATGCGAATGCGAGGGACGCAACGAGCCCTGCAGCGACAGCGTGCATTCGGTTCATGGGTATTCCTTAGAGAGGTCGGCGATTCGGCGCCGAAAGCGTGATGCCGTGACGAATCCAGGAACTGCGATGGGGCGCGGCCGGGACGCCGCGCGCGCTCATGGGTCGGGCTCGCGCCGGCGATGCCGGCGTGCGGACGGGCGCGCGCTCATGGGTGCGTGCGCGGGGAGGCGGCATCAGGACGCGCGCGCGGCGCGCCCCGCGCATCGGCGGATGCGGAGGACAGCACGAAGCGCACCGCAAGGGAATTCTTCACGTCTCCTCCACTTGAGTGGATGGGGCCTGTCGTCGGCTTTCCAGAAGATCTTACAAAACCGATGATTGGTGTTCAAGTGGTATTAATCTGGAATTTGATTGGCACTGTCCGGGATGAGGCGAGGCGCCGGCCGGCGGGCGCGCGGCGGGCGTAAAAAAGCCCCCGGGCGGGGGCTTCGTTCGAACGCGACGCGCGGCTCAGTGCTGCGCGGGCTTGGCCTTGGGCGGCCCGTCCTTCTGGCGGGCTTCGAGCCACATCGCGTTGACGATGCCGAACGCGAGCGCGACGCCGATGCCGAGAACCCAGCTGAAATACCACATGATCAGACTCCTGTCGAAACGTGCCGGCCCGGGCGGATCGCCCGGGCGCGGCGTCAGTACATCGTGTGCTTGTTTTCCTCGAGCAACTGCGGGGTGATCTTGCCGCGCATCACGCGATACACCCAGGTGGTGTACAGCAGGATCAGCGGCAGGAATACGATCACGGCGCCGAGCATTACTTCGAGCGTCAGCTTGCTCGAGGTCGAATCCCACACGGTCAGGCTGCTGCGGGGGTCGAGCGAGGACGGCATGATGAACGGGAACATCGAGAAGCCCGCGGTCAGGATCACGCCGGTCACCATCAGGCCGGTGCAGACGAACGCGGTCTTTTCGAGCTTCGAGCCGGCGAGCAGCATGGCGAGCAGGCCGCCTGCGATGCCGACCACGGGCGCCGCGATCATCCACGGGTAGTCGACGTAGTTCGCGAGCCACAGGCCCGAGCCGGCGGCCACCTGCTTGAGCAGCGGGTTCGCGACCGAGTCGGTGGGCGCGGCCTGGGTGATGTGATAGCCGCCGATGAACGAGGCGATCAGCACGCCGGCCAGCACGAACAGCACGACCGCGACGAGCGAGGCGACGCGCAGTGCGATCGAGGCGCGCCGGGCGACCACGCCGTCGGTCTTCATCTTGATGAAGGCCGCGCCGTGCGCGACGAGCATCGACAGGCTGACGAGCCCGCACAGCAGCGCGAACGGGTTCAGGAGCGCCCAGAAGCCGCCGTGGTAGGTGACGCGCAGGTCGGTGTCGAACGAGAACGGCACGCCTTGCAGCAGGTTGCCGAACGCGACGCCGAACACCAGCGACGGCACGAAGCCGCCCGCGAACAGGCCCCAGTCCCAGCCGGCGCGCCAGCGCGGGTCGGGGCGCTTGTTGCGGTAGTCGAAGCCGACCGGCCGGAAGAACAGCGCGAACAGCACGAGCAGCATCGCGAAGTAGAAGCCCGAGAACGAGGCCGCGTAGACGAGCGGCCAGGCCGCGAACATCGCGCCGCCGGCGGTGATGAGCCAGACCTGGTTGCCTTCCCAGGTCGCGCCGACGGTGTTGACGATGATGCGGCGCTCCTCGTCGGTCTTGCCGAGGAACGGCAGCAGCGCGGTTGCGCCCATGTCGAAGCCGTCGGTGACGGCGAAGCCGATCAGCAGCACGCCGACGAGCAGCCACCAGATCACTTTGAGGGTTGCGTAGTCCATAGCGATTCCTTATGCGAGTGCGGGGACGCGGTCGTCGTCAGACGGTCGCATCGGCGATCGCCTTTTGCTCGTGGTAGTAACGGCCGGTGTGCAGCGAGGACGGGCCGAGTCGCGCGTACTTGAACATCAGCTTGATCTCGATGACGAACAGCGCCGTGTAGAACGCGATGAATCCGGCGAGGCTCAGATACAGATCGGACGGCGTGAGGCTCGACGCGGACAGATGGGTCGGCAGGATGCCGGCGATCGTCCACGGCTGACGGCCCAGTTCCGCGACCACCCAGCCGAATTCGACGGCGAGCCACGGCAGCGGGATCGCCCACACGGCCCAGCGCAGGAACCAGCGGCGGTTTTCCTGCAGCAGCTCGCGCCGCGCGCAGAACCAGAACGCCGCGATGAAGGTCGCGAGGAACAGGATGCCGAGGAACACCATGATGCGGAACGAGAAGAACACGGGCGCCACGGGCGGGATGGTCTTCTTCGCGGCCGCCTTGATCTGCTCGGGCGTCGCGTCGGTGACGTTCGCGGTGAACTGCTTGAGCATCAGCCCGTAGCCGAGATAGGCCTTGTGCTGGTCGAACAGCGCATGGGTCTCGGCGCCGGCGTCGCCTTCCTTGATCTTCTGCAGCGCGCCGTACGCGATCATGCCGCTCTGGATGTGGTCTTCGCTGCGCTTGATCAGGTCCTTGAGGCCGATCACCGGCTCATCGATCGAACGCGTCGCGATCAGGCCGAGTGCGTACGGGATCTTGATCGCGTAGTCGGTGCGTTCTTCCTGCTGGTTCGGCAGGCCGATGATCGTGAAGGCCGCGGGCGCCGGCGTGGTTTCCCATTCCGATTCGATCGCCGCGAGCTTGACCTTCTGCACTTCGCCCGTGGTGTAGCCCGATTCGTCGCCGAGCACGATCACGCACAGCGTCGAGGCGAGGCCGAAACCCGCCGCGACCGCGAACGAGCGCAGCGCGAAATCGGTGTCGCGCTTCTTGAGCAGATACCACGACGACACGCCGAGCACGAACATCGCGGCCGTGACGTAGCCCGCCGACACGGTGTGCACGAACTTGACCTGCGCGACCGGGTTGAACAGCACGTCGAACAGGCTCGTCAGCTCCATCCGCATGGTCTGGTAGTTGAATTCCGCGCCGACCGGATTGTTCATCCAGCCGTTCGCGACCAGGATCCACAGCGCGGACAGGTTCGAGCCCAGCGCGACGAGGAAGGTGACGAGCAGATGCTTGACCTTGGAGAGGCGGTTCCAGCCGAAGAAGAACAGGCCGACGAAGGTCGATTCGAGGAAGAACGCCATCAGCCCTTCGACGGCGAGCGGCACGCCGAAGATGTCGCCGACATAGTGCGAGTAGTAGGACCAGTTCGTGCCGAACTGGAATTCGAGCGTGATCCCGGTGGTCACGCCCATCGCGAAGTTGATCCCGAACAGCTTGCCCCAGAACTGGGTCATGTCCTTGTAGACCTGTTTGCCGGTCATCACGTAGACGGCTTCCATGATGACGAGGACCCAGGACAGGCCGAGCGTCAGCGGAACGAACAGGAAGTGGTAGAGCGCCGTGATGCCGAACTGCAGACGCGACAGATCGACGACTTCGCTACTTATCATGGTGGTCTCCCTGAGAGGAATCGGAGGCCGGAACCGAGAGCAGCTGCTCGGCGACGGCGGCAGGGGGCAACGACATGTGCCGCGCCTGCGGGTGATTGAAAAACGCGTACTTGAGCGCCATCAGCAAGACCAGCTTGATGGCGAGCACGATCGCGATGTCACGGGCGAGGGTGGGGCCCCGGGCCCAGGCCGCCATGCGCGTCCGCCACCCCGACGGGCCCGCGCGCGGCGCGGCTTTCTTGTTGATGAGTATCACGGCGTATCGGATGCTTGGTTCAGGCAGATTCCTGCCGATTATTCCGGTTCGGGGGCCACTCCATGCATTTGTAGCGCCTTTTGTCCGGATATACCAATTTTACGAGCGGACCGCGAAATCTCTTAGTGCTGCAGTGCGGCACACGGTCGCGAAATCGGCGCGGGAATTTGAGGTGGCTCAACGATTGGGGAGAAAGGCGCGCGCCGGTTGCAACGGCCGGCCGGACTGCTCAAGCCGGCGAGTGAATCGGGCGAAAAAAAACCGCTGCCGGAGGGCAGCGGTTGCGGTGCGGGAGCCGGGAGGCTTACGCGTATTCGGCCAGGGCGGTGCGCATCTTCTTCATCGCGCTGGCCTCGATCTGGCGGATCCGCTCGGCCGAGACGCCGAACTCGGCGGCGAGGTCGTGCAGCGTCGAGCCGCCCGAGCCGTCGTCGTCGACGTTCAGCCAGCGGGCCTCGATGATGCGGCGGCTACGCGCGTCGAGCGCGTCGAGCGCCTGCGCGATGCCGTCGGTTTGCAGCGTGTCGCGCTGGCGCGCGGCGAGCACGGCGGTGGGCTCGCTGTGCGAATCGGCCAGATAGGCGATCGGCGCGTAGGATTCCTCGCCGTCCTCGACCTGGCCTTCGAGCGCGATGTCGCCGCCCGAGAGGCGGGTCTCCATCTCGACCACTTCCTCGCGCTTCACGTTCAGCTCCTGGGCGAGACCGTCGATCTCTTCCGGCGTGAACGCCTGCATGCCTTTCTTGTGGCTGCGCAGGTTGAAGAACAGCTTGCGCTGCGCCTTGGTGGTGGCCACCTTCACCATCCGCCAGTTGCGCAGGATGTATTCGTGGATCTCGGCCTTGATCCAATGGATCGCGTACGACACGAGGCGCACGTTCTGCTCCGGATCGAAGCGCTTGACCGCCTTCATCAGGCCGATGTTGCCTTCCTGGATCAGGTCGCCGTGCGGCAGCCCGTAGCCGAGGTAGTTGCGCGCGATCGACACCACGAGGCGCAGGTGCGACAGCACCAGCCGGCGCGCGGAATCGAGGTTGCTCTGGTCGCGGAACTCGGTGGCGTACCGGCGTTCCTCTTCCGCGCTCAGGAGCGGGATCCGGTTGACCGCCTGGATGTAGGCGTCGATGTTGCCGAGCTGGCCGGGCAGCAGCGACTGCGAAGCGAGCGTCAATGAGCCTGCCGAAGCGGCCGTAGCCGACGCCGGGCTCAGGGTGTTCGGAAGGGTCAGTGCGTTGCTCACGTAGAAAACTCCTGGGGAATCAGGGACTAGCCCCGTTATTGGGCGATTCCGCGGCTCATCTTAGCACTCTCGCCAATTGAGTGCTAATCCTTAGAGGCGACCGGGGCATTCGAGTTCCCATTTTGCTATCGATTTTTGAGTTCCGATAGCAGCTCGACGGAGATTGGGCGAGCGGGGTAAATGGCGGAGGAATATTCGGGAGAAAAGGCAAAGCGTTTTCATTCTTGATGATTTGGAAGCAAACCATTTCGCCTGACGACACCGATCGAAAAAGTCCTTTACCATAAGATTCAGTTGTTTCGAGCCCGTGCTCAAGCAGCGGCGAGGCTCTATGCAATTCAAGCAGCTGGAGTGGGACGGATGAAGAACAAGAACCTGATCCGGGCGGGACGGTACGCGGCGCAGGCGGCCGCGGCACTCGCGCTCTTGAGCGGCTCCGGCGCCGCTTTTGCCGATCGTTGGAGCCTGCAGGCCGGCGGCGGGATCGCCAACCACGACGTGAAGACAGCCGATCTCGGCGTGGTCTGGGATCCGGGCTGGAACGGGTGGGCAATCGGCGGCTGGCACTTCGCGTTCGTCCTCGAGGGGCACGTGTCGAACTGGTGGTATCAGGGCGATCATGCGGTCCACGGCAATATCGTCGAAGTCGGCGCGACGCCCGTGTTCCGCTTCATCAAAAGCTCGGGCGCGATCCGCCCGTTCCTCGAGGCCGGCGCGGGCATCCGCTTCCTGTCGCATCCGACCATCTCCACGCACTTCACGATGTCGTCCTCGTTCCAGTTCGCGGACATGGTCGGAATCGGCGCGCAATTCGGCAATCGTCAGCAGTATCAGGCCGGCTTCCGCTTCCAGCACCTGTCCAATGCGGGTATCAAAGAGCCGAATCCTGGTATAAATTTCAGCCAGCTCTACGTGCAATACAACTTCTGATTCCGATCGACGCGCGACAGCGCGGTTGCAGGCGAGGAGTGTGGCGATGGTGGCGAAGGTGATCGATGCGATACGCGCGCTCGAGCGCGACCGGTTCCGCGCGATGGTCGACGGCGACGGCGAGGCGCTCGACGTCCTGCTGTCGGACAAGGTCTGCTACGTCCATACGAATGGCAAGCGCGAGAGCAAGCAGCAGTTCATCGACGCGATCACGGCGGGCCGTCGCCGCTATCGCCAGATCGAGATCCAGTCGCAGGACGTGCTGCCGGTCGGCGACGAGACCTTCATCGTGACGGGCCGCGCGCTGATCGAGATGGAGGCCAACAACGGCGGCCTCGTGTTCCCGATCGCGTACACCGCCGTGCAGACCCAGGAGAGCGGCAAGTGGCGTCTCCTGGCATGGCAGGCGACCCGATGCGCGACCGAGACATAGGCGCTCGTCGCGCCTCTTCTCATGTCTCGCGCGAAGCGGCCGGTTCGGCCGCTTGTCCTGTGCCCATGCGCCGCGGGTGACGCGGCGCGCGGGAGGCGCGCATCGGGCCGGCTTCGAGCCGGGCTCAAGCCGCCGCGCGGCGATCCGCGCGGCTCCATTCCGAACGGTTGATCGCGCTCGCGACCGCGTCGATCGCGGCGACCACCGCGTGCTCGTGCACGCCGACCCCGTGGCGCAGCGCCGCGCCGCGCACCTTGCAGCCGACGAAGACCGCCGTGCGGCCATCCGCCGCGCGCACCACCTCGCACGACGCCAGCTCCATCGCGGTGCCGCCCGCCGCCGCGAAGCCGGCGACCGCGCGTTCGGCCGCGACGGTCGGCGTCGCGTCGACGGGCACCGCGCAGGCGGTCGAGATGTCGCGATCGTGCCAGCGCACGGTGCCGCCCGCGCGTGCGGCGGGGCCGGCGGGTTCGAGGTATTCGCGGGCGAACAGCGCGCAGATCGCCTCGCCCGTCACTTCCTCGCCCGAACGATCGGCGAGCGCCTGCACCGCGTGGCTGAATTCGATCTGCACGCGACGCGGCGGCGTGAAGCCGAGGCCGCGTTCCAGCAGGAAGGTCGCGCCGCCCTTGCCGGACTGGCTGTTCACGCGGATCACGGCGTCGTAGCTGCGGCCGAGGTCGGCGGGATCGATCGGCAGGTACGGCACTTCCCAGATCGCGTCGGCCTGCTGCTGCGCGAAGCCCTTGCGGATCGCATCCTGGTGCGAGCCGGAGAAGGCGGTGAATACGAGGTCGCCCGCGTACGGATGACGCGGATGGACCGGGATCTGGTTGCAGCGTTCGACCACGCGGCGCACCGCGTCGATGTCCGAGAAGTCGAGGCCCGGGTCGATGCCCTGCGTGTACAGGTTGAGCGCGAGCGTGACGAGGTCGACGTTGCCGGTGCGTTCGCCGTTGCCGAACAGGCAGCCCTCGATGCGGTCCGCGCCGGCGAGGAGCGCCAGCTCCGCCGCGGCGACGGCGGTGCCGCGATCGTTGTGCGGATGCACGGACAGCACGATGCTGTCGCGGTAGCCGAGGTTGCGGTCCATCCATTCGATCTGGTCGGCGAATACGTTCGGCATCGCGGCTTCGACGGTGGCGGGCAGATTGACGATCATCTTGTGATCGCGCGTCGGCCGCCAGGTCTGCGCGACGGCGTCGCACACCTCGCGCGCGAACGGCAGCTCGCTCATGCTGAAGGTCTCGGGCGAGTACTGGTAGGTCCAGCGGGTGCCCGGCCGCGCCTGCGCGTGTTCCTTGATGAGCCGCGTGCCGTCGACCGCGAGCGCCTTCACCTCGTCCTTCGAGAGGCCGAACACGATGCGCCGGAACGACGGGCAGATCGCGTTGTACAGATGCACGATCGCGCGCGGCACGCCGTCGAGGGCCTCGAAGGTGCGCGCGATCAGGTCCTCGCGCGATTGCACGAGCACTTCGATCGTCACGTCGTCGGGGATGCGCCGTTCGTCGATGAGCTTGCGCACGAAATCGAAGTCGGTTTGCGACGCCGAGGGAAAACCGACTTCGATCTCCTTGAAACCGATCGCGACCAGCATGTCGAAGCATTCGAGCTTCTGTTCGATGCTCATCGGTTCGATCAGGGACTGGTTGCCGTCGCGCAGATCGGTGCTCATCCAGATCGGCGCGCGTTCGATGGCGCGGGTCGGCCACTTGCGTCCGTGGAGACGGACAGGCTCGAACGGTCGGTATTTCTCGGCGGGGTTGCGCTTCATCTTGGCCTCGTGGCGGTAAGTCGCGAGCGAAGAGGGGCGGCATGGGCGTCGGTGGACGCGGCCTGCGCAAGGTCGCGCTCGATCGCGCGGCGATGCGGGGTTTCTTCGCGGATCGCCCGACGGATAGACGGACGAAGGCTAACGACTACGGGTTAAAAAACAGCGAGAAGGAACTGCGAGGAACTGCTAAGGAGGGACCGTGCGGACAAATGCACGGCGCTACGACAGCTTTACGCTAGTCGTAGCGATAGCGGCCGCGCTAGGCGGCCGGAAGTAATTCGGAGGGTGTTCTGGAAGGAACGCATAGGGCAACTCTATGCGAAGACCGCGCATGCTGTCAATCGCGCCGCGTGCGCGTTGCATCGCGAGAAAATGGCGACGGATGTCGCGGAACGGCCGCGTGGCCGGCGCGGCCGGCGTATCAGGCGGCGATCCGCGTGAGTCGCGCGATCAGCTCGACCTGGCGCGCGACCGTGTCCGGCACCGGGACGTCGCCGCGCAGCACCGCGTCTGTCCACGCGGCGGTGGTGGCCGCGTCGCGCGCCGCGGGCAGGTCGACGGGCGCCGCATCGGCCGCCGCGCGTTCCGGCTCGATCAGCGTGTCGCAGCGGCCGTCGTGCAGCCAGTCGACCTGCACCTGGCGGCGCGTGTCGGCGACCGCCTCGCCCTCGGTGCCGCGCGCGAGCAGCGCGCCGCCCGCGGCGACCTCGGGATGCCCGGTGAACAGCTGCGCGAGGCTCTCGCGATAGGGCGGATGCGTATAGTTGACGAGCCGCAGGCCGGCCGGCTCGAACGGCTGCAGGATCTTCACGAGCGTATGCGTCGAATTGCGCACGCCGAGCACGCGGCGCATCGCGAGCAGGCGTGCGAGCGGCGGCGCGAGCAGCGTGATCGGCGCGAACGCGACGCGGCGTTCGGCGAGGGTGTCCTCGATCTCGTCGTGCGAGCGCGCCGCGGGGATCGACAGCGCGGCGAAGATTTCCGCGCTCGTCACGCGGCCGGGATCCTCGGTGACGCCGTGCACGAGCACGGGCACGCCTTCGCGCGCGAGCAGCAGCGCGAGCAGCGGCACCAGGTTCGCCTGCTTGCGCGCGCCGTTGTAGCTCGGGATCGAGACCGGGCGGAACGCGCCGTCGCGGACCCGCAGCGGCTCGAACGACGCATGCGCGGCGGCGAGCATCGCCGCCAGTTCGTCGGCGGTCTCGCCCTTCAGGCGATACGCGATCAGGATCGCGCCCAGTTCCGCGTCGGAGACCCGGCCGTCGAGCATCGCCCGGTACAGCGCGAAGGTGTCGTCGGCCGACAGCGCGCGCGCGCCGTGCGGTCCGCGGCCGATTTCCTTGATGAAGCGGGCGCACGGAAAGGGGGCGGTGTCGTGGGAGTCGGTCATCGGCATGCGGGGCGGCGCGGCGGCGGGCGTCGCGAGGGTCAGTGGGATTCCATTCAGTACCGTATTTGCGGCGTTCTGGCAAGTTGACGGCGCGCGCAGCCGGGCGTGGAATGCGGCTACACTTGGCTCCCCCAGCCGCACGGCGCGGCGGTCATACGGACCGGGTTCGCCGCCCGGCCGGCGCAAGGAGACAGACAGATGAAGCTGTACAGCTATTTCCGGAGTTCGGCGTCGTATCGGGTGCGTATCGCGCTGAACCTGAAGCAGCGCACGTACGAGTACGTGCCCGTGCACATGCTGCGCGACGGCGGCCAGCAGCTGAAGGACGAATACCGCGCACTGAATCCGGACGGGATCGTGCCGACCTTCGTCGACGGCGAGGCGACGCTTCAGCAATCGCTCGCGATCATCGAGTACCTGGAGGAAGCCTATCCGGAGCCGCCGCTGCTGCCGAAGGCGGCGCTCGACCGCGCCTATGTGCGGGCGATCGCGCTGCAGATCGCGTGCGAGATCCACCCGCTCGACAACCTGCGCGTGCTCAAGTACCTGAAACATGCGCTCGGCGTCGACGAGGACGCGAAGAACGCGTGGTACCGGCACTGGATCGAGGCGGGATTCAAGACGCTGGAGACGCGGCTCGCGGGCGATCCGCGCGTGGGCAGGCTGTGCTTCGGCGATACCCCGACGCTGGCCGACCTGTGCCTGGCGCCGCAGGTGTTCAACGCCCAGCGCTTCTCGATCGACCTGCAGCCGTATCCGACGATCCGGCGCATCTACGAATACGCGATGACGCTCGAGGCGTTCCGCGCGGCCGCGCCGGGCGAGCAGCCCGACGCGGAGTGAGGCGGGGCCGCCGCACGGCGGCCCGGATCAGCCGAGCAGCGCGTCGGTGAATTCCTCTGCGCTGAACGGCTGCAGGTCCTCGACCTTCTCGCCCACGCCGATGAAGTAGACGGGCACCGGGCGCTGCCGCGCGATCGCGGCGAGGATGCCGCCCTTCGCGGTGCCGTCGAGCTTCGTGACGATGAGGCCGGTGAGACCGAGTGCGTCGTCGAACGCCTTGACCTGCGCGAGTGCGTTCTGCCCGGTGTTCGCGTCGATCACGAGCAGCACCTCGTGCGGCGCGCCGTCGAGCGCCTTGCCGATCACGCGCTTCACCTTGCGCAATTCCTCCATCAGGTGCAATTGCGTCGGCAGGCGGCCGGCGGTATCGGCCATCATCACGTCGATCTTGCGCGCGCGCGCGGCGCCGACCGCATCGAAGATCACCGCGGCCGGATCGCCGCTTTCCTGCTGGACCACCGTCACGTTGTTGCGTTCGCCCCAGATCGACAGCTGTTCGCGCGCGGCCGCGCGGAACGTGTCGCCCGCGGCGAGCAGCACCGACTGGTCGAAGCGCTGCAGGTGCTTCGCGAGCTTGCCGATGCTGGTCGTCTTGCCCGCGCCGTTGACGCCCGCGATCATCATCACGAGCGGCTGCGCGCGGCCGAGCATCAGCGATTTCTCGAGCGGCTTGAGCAGCCCGATCAGCAGGTCGCGCAGCGCGCCCTTCACCTGCTGCGGGTCGGTCAGGCGCTCTGCCTTGACCTTCTCGCGCAGCGCGCCGAGCAGATACTCGGTCGCGTCGACGCCGGCGTCGGACATCAGCAGCGCCGTCTCCAGCTCCTCGTAGAGGTCTTCGTCGATTTTCGTGCTGACGAAGACGCCGGTGATGCTCGCGCTCGTCTTCGACAGGCCGGATTTGAGGCGCGTGAGCCACGATTTCCGCGCGCCGGGCTCGATGACGGGCGGCGGCACGATCTCGACCGTCTCGACGACCTCGCCCGGGCCGCTGTCGGCGGCCGTGACCGTCACGACGACGGCCGGGGCGGGCGCGACCGGGGCCGCGGCGACGGGCGCCGGCGCGGCTGCGGGCGCCGAAGGGCGGGGGCGGGCGTTGGCGCGGGGGCTTCCGGTGCGCTTTGCGCCGGGGCCGGCGACTCGTCCGGCGTGGCTTCCTGCGTCGGGTTGCCTTTGAAGCGTTTGAAGAAACTGAACATGGTCTGGCTTGGAGGAAGAAGGCGCACCGCGCTGCCGGCGGCACGGCCGGGCCGGCGCGCGCGCCGGCTGGCGTCCGGGGCCGGGAGGCCCGAAGCCCGCCATTTTATCAGGCGCGCCGCGTCGCCACCGGCGAAGCCGCGCGCGGCTTGTGGTAACGTGCGCCTGTTCGCGGCGGCGGGCCCGTCCCGCCGCCCTCTCGCCGACCTTTTCCGAATCGAATTTTCGTATGTCCCGTCCGTCCTCCGCTCGTCCGTCCGCGTCGTCCGCGCGCGGCAAGCCGCACACGATCCGCATCATCGGCGGCGACTGGAAGCGCACACCGCTGCCGGTGCTCGACCTGGACGGCCTGCGCCCCACCCCCGATCGCGTGCGCGAGACGCTGTTCAACTGGCTCGGCCAGGACCTCGACGGCCGGCGCTGTCTCGACCTGTTCGCGGGCAGCGGCGCGCTCGGCTTCGAAGCGGCGTCGCGCGGCGCGGCGAGCGTGGTGATGGTCGAGCGCCATCCGCGCGCGGCGCAGCAGCTGCGCGCGAACAAGGACAAGCTGGCCGCGCGCGCGATCGAGGTCGCGGAGGCCGACGCGCTGCGGCTCGCGGCGGGGCTCGCGCCGGGCTCGTTCGACGTGGTGTTCCTCGACCCGCCGTTCGGCGATGCGGCGCTGTTCGAGCGCGCGCTCGCGCTCGCCCTGCCGCTCGTGGCCGCGGGCGGCCACCTGTACGTCGAGGCGGGCGAGGCACTCGATCCGCAGGCGCATGAGGTGCTGGCCGGGTGGGAAGTCGCGCGGCATGGCAAGGCGGGCGCAGTCCACTATCATTTGCTGCAACGCGAAAATGATGAATAATGCGCGTTCCAAACGAGGCGCCGGGCGCGATGCGTCCAGGCTGGCGGGCACGGCGCGTAGCCGTGCCCCCATTTGCGTGATGACAGGAGGAGCGACATGGTAGTCGCCGTGTACCCCGGTACGTTCGATCCGCTGACGCGCGGCCACGAGGATCTCGTGCGGCGCGCATCGAGCATTTTTGATACGCTGGTCGTCGGCGTGGCGGACAGCCGCGCGAAGAAGCCGTTCTTCTCGCTCGAGGAACGGCTGGAGATTGCGAACGAAGTGCTCGGTCATTACCCGAACGTGAAGGTGATGGGCTTTACCGGCCTGCTGAAGGATTTCGTGCGCGCGAACAACGCGCGGGTGATCGTGCGCGGGCTGCGTGCGGTGTCGGATTTCGAGTACGAGTTCCAGATGGCGGGGATGAACCGCTATCTGCTGCCCGACGTCGAGACGATGTTCATGACGCCGTCCGACCAGTACCAGTTCATCTCGGGCACGATCGTGCGCGAGATCGCGCAGCTGGGCGGCGACGTCAGCAAGTTCGTGTTCCCGTCGGTCGAGAAATGGCTGACGGAAAAAGTGGCCGCGATGGGCCACGGGCCGGCCGCGTGACACGCGACGCAGCCGGCTGATTCAAGCGCCGGCGCACGCCGGCGGAAGCGAGACCTGTATGTCCCTGATGATTACCGACGAGTGCATCAATTGCGACGTGTGCGAGCCCGAGTGCCCGAACGGCGCGATTTCGATGGGCCCGGAAATCTACGTGATCGATCCGAGCAAGTGTACCGAGTGCGTCGGCCATTTCGACGAGCCGCAGTGCCAGCAGGTGTGTCCGGTCGAATGCATCCCGCGCGATCCGCAGCATCCGGAAACCCATGACGCGCTGATGGCGAAGTACCGCGCGCTGACGGCCGCCGCGCAGGACGGCGACGCCTGACGCGCGGGGCGCGCCGGCCGGCGAGTCAGGCCGGCTGCGCGAGCAGTTCGCGCAGCGCGGCGACGAGTGCGTCGCATTCGGCGTCGGTGCCGATCGAGATGCGCAGATGCTGCTCGATGCGCGGCAGCCGGAAATGCCGGACGATGATCTCCCGTCGCCTGAGCGCGGCCGCGAGCGTCGCCGCATCGCGGCCGGGATGGCGCGCGAACACGAAATTGGCCGCCGACGGCACGACCTCGAAGCCGAGCGCGGCCAGCTCGGCCGCGAGGCGCGCACGGCTCGCCGCGACCCGGCCGCGGGTCGCCTCGAACCAGTCCTGATCCTCGTAGGCGGCCTGCGCGGCGACTTGCGCGAGACGGTCGAGCGGATACGAGTTGAAACTGTCCTTCACGCGGTTGAGCGCCTCGATCAGCGCGGCGTCGCCGAACGCGAAGCCGACCCGCATGCCGGCGAGCGAACGCGCCTTCGACACCGTGTGCACCACGAGCAGGTTCGGATAGCGCCCGATCAACGGCAGCGCCGACTCCGCGCCGAAATCCACGTACGCCTCGTCGATCACCACCACCGCATCCGGATTGCCCGCGACGATCCGCTCGATGTCCGCGCGCGGCAGCGCGTGGCCGGTCGGCGCGTTCGGATTCGGGAGCAGCACGCCGCCGTTGTCGCCGAGGAAGTCGTCGGGGCGGATCGAGAAGTCGTCCGCGAGCGGCATCGTCTCGTAGGCGACGCCGTAGAGGCGCGCATAGGTCGGATAAAAGCTGTAGGTGATGTCGGGAAAGCGGATCGGCCGCGCGTGCTTGAGCAAGGCCTGGAACACGTGCGCGAGCACTTCGTCGGAGCCGTTGCCGACGAACACCTGGGCCGGGTCGATGCCGTGATGCGCGGCCACCGTCTCGCGCAGCGCGCGTGCGGCCGGATCGGGGTAGCGGCGCAGCGCGTCGCCGGTTTCGCCCAGCTCGCGCCGGATCGCCTCGACGACGCGCGGCGACGGCGGATAGGGATTCTCGTTGGTGTTCAGCTTGACCGGGTGCGCGAATGCGGGCTGTTCGCCCGGCACGTAGGGCACGAGTTCCTGAACGATGTCGCTCTAGTAACGGCTCACCGCTTGGCTCCTGACGCTGGGAAAAACCACGAGCTTAACCCAGCCGGGGGCGCGCGGCCCGCCGCGACGGGCTCAGTTGCGATGCAGCTGCATCATGGCGCGTTCGAGTTCGCCCTGGATGATGAGCGGCATGATCGCGAGCGCGCGCTCGATCGCGGCGTCGATCACCTCCTGCTCCTCGCGGCGCGGCGGCTTCAGCACGAAGTTCGCGACGTCGGGCTTGGCGCCCGCGCGCGCGCCCTCGGGGATCAGGTCGCGCGGATGGCCGATGCCGAGACGCAGGCGCCAGTACTGCTGCGACGACAGGTGCGCCGAGATGTCCTTGAGCCCGTTGTGGCCGCCGCTGCCGCCGCCGAGCTTGAGCTTGGCCGCGCCGGGGGGCAGGTCGAGCTCGTCGTGCGCGACGAGGATCTGGTCGGGCAGGATCTTGAAGAACTGGGCGAGGGCGACGACCGACTGGCCGGAGCGGTTCATGTAGGTCTGCGGTTCGAGCAGATGCACTTCCTCGCCATGCAGGCGCGCCTTCGCGTAGAAGCCGTGGAAGCGCCGCTCGTCGCGCAGCGTCGCGCCGGCTTCGCGCGCGAGCTGGTCGATGAGCCAGAAGCCCGCGTTATGGCGGGTTGCCGTGTATTCCGCCCCGGGATTGCCGAGGCCGACGATCAGTTTGATCATGATGTTCGAAAGGGCGCGTCCGCGCGGAGGCGGCCCGTCCTGGAAAAAGAAAAACCCGCCGGGCAAGCCGCGGCGGGTTGCGTCGACCGTTTCAGGAAACGGATCGAAAGGGCGCTCAGGCAGCCGGCGTTTCGCCTTCAGCCGCGTCCGAGACTGCGCCCGCCGGGATCGTCGCCGAGGCGACCACCGGGTTTTCAGCGTCG